>JAHBXY010000091.1 GCA_019636275.1 Planctomycetota bacterium | reverse complement strand
CCCCGAGCACGCGCCGGCCTGGCTGGCCATGCGGATCGTCGACCACTGGCTGGTGGAGTGGGCCGTGTTCGGCGACGAGGTCCCGGTCGCCGCCGCGCTGGCCGTGGGGCGCCGCGCCCTGGCCGACCTCGGCCCGGCGCCCGACCCGCGCCTGGCCGGCGCCCTCGATGCCGCGCAGGCCTGGGTCGACGCGCCTGGCCCCGCCGCCGTCGAGGCCTGCGCGCGCGCGCTGCGCGCCGCCTGGCCCGGCTTCCCGCCCGTCGACCCCCGCACGGGGCTGCGCGCGCGCCTCCTCGAGCTGTTCCCGGGCGTGCCCGAGTCGCTGCTCGAGCGGCTCGTGTTCCTGCCGGTCGCCGCACCGGTGACCGCCCCGGCCGACCCCGCTCGCCGGGCCGCCCTCGTCGGCCGCTGGCTCGACGACGCCGTCCTGGCCTGGGGGACCGCCCGAGTGCGCGACGCGGTGGCCGAGGGGCTGCTGCCGTGGGCGCTCCGGGCGACCGGGCCGTGAGCCGAGCGCTTCGCCCAGCCTCACGCCGGCGGCGCCGGCCGCTCCACCTGCTCGAACGTGCACTGCCGCGGCGCCTTGTCGGGGCGCCAGCGGAGGAACTTGGTCCCGTGGCGGAACCGGCCGCCGCTCCAGTGGTCGTAGCGCACCTCGACGACGAGGACGGGGTCGAGCGGCTCCCACTCGGTCGAGCGCTCCGTCGCCCAGCGCGAGGGTCCGCCCGGCGCGTGACCCGTGAAGCCCGGCGGCCGGCGCAGCCCCTCGAGCCGGCGCGTGAGCTCGGGCTTGTCCTTGCGCGGCATGGTCGAGCAGAAGCCGACGTGGTGGAGCAGGCCCTCGTCGTCGTGGAGGCCGAGCAGGAGCGACCCGACGAGCCCGCCCTTCGACGCGTAGCGGAAGCCACCCACGACGCAGTCGGCCGAGCGCATGCGCTTGACCTTCTGCATGCCGTCGCGCTCGCCGGCGCGGTAGTCGAGGTCGCGCCGCTTCGCGATCACGCCGTCCGTGTCCGCCGCGCCCGGCGCCTCCAGCCAGCGGCGCGCCTGGTCGAGCTCGGTCGTCGTCGCGCAGAGGCGGAACGTGCCCGGCCCCTCGGGCCCCGCCAGGTCGGCGCGCGCGGCGGCCGCCTCCAGCGCCGCGCGCCGCTCGTCCTGCGGCGTGGCGAGGAGCGCCTTGCCGTCGAGCACCAGCGCGTCGAACAGGACCACCGCGGCGGGCAGCTCGGCGGCGAGCTTGCGCACGCGGCTCTCGGCCGGGTGGACGCGGAGGAGCAGGTCGTCGAACGAGAAGCCGCCGTCGGTCGGGACGACGATCTCCCCGTCGAGGACGAAGCGGTCGAGCGGCAGCCGACCCGTGGCCTCCTCCAGCTCGGGGAAGTAGCGGCCCAGCGGCAGCCCGGCCTTCGACTGCAGCACCACGCCGTCGCCGTCGCGGAACACGAGCACGCGGAAGCCGTCCCACTTGGGCTCGTAGCGCCACTGCGCGCCCTCGGGGAGCCGGGCCGCCAGCTTGGCCTCCATGGGCGCGAACGGCGGTCGCACGGGCAGGTCGATCTTCGGCCAGGGCGGCATGGGCTCCTCGCGCGCTCCCCCCGGATCATGCCCGGCCCGCCGCGCGCGGGCGACTCCCCGCGACGCAAGGTCAGGCAGGGACAGCTCCCCCCGGGTTGTCGGACCCATTGGTTAGGGTTTGGTTCGCCTCGGGAGCCACGGAGCGACGATGAACAGGATAGACACCTTGACCATGACCCCTTCGCGGGACGACTTGCCCGACCGCGGGGCCGACCGCCGGGCCAACCACCTGCGGGCTGACGACCTGCGGGCGGGCGAGCGCGGCGGTCCCGCGGGGACGGGCGAGCGTCACGCGCGGCGCGGACGCGCCCGGCGGCGGCCGCAGGAGCGCGGGCGGGGACGCGGCCCCACGCGCCCGCTCGGCCCCCTGGCGCTCCCCATGCCGTCCCCGACGGCGCGGGTCGAGTCCGAGGACGACGGGTCGCTGCGGATCCGCGACCGGCTGTCGGCGGAGGGGCTCGGGACGTTCCTCGTGCGCTCGGGCGAGCTGATCCGCGAGGGGCTCCTCGAGCCGCCGGCCTGGTTCGGCGCGAGCCTGGGCGACGGGACGAGCGTGCGCTTCGACCGCGGCGAGGGCGGCGACGCGGCCTCGCGCCTCGCCGACGGCATGGAGCACATGGGTCGCAGCATCCTCGACGGCCGCGTCGACCCGCGCTCGGTCGCCTTCTCGCTCGACTGCGGCTGCGGCGTGCTGGTCGAGCGGCGGTGAGGGAGGGCAGGCCGTTGACCGACCCTCGCCCGCCGCCGCCCGACGGACTTCGCGCCACGCGCCTGGGCGCTGCCACCCGCACGCGGCGGGCCGCGGCCTTCCGCCGCGGGCGGCCGGGGCGGCTTCACGCCGCCCCGCCGCCCACGCCCTGCCTACGACCTCACGCCCCGCCCGCAGGCGTCAGCGGTGACGGCTCGGCCCGGGGCCGGGCCGAAGCCGCGTCCACGCTCCGGGGTGCGCCGTCGCGGTGCGGCCCGCCCTCGGCGTCCTCGGCGGCCGTGACGATGAGGGTCTCGGCAGGCCCGCGACGGGTGCGCACCCAGCGGCGCTCCGCGCCGCGCAGGGCGTAGGTGGCGTAGATCGGCAGCTTCCAGAGCACATAGCCGGGCACGCCAAGGATCGCGCGCCGGGCCGGCAGGACCTCGCGCCCGAAGCGGCACCAGGCCGCGCCGAGCCCCAGCGCCAGGGCGCCGAGCCCGGCGGCCGCCAGCGCCAGGGGCAGCGTCCAGCCGGCGACGGCGGCGGCGCCGGCGGTCGCGAGCAGGAGCAACGTGAGGAGCGAGAGCGGCGGCACGGCGAGGTCGAGCGCCTGGGCCAGGAGGTCCAGGCGGCGCTGGCGCATGGCCTCGCGGAGGAGGCGCGGCCCATGGGTGCGGAGGACGACGAGATGACCGTGCTCCCAGCGCGTCCGCTGCGTGGCGGCGGCGGCGGGGTCGGAGCGGTCGGCGAGCCGGCTGCTGACGTGCGCCCGGACGCAGGCCAGGGGCGGCCGGCCGCGCAGGCCGAGCTCCACGCCGACGAGCAGGTCCTCGACCAGGTGCGCACCGCCGAGCGGCCCGTGCGCGACCAGCGCCCAGGGGAAGGCCATGCCGCTGCCGGTGAGCTGGCAGGGCAGCCCCAGGGCGGCGAGGGCGCGCGGGCGCACGCGGTTCCGCACCAGGAACGCGAGGGCGGAGGTGGCGGAGCGGGCGCTGGGGTCCGCCGGCGAGAGCACGTAGTCGGCCTGGATCGGGCGGCCGGTCGACGCCGCGTGGCCGGCGAGCGTCAGGGCGGCGCCGGGCGAGAGGCGGCAGTCGGCGTCCACGATGACGACGACCTCGGGCGGGTCGGCGGCCAGGACCTCGACGCCGCGGGCGAGGGCGTGTCCCTTGCCGCGTCGCCGGGGGTCCTGGCGCTCGATCACCTCGGCGCCGGCGGCGCGGGCGACCGCCGCCGTCCGGTCGGCGCAGTTGTCGGCGACGACGAGCAGGCGGTCGCCGGGCCGGAGCTGCCGGCGCAGGTCGACGACGGTGGCGGCGATCCCCGCCTCCTCGTCGTGCGCCGGGACGAGGATCGCCACGCGCCCGGGCGGCCGGGACGGCAGGCGGCAGCGCTCGGCGGTGAGCGCGCCCACGAGGCACTGGCCCGCGGCCACGAGGGCCAGCCCGAGCAGGACGACCGCCGCGACGGTCACCACGGCGAGACCGGCGGCCGCGGCCAGCCAGACGACGGTCGACAGCGCGCTGATGAGGTCGATCATGGGCACGCCACCTCTCCTCGGTCCGTCGGTCCTTCAGGCGGCCGCGCGCGACGCGGCCGGAGCCGCGCCGGCGGGTCCACCGCCCGACCCGCCGGCCAGGCCCCCGATCGAGTTGCCGGGCGACTCGCCGGGCGACTGGCTGCTCGTCGACTCGCCGGCGCGGCCCGGTGCGACGGCCGGCTCGCCCTCCCGCCGCGCGCGCTCCCGGGCGATGCAGTCGCGGAACAGGTCGTCGAGGCGGACGACGATCCGCTCGGCGTCATGGCGGGCGCGGACCCGCTCGCGGCCGGCACGCCCCATGGCGTCGAGCGTCGAGGGCGCGGCGAGGAGCGCCTCGCGCATGGCGTCCACCAGGGCGTCGATCGAGCCGGCCGGCACGAGCCAGCCGCAGTCGGGGGTCACGAGCTCCGGGATCCCGGCCACGTAGGTGCTGATCACGGGGCGCCCGAGGGCCAGCGCCTCCATGACGCCCACGGGCAGCCCCTCGGCGAAGCTGGGCAGGACCATGGCGCGGGCGGCCTGCAGCTCCTCGCGCACGCGCTCGCCGCTGGCCCACCCCGTGATCTCGACGTGCCGCTCGAGGCCGGCGCGCGTGAGCCGGGCCTCGATCGCCTCGCGCAGCTCGCCGTCGCCGACGAGGACCAGCCGCAGGTCGAGGCCCTCGCGCACGAGCCGGGCGGCGGCCTCGACCAGGAGGAGCTGCCCCTTCTGCTCGCACAGCCGGCCGACGCACACGAGCCGCGGGGCGCGGGGCGCGGGCGCGTGCGGCGCGTCGAGGAAGGAGGCGTCGACGCCGCAGTGGACGACCTCGACCTTGCGCCAGTCGTCGGGCGCGCAGCGGCGGTAGAGCTGGCTGCGGCCGAAGCTGCTCACGCCGGCCACGAACTCCGCGCGGTGAATCTTCTCGCCGAGGGCCAGCAGGTCCGGCTTGTCGAACTCCTCGGGGCCGTGGGCGGTGAAGCTGAACGGCGGACCGCCGAGGACGCGGCAGAGCATGGCCACGGTCGCCGGGTTGGTGCCGAAGTGGGCGTGCACGTGGTCGACGCCGCGCGCGCGCAGCTCGCGGAGGAGGAGGCAGGCCTCGGCCAGGTAGACCAGGTTGCGCAGGAGGCCGCGGTCCGAGCGCCAGCCCGTGCGGACCGCGAGGCCCAGGGCGGCGGCGAACCGCGCCGGGCGTCCGACGACGCAGGCGACCACGGCCACGAGCAGGCCGCCGACCCCTTGCTCGAGCAGCACGCACGTGCGCCGCCGCTCCTCGAGGTCGCGCGCGTCGACGAGGCGACCCTCGAGGGAGCGGATCGAGAACCGCTCGACCGGGACCCCGCGCGCCTCGAGCCCGACGATCTCACGCCGGATGAACGTGTGGCTGCCCTTGGGGTACTGGTTGACCAGGTAGGCGATCCGACCCGCGTCCCGGCCCGTGTTCCGGGCCGCCGGCGGCGCGTCGGCCGGGACCCCGGCGGGCCGCGCCGCACCGTCGAGCCCCTGTCCTTCCTCACGCATGAGTTCGTCCTTCTCGGCCAGCGCCGCGGGGCCCCCTCGGGGTCGCCGCGGCGGGCCATCACTCGGTCTCGCGAGCGGCCGCTGCGAGCGGCGTTCCAGGCGCCGCGACGGCGCCCGGCTCGCCTCAAGCCGCGTCGCGGCCTCGCTCCGGCGTCTCGGCGCTGTCCGGCGCCTGCCCCGTGGTCGACCGGGGCTGCGTCCCCGCGTCGGCGTCGAGCGCCCCGGCCCCGGCGCGCTCGACCTGCGCGGCCGCCGCGCTCGGCTGGCGCCTGGCCCCGCGCCACTGACGCGCGAGCAGGAGGAGGAACCGCGGGTCGTCGACGAGGTAGCGGCGCCACAGGCGCGTCGGCTCCATGAGCAGGCGCCAGGCCCACTCGAGGCCGGCGCGCTGCATCCAGCGCGGGGCTCGCCGGACCATGCCGGCGACGAACTCGAACGAGACCCCCACGCCGATCGACACCGGGACGCCCAGGTCGTGCCGCCAGCGGTGGATCCACTTCTCCTGCTTCGGCGCGCCGAGGCCGACGAAGAGCACGTCGGGCCGCGCGGCGCGCACCTGCTCGAGGACGCGGCGGTTCGCCGAGGGGTCCTGGTCGAAGCCGAGCGGCGGCGCCTCGACGCCGCACACCTCGAGGCCGGCGTGGCGGGCGGCGAGCACCTCCGCCGCGCGCGCGGCGGCCCCCTCGCGTCCGCCGAGGAAGAACAGCCGGTAGCGGCGCCGGGCCGCGACCTCGGCGAAGGCCACGAACAGGTCCGAGCCGGAGACCTTCTCGCGCAGGGGCGTCCCGAGGAGGCGGCTCGCCCACAGGAGCGGCATGCCGTCGGCCAGGACGAGCGCGGCCTGCTCGTAGACCGCGCGGAACTGCGCGTCATCCGCCAGCTTGACCAGGTGGTCGACGTTCGGCGTGACGACGTACTCGGGGCGGCGGCGCGCGACGAGGTCCTCGATGCGCTCGATCGCCTCGGCCATCGTGACGTCGTCGATGCGCGCGCCGGCCAGCTCGACCCTGGGCGACGCGACCACGCGGAGCGCCGCGCCGCCGGGGGCGCGGCGCGGGGTCGCCAGGCGGGCGCGGAGCACTAGCACGCTCCGCGGCCGGAGAGGACGGCGGGGATCGTGCGCACGAGCAGCAGCACGTCCAGGCCGAGGCTACGGCGGCGGGCGTACTGCAGGTCGAGCTCGACCTGCTGCTCGAACGAGAGCAGGTTCCTGCCGCTGACCTGCCACAGGCACGTGATCCCCTGCTCCACCTCGAGCCGCCGGCGGTGCCGGGGCTCGTACTCCGCGACCTCCTCGGGGATCGGCGGGCGCGGCCCGACGAGCGACATGTCGCCCGTCACGACGTTCCAGAGCTGCGGCAGCTCGTCGAGGCTGAAGCGCCGCAGGAGGCGGCCGACCCGGGTGACCCGCGGGTCGTCGCTCATCTTGAAGCGCAGCCGGTCGTTCAACGCGTCGCCCGGCGCGCTGGCCTTGAGCTCTGCGCGACGCGCCTCGGCGTCCACGCCCATGGAGCGGAACTTCCAGAAGCGGAACTCGCGCCCGTCCTTGCCCACGCGCGTCTGGAAGAAGAACACGGGGCCGCGGTCCTCGAGCTTGATCGCGAGGGCGATGAGCGCGAAGACCGGCGCGAGGAGGAAGAGGAGCGTCGCGCCGAGCATCACGTCCATGGCGCGCTTGAGCGCCAGGTAGACGCGGCCGTTGACGAACGGGTCGTCGAACGACTCGGGGAGGATCGCGACCGGCAGCTCGTCGAGGATCGGCGTGACGAGCGCGCCGCTCGCGGGCGGTGGGCCCGACACGAGGAGAGGGGCCTGCCCCCGCTCCGGCACCTCGCGCAGCGGCGGCGGCGCCGCCGCTGGCGACGCCGTGTCGCTCGACTCGATGTGGGGGGGCGGCGGCGCGCTCGCGCCGTGCAGGAGGGTCCGCCCGTTCGTATTCGCCGCGTTCGAGCCCATACTCGTCACCGTCGGCTGAGGGTTGATGTGTCGCCCCGCCGGTCCTCGGCAGGTCGATGGCGCCGGAGCGTCAACGCAACGGGGGCTCCACCTGGTCGCTGCGGGCGGCGGTGGTTCGGCTTGAGTCAGGGTGGGCGGTCATCGGGCACGGATGGCCCAGCCCGGCCCACACCGGCGCGGCCTACGCCAAGGGGCGGGAGGGACGGGGGGTGAGACCCGCTCCGGGCGCCTTCGGCGGGACCGTGGACTTTCTCTCCCGTCCGGGGGCGCTGCCCCATGGGCGAAGGCGACCCGGATCGGGACCGACGGCCCGGCCGGGGCCTGCGCCAGGGTCGCCGGACCGCGCGAGGCCGCCCCGGGCTTTGCCGCGCCGGCGCGGCTTGCGCTCATGGCAGCGCCCGGCCGCCGGGGTGCGGAGGCCGCGGCGAGGCGTCGTCCAGTCGCGGCACGCGCGTTGCCCGACGGGGACTCCGTGCTCCCTTGTCATCGTCCCCACGTCGCGCTCCGCGGCGCGCCTCTCGACCGGAGTCGCTCCATGAACCGCGTGGCGGTCGTGATCCTCAACTACCGGACGCCGGACCTGGCGCTCGCGGCGCTCGAGTCCGTGGCGGCGCAGGCGTCTCCCGAGGACGCCCTCATCGTCGTCGACAACCAGGGCGGCGACGACGCCCTCGAGCGCCTGCGCGCCGGGGTGGCCGCCCGCGGGCTGCGCGACGTCGGCATCGTCCCCTCACCGGTGAACGGGGGCTTCTCCGCCGGCAACAACCTGGGGATCCGCGCCGTCACGGCGCGCGCCTACCTGCTGCTCAACAGCGACGCGACGCTGCGGCCCGGCGCCCTCGACCGCCTGTGGGAGGCCCTCGAGGCCGACCCCGGGGTGGGCCTCGTCAGCCCGCGCCTCCTCGCCCCCGACGGCACCCCGCAGTCGAACTGCTTCCGCCGGCACACCCCCGTGAGCGAGCTGCTCGCGGCCTCGAAGACGGGGCCGGTCGAGCGGCTCCTCGCGCGCTGGCGGGTGGCTCTGCCCCCCGACGACCCTGTCGCCGGCGTCGACCCGGAGTGGACCTCGTTTGCGGCCGTGCTCATCCGGCGCGAGGTGATCGAGCAGGTCGGCCTGCTCGATGAGGGCTTCTTCATGTACTTCGAGGACGTGGACTACTGCCTGCGCGCGCGGGCCGCCGGGTGGCGCATCGCCCACGAGCCCCGCGCCGAGGTCGTGCACCTGCACGCCGCGTCGTCGCAGCTCGAGGCGCTCTCCGCCGCGCGGCGGCGCCGCCCGGCGTACTTCTACGCCGCGCGCCGGCGCTACTACGGCAAGACGCTCGGCCACCTCGGCCCGCTCGCGGCCAACGCGCTGTGGACGGTCGGGCGCGGGATCGCGTGGACGCGCGAGGCGCTGGGCAACAAGGCCCCGCACGCGGTCGAGCGCGAGCTGCGCGACGTGTGGCTGGGGTGAGCGCAGGCCGCATCGGCCTGTCGGGCTCTGGAGCACGACGCGCCGTCATCCGCGGCCGCAGCCGTCGATCACACGAGAGACGGCCTCCAGGCGCGCAAGCTCGAGATCAAGCCACGGGCGACGTGGAACGGCGAGCGAGGCGAGGGGGCGGAGCGGCTCCTGGGACCCGCGCGCGCCCCCCGTCGCCCGGCATCCGCGGCCGCCGCCGTCGATCACACGGGGCCCTGTCTTCAAGCACGCAAACGTGTGATCTACCCGCTCGCGCCAGCCGTCGATCACACGAGGGCCTGACCTCGAACGGGCAAACTTGTGATCGACACGCTCGAACCCACGGGGGAATGGAACCGCTAGCGAGGCGAGGGCGCGGAGGCCGAGGCGAGGGGGGAGCGCGCGCGGGTCGTATCGATCGCCGGATCCTACGACCCGCGCGCGCCCCCCGTCGCCCGGCATCCGCGGCCGCAGCCGTCGTTCACACTAGGTCGTGTTGTGCCGGTAGGCGCCCCACGTCGCGTCGTACGCCGCCCGCAGGTGCTGCGGCTCGGTGAACGGCACGCGGGTGACCTCCTCGCCCGCGCCCGACCAGCCCACGACCTCGTCGCCCTGGACCTCGAAGCGCTCGACGATCCGGTCCTGCGAGCCGAAGAGGATCAGCGCGCCGAGGAGCGTCCGGTCCTCGCGGGCGGCGCGGTAGAGCCGCTTGGCCTCCTCGACGCCCGGCCCGAACATCTGCTCGAGGATCCCCGTCGGCACGTGCAGCGGCGGGATGTAGTAGACGTTCGGGCCCGTGCCGAACTGCGGGTAGAGGGGCAGGGCGAGCTTCCGGACCTTGATCAGGTAGTCGAGGGGGTTGTCGGCGCGCGGCGGGCCCTGCGTGGTCAGGAAGCCGTGCAGGCGGATCTTGCCGATGCACGACTCGACGCACAGGGCCACCTGCCCCTGCTCGACGCGCGGGAAGCAGCCGATGCACTTCTCGCTCGTGCGCGAGACCATGTTGAAGAACGTCTTCTTGTAGGGGCAGGCCTGCACACACTCCTGGTAGCCGCGGCAGCGCTCCTGGTCGATCAGGACGATCCCGTCCTCGTCGCGCTTGTAGATCGCCTTGCGCGGGCAGGCGGCGAGGCAGGCCGGGCTGTCGCAGTGGTTGCAGATCCGCGGCAGGTAGAACATCCACGCCGCGTGCTCGCCGTCGAAGTGGGTCCCCGGCTGGACGCCGTGCGCCACGTCGTCCTCGCCCAGGTTCGGCGCGGCGTAGTCCTCCGTCACCGGGCGGTGCCCGGTCGGGGGGTCGAGCGGCCCGCCGTCCTCGAAGATCGTCTTCGTCTCGCACACCTCGCCCTTCCAGGCGGCGGGCGGGCGCTTGTCGAGCAGCTTGAGGTCCCAGCCCATGGGGTAGCCGCCGTAGGGCCGGGTCTCGACGTTGTTCCAGAACATCGTCTCCTGGCCCTTGCCGCTGGTCCAGCAGGTCTTGCAGGCCAGCGTGCAGGTCTGGCAGGCGATGCACTTGTTGGCGTCGAAGATGTAGGCCACCTGCCGCCGCGGCGGCGGGGCGGCGAACGGGTACTGCATCGAGCGGCCGAGCTGCCAGTTCTCGCGCGTGGCCATGGTGCTCCCTCCGTCGTCGCGTCAGGGCCCGGCCGGACGCCAGGCGTGTCTCGAACCACCGACCCCGGCCGCTAGGCGCGCCGGACGAACTCGCCCGCGATGAACCTCTTCAGCGCCGCCGCCTCGTAGGTCGGGCGCAGGCCGAGCTTCGCCGGCCGCCACAGGCCCTGACCCGCGAGGCCCCCCTGCTCGGCGGGCGTGATCTTGACGATCGCCTCGCGCGGCGCGCCGGTCGGCCCGTGGATGTCGGGCACCCAGCCCTGCACGATCTCCTGGCCGTACATCGTCTTCACGTGGAGCGTGTCGGTCATCCACGTCGGCTTGAGCCACCCGCGCGTGCAGCTCTGATGGCTGCCGTAGCGGAACAGCGCCTGGTAGTTCGTCTCGGGGCACTTGGCCAGGCCGGTCGGGTCGCTCTCGTGGCCGCGGACCGACCCGTAGGTCGAGCCGTAGGCGTTGTGCCACATGCGCGTGATGCCCACCGGCGTCCCCGGGTAGTAGCGGGCCCGCGCCATGAGCCGCGCGAGCTTGTACTCCTCGGTCCCGGCCTTCCAGCCGTGGTAGGGCCGGTCCTTCGGGTCGGCGTCGATCCACACGTAGTCGCCGTCCTCGACCCCGAGCCGCTTGGCGTCCGCCGGGTTGATGTCGACGAACAGCTCGTTGACGAAGGGCGTGCGCTTGTCGTGGCGGTACATGTCGCCGAACGGCCCGAACCACACCGAGACGATGTCCGTGTCGACCGGCGTCGTGTGCGCGCCGTGGCGGTACTTCGGCGTGTGGAAGATCAGGTCGTAGCCCTTCTTCATGAGCGGATGCTCGGTCTTCATCAGCTCGTCGACGGACCGGATCAGGTGCCTGGCCTGCCGCGCGTCGGTCGAGAGGTCGGCGCGGTCCGCGCCGTAGTCCTCCGGCGTCTTGGGGCGCAGCACCGGGTGCGGCCTGGCGACGATCACGTTGGGCTCGAAGAAGGTCGAGTCGATCGGCTCGCGGTGGACGACGAGGTTCTCGCCGCTGTCCTTGAACTCCGGCTCGTCGCGGTAGAACTCCATGCGCCCCGAGCGCGTGTACCAGGGCTTGTCCTCGTGGACCTGCTCCCAGCTCGACCACTTGGGGTAGGTCCGCGAGAGGACCATGGCCGGCGTGCCCTGCTCGGCCTTGCGCTCGAGGTCCTCGACCTTGTAGCCGCGCATGAGCGCGCTGTGGTCGAGGATCCGCTGCAGGTACGGGCGCATGCCGCCCTCGGCCACGAAGCGCCAGTACGGCTCGTGCCGCGGGTCGCCCGTGAGGCGGCCGACCGCCCGTCCCACGCCGGCGACCACCTCGGCGTCGGGCCGCGTGTCGTGGATCCGCGGCAGGGGCGTGGCCGGGAACACGTACAGGAACGGGTTCGTCACGCTCATGGTCATGTCGGGGACCTTGAACTCGGCCCACGAGTCGACCGGGAAGACGATGTCGGCGTACTCGCAGCTCCCCGTCCACCACCACTCGCTGACGGCCACGAACTCGACCCGCGGCAGGCCGTTGACGACCGTCTCGTAGTGGCCCTTGGCGTTGCCGATCAGCGAGTTCGAGTTGCTCACCATGATCGACTTGGTCGGCGTCGGCATGTGGGTCTTGCCCGTGAGGACGCCCTTGCCGTAGCGCAGGATCGTGTCGCCGTGGTTGAAGTAGTGGGCGCTCTCGGTGCGGAAGTAGGTGCGCACCGGGGCCGGCTTCGCCGGGTCGAGCTCGGGCCCGAACGGGTCCTCGCCCACGTACTGCGGCACGCCCGAGAACATGGCCGAGCGGTAGTTGCCCGCGTAGCTGCCGACGTTGCCGCCGATCCGGCCGACGTTCTTCGTCAGGGCCGCGACCAGGAACACGGCGCGGTCCTTCAGGTCGCTGTTGAAGAACTGGTTGGGGCCCATGCCCAGGGCGAAGGTCGTCCGCTCCTGGTTCGCCGCCACCTGCCGGGCGAGCGAGCGCACGACGTCGGCCGGGCACCAGGTGAGCTTCTGCACGTCGTCGGGCGTGTAGCTGCCGTCCAGGACCTCGCGCGTGAGGTCGAACACCGTCCGGCAGGCGACCTTCGTCCCGTCGACCAGCGTCACCTCGACGGCGCCCTCGAGGCGCGGTTCGAGGCCCGTGCCCGCGAACCGCCCGCCGACCGCGTCGCGGTGGACGGCCGCCGGGGCGCCGGTCTTCTCGTCCCACACGACGAAGTCGCCCCAGGCCTCGCGCTGCGCCTCCGTGATGATCGGGCCGGCGTGCAGGTGCGCCGGCGGCGGCCTCTGCCCCGTCGGGAGCACGGTGATGTTGTTCGTGAAGGGCGCGTGCTCGTGGCCCGGCAGGGCGTCCTTGGCGCGCAGCAGGTCGCCCGTGTCGAGCCGCACCAGGAACGGCAGGTCGGTGCGGGTCTTGACCTCGTCCGGGTCATAGAGCTTCTCGGCGATGAGCACCTGCGCCAGCCCGAGGGCCAGCGCCGGGGTCGTGCCGGGGCGGACGACCACGACCTCGTCGCCCTTGTTCGACGTGGCGCTGTACTCGCAGGCGATGACGACGACCTTCGTCCCCTTGAGGCGCGCCTCGGTCAGCCAGTGCCCGTCGGGCATCTTGGTCGTGATCCAGTTGAGCCCCCAGACGATCACCAGCCCGGCGTGCTCGACGTTGCACAGGTCGAACTCGTTGGTCTGCTGGCCGACGACCATCGGGTGCCCGGGCGGCAGGTCGGTGTGCCAGGCGTAGTTGTCCCAGCCGCGCGCGCCGACCGCCCGCTCGCGGCCGCCGCCGCGCAGCGTGTCGTCGAGCAGCGCCATGGAGTTGGCGAGGCGGTAGAAGGCCATGATCCGCGTGATGCCCAGGGCCGCCATGCCGCCGCGGAACTTGAGCACCTGCGTCCCGGCGCCCTGCGTGGCCTCGACCATGAGCGGGTCGTAGCCCTGCGCGCGGAGCCGCGCCTGCCCGGCCTCGCCCCCGTAGGCCTTCGCGATGTCGACGAGCGCCTTCGCCGCGAAGTCGAAGGCCTCGTCCCAGGAGGCCGCCACCCACGCGTCGCGGCCGCGGTCGAGCCACTTCTTGTCCACCGCGCCGGTCTTGTCATCGCGCGGGCAGCCGGCCTCGATCCAGGCCTTGAAGCCCGCGCGGATCATCGGCCGCTTCACCCGCCGGTCGCCGTAGAAGCGCCGCACGAGCGCCAGCCCCTTCTGGCAGCAGCGCGGGTCCCAGCGCCGGCTGGCGCGGTTGCCGGCCAGGTCGGTGGCCTTGTGGTAGGCGAAGCTGGGCGAGATGCGCGTGACGACGCCGCTCTTGACGTGCGCCCGGAGCAGGCAGTTGTGCGTGTCGTTGGGCGCGCACAGGAACACGAAGCTCGTGTCGGACCGGTACAGGTCGCGGTAGTGCCGCTCCCAGTCCCGGTTCGGGTACTTCGTGAGCGGGTTCTCGACGTCCACGGCGCGCAGGAGCTGGGTGTCGGCCAGCGCCGTGCTCGCCAGGAGCGCGCCGCCCGCGCCGACGCCGAGCTGGAAGAGGAACTGCCGCCGATCGACGCGCCCGTCGTGGCCCATCCCGGTCCGCTCCTTCCGCAGGTCGCTCACGCCAGCCCCGCCTCGGCCAGCCCGCACTCGAAGGGCTCGCCCGCCTCCGTCCCCGCCCCCGCCCCCGTCCCAGCCGCAGGCAGCCGCCGCGGCGCCTCGTCGAGCCCGAGCGTCGCGGCCACGGCCGTCCAGGCCCCGGCGAGCGCGTGGGCGAGGTGCGCGTACGCCGGCTCGCGCGTGGTCACGGCGAGGTGCATCGCGAAGCCGGGCAGCCACTCGCCCAGGTGGTCCTCCCCGAAGGCGCGCGCCGCCGCGCGCGTGACCTCCGCCGGCTCGCCCTCGGCCCGCGCGAGCATCACCAGGAGCAGGGCCAGGAACTCGAGCTCGGCCACCAGGTGGTCGGGCCGCTCGGCCGAACCATCGCGGAGTTGCACGCCGAAGGCGCGATAGAAGCCGGCGATGTCGCCCAGGATGTGCCCCTTGTCGCGCCGGACGAAGCCCGCCTCGTGGATCGGACAGGCGACGCCGCAGGAGAACAGGCGCTCGTACTCCCGCGCGAGCGCGCCCGGCTCGGCGTCGGCGATCGACCACGCGGCGAGGCGCAGGGCGTCGGCCAGCGCGCGCGGGTCCGGGCCCCCGGCGGCCTCGGTCAGGGGCTCGGCGACCCCGGCCAGGTCCGCGACGGCCTTCGTCGCCGCGGGTCCGGGCTGGCCGAACGCCCGCGCCAGCCCGAGGAGCAGGTCGGCCTGGGCGAGCAGGCTCACGGCTTCACCACGAAGTCGACCCAGTTCGACCAGTGCTTGCGCCCGCCGCGCTCGCCGGCGCTGCCGTTCCAGGCGGCGAACGAGGCCTGCCCGTTCCCGCCCAGGGTGAACGTGTAGTCGAGCGGGTCGGTCGTCTTGAGCGGCCGCCGGAGCACCACCGCCCACTTGCCCTTCACCCACGCGCCGCGCCCGGTGGTCGCCGAGTGGGGCTGGTGGGTCAGCGTGCTCCAGCCCTCGGCGACGAGCTCCTCCACCGGCTGCGAGCGCGAGAACGCGGCCATGGGGTTGCCCGCCTGGTGGGCGATGAACCACTGCCGCGAGGCCGGGTGCTGGAACGACGACGGGACGGGGTAGGGGAACTGCCCCTCCGCGAACCAGTAGAGGTCCGTCCAGTAGTTCGGGTGCAGCGCCTGGACGTCCTGGAAGCCGGCGTCGATGTCCTTCTGCCAGAGCGCCTTCCAGTAGAGGATCTGGACCCGGCGCTCCTTCGAGCCCATCATCGGCGGCGCGCCCGGGTCGAGCGGGAAGGCGATCGCCACCGCGTCGGAGAAGCGGCTCACGTCGACGTTGCCGTCGGGCGTGGGGTCGTCCCAGCCGATCCGCCACGCGATCTGGCGCCCGTCGCAGAGGCCCTGGACGCGCAGCTTGTCGATCGAGGGCGCGTCCAGGCGCGGCATGGCCATCTGCTGGGCCATGAGCGGCACCTCGACGTAGGGGGCGTCGCGCCAGGCGCCCCAGAACGGGTCATCGGTGAGGATCCGCTGGACCCGGAGCACCTCGAGCGCGTCGGCCCGCTTCACCGCCACGTCGCGCACGTCGCGCTCGGGCGGCCAGGCGCCGTCCTCGCCGACCGTCGGCGCGGGCGGCGGCGCGTCGACCAGCGCCGGGACGGCGACCGCCCCCGCTGGCGCCTCGCCGTCGTCGTCCGCGACGTAGGCGACGTCACGCGCGGCCGGGCGCACGTTCGCGGGCGACCAGCCGAGGAGGCTCACGAAGAGGACCCCCCCGAGGGCGCCGAGGGCCCCCGAGGCGACCCCCACCGCGAGCGCGTAGGTCCCTGGAGGCACCCCCCCCGGCGGCGGCGTCGCGGACGTGGTCATCGCGGCTCCTCCCCCGCCCGCGACGCGGGCTCAAAGGCATTTCGGTGGAGATTAGCCGTAATTAAGGCGGGCGCAACGTGGCGCTTTGTCGCACCCCCAGCCGCGCGCCTACCAGGTCCGGGCGCGCTGGCGCAGGGCCCAGGCCACCTCGACGAGGTCGGCGTCCTCGCGGGCGGCGAGGTCGACGGCCGCCAGGAGGTCGTCGGCCGGGGCCTCGACGACGATCCCGTTGACGTGCAGGAGCGCGAGCGTCGTCGCCAGGGCGGTGGCCCGCGGGCGGGCCGCGAACGGCGGCCGGGCCAGGAGCGCGATCAGCAGGCGCGCGGCCACCTCGAACAGGTCGGTGCACTCGAACAGGTCGAGGCCGTCGCCGAGCGCGTAGGCGCGGGCGGCGTCGACGGCCGCCGCGTGCCCGCCGCAGGCGCGCCGCCTCGTGGCGCCGGCCGGGAGCCCCGGGAGCCGCCGCCCGGAGAGCCGCCCGGAGAGCCGACGACCGCCGCGTGCACGGCCGCCACCTCGTCGGGGTCAGCAGGTCGGGCGTGCTGGCGCTCACGCCCCGGTTCCTCCGGCGCGCCGCGTCGGCCCGCGCGAGCGCCCTGGCGTGCGGAAACAAAAGGCAGCACCGCCGCGAGCGCCGCCGCGAAGCGGTCCGCCCGCCGCGGGCGGCCTCCTCGGGGAGCGCGGCTCATCGTCGCGCGTGCGCTGCGGTTGACGCCCACCAGGCTCCGCCGCGCGCCGGCGCTCGGCCGCCCGCGCAGCGCGCGGGCCGCGACGACGACCTCGCGCAGGGCGGTGGCGGTCGCAGCGCGTCGGCGCGCGGCGGGTGCGCGCGGGCTGACGCGCGGCGGCCGCGTCGTCGCCCAGCCCGCCGTCGTCGGGCTGCCGGCCGAGGTAGGCGCGGATGCGGTCGCGGACCGCGGCCGCGTCCTCGACGCCGGCGAGCATGGCCTGGTGGCCGCTCCCGCCCGGCTGGGCCGCGGTGGCCCCGCCGCCGCCCGCGGTCTTCACCACGACGTCGGCGATGCGGAACACGCGCTGCAGCGGCCCCTGCGAGATGCTCACGTCCTGCACGTTGGCGTGTGTGAGCGTCATCTCGCGCAGGAGCCAGGCCCCCTCGCGGATCCGGATCGAGCGGTCGGTGAGGACGTAGTAGCGCAGCTCGTAGTCGAGGCGGATCGCGCAGTAGCCGACGAACAGGCCGCCGACGACGAACAGCCCGCCCGCGACGACCAGCACGCGCACGACGGGCCCGCCCTCGGCGAAGCCCGCCACGCCGACGGCCAGGTAGATCGCCAGGCTCCAGGCGGCGCTCAGCCAGAACGGCAGGAGCTTGTAGGTCAGGTAGCGCGGGCTGGCGCGGAACACGGCCGTGCTCCCCTTGCTGCCGGCCGGCGGGTCGGGCGGGGTCAGCGGCACCTTGAGGATCGCGGCCGCCAGGCGCCGGGTGACGTCGAACACGGCTAGCCCCGCCCCTCGAGCGCGCGCCGCGCCCCGTCGAGCTCGTCCTTCAGCGCCCGCAGGAGCGCCACGACCTCCGCGTCGCCGCTCGCCGGCGCACCGTCGCCGTCGGCCGAGGACGGGGCGGCCGCCGTCACCGCCTCGGTCCCGCGCATGCGCCGGTAGAGGTAGTCGCGGACGGCCTCGTGGTCCTCGAGCCCCTCGAGCTCGATCTCCGCCCCGGCGCTGCCCGACGCGGTCTGGACGTCCACCGTGGCCACGCCCAGCCAGCGCTCGAGGAAGCTGCGCCGCACGTGGATGTCCTGGATCCGGCGGTAGAGGACCGTCGACTCCTTGTAGAAGAGGACGCCCCAGGAGACGGTGACCCCCTCCTCGGTGAACGTGTAGCGCAGCGTGTAGTAGCGGAAGCACAGCGCCACGAACAGGATCGGGAACAGCGGCCCGCCGAGGAGCGCGCGCGCCGAGTAGACCCAGAAGAGGCGGGGGTGCGGCCGCTTCAGCGCGCGCACCCAGGCGTCCCGGTCGGCCTTCCTGCCCGTCTCCATCCGCGCACCTGCCCAGGGCAGGAGGATACCCGCGGACGCCGCGGCGCGGGGCGCGGGACGCTACACTCGCCGCGTGCGCGTCCCCCTCCCCTTCCCTGCTGGCGCGAAGCCGCTCGTCGGCGTGGTCCACCTGCCGCCGCTCCCCGGGAGCCCAGGCTGGGTGCTCGACGGCCGCCCGCCCATGGACGCGATCGTCGAGCGGGCCGTGGCCGACGCGGCGGCGTTCTGGGCCGCTGGCTTCGACGGCCTCGTGGTCGAGAACTACGGCGACGCGCCCTTCTTCAAGCAGGTGCCGGCGGAGACCGTCGCCGCGCTCGCGCGCTGCGCGCGCGAGGTCGTCCTGGGCGCCGGGGCGCGGCCGGTCGGCGTGAACGCGCTGCGCAACGACGCCCGCGCCGCCCTGGCCTGCGCCGTGGCGTCTGGCGCGCGCTTCGTGCGCGTCAACGTGCACACCGGCGCCGCGGCGACGGACCAGGGCGTGATCGAGGGCGAGGCGGCCGCCACGCTGCGCCTGCGCGACCACCTGGGCGCCTCGCCCGGCGGCCCCGGCGCCGTGGCCGTGCTGGCCGACGTGCACGTGAAGCACGCCCGACCCCTCGTGGCCGAGGACCTCGGCCGCGCGGCGAGCGACGCCGCCGAGCGCGGCCGCGCGGACGCGATCATCATCAGCGGCGGCGCGACCGGCGAGGCCCCCGACCCGGCGACCCTGCGCGCCGCCCGCGCCGGCGCGCCCGGCGTGCCGGTGTGGCTCGGGAGCGGCCTGACGCCCGAGACCTGCCCCGCGCTCGTCCCCTGGCTCGACGGCGCGATCGCGGCCAGCGCCGCCCGCGAGGGCGGGCGCGCCGGCCGGCCGGTCGACCCGGCCCGGGCCGCCGCGCTCGTGGAGGCGTTCCGGCGCGCGGTGTGATCGCTGGCCGGGGGACGCGCCTGGCCCTGCGCTTCGGCCGCGAGCGCCAGCCCTGGCCCGCCCCCTCCCCGGCGCGGCAGGGGATCTGGTCGGCACGGCACGTGCGCCCGATCTCGGCGGCGCGACGTGGTCGTCGCGTCGCGTTGCGCGCCCGTGGCGCGCGCGCGGGAAGGGCGGGCGAGGCTCCGGGCGACCGGCGTCGCCCGACGAGGACGGCCCGCGCCGCGGGCGAGGGGGGAGCGCGGCGCAGAGAGAGAAGGAGTGGACATGAACCCCCACAACCCGCAGGCGGCGACCTCCAGCAGCACGACGGCGGCGGCGCCGCCGCACGTGGTGCCCTCGACGGGACCCGTGGACCTGCTCGCCCCGACGGCGATCGACACCTCGCCGGCGCTCCTCAAGCGGATCTCCTGGGGCGCGATCTTCGCCGGCGCCGTCGTGGCGTCGGTCCTGCAGATCTGGTTCAACCTCCTCGGCCTGGCGATCGGCCTGGCCGCGTTCGACCCGCTCTCCGACCAGGCCTTCGGCTTCGGCACCGTGATCTGGGTGCTCCTGACCTCGGTCGTCTCGCTCTTCTGCGGCGGCTGGCTCGCCGGGCGCCTGACCGGCTCGCCGACGAAGCTCGACCGCGGCCTGCATGGGGTCGTGACCTGGGGCGTGGCCATGCTCTTCGGCCTGTGGATCGTCACGGCCGGCGTCACGCGGGCCCTCGCCGGCACGGCGGCCTTCGCCAGCGACATCGCGGGCGCGGTCGCGCCGGCGGCCCTCCAGCAGATGGAGCAGGTCCAGCTCCCGGCGGAGATCGAGCAGGACCTGCAGACGATCCAGGCCGACCCGGAGCTGCGCAACGCCGTGATCCGCACGCTCGGCGGCGAGACCACGCCGGGGCAGCGCGCGGCGCTGATCGACATGCTCGCCGCGCAGACCAACATGAGCCGCGAGGAGGCCGAGAGCAACGTCGTGCGCTGGGAGCAGCAGGCGACCCTGCTGCAGTACCGCGTGGCCGGCGCGGCCGACCGGGCGGCCACGGCGCTCAGCGGCGTGGCGTTCCTGGGCGTCGTGTCGATGTTCCTCGGGCTCGGCGCGGCGGCCCTCGGCGGCGCGGTCTCCTACCCTGACCGGCCGCGCGGCCGGACCGGGTTCGACCGCGGCGGCGACGTGATCGTCCCGCGGAGCTGACGGCTCGACTCGATCGAACGGGACGAGGGCGGCGCGGTCTCCGCGCCGCCCTCGCGCCGTGTGGTTCAGCGCTTGTAGCGCTGGCTGGCCTGCTGCAGGAAGGCCAGCTCGTCGGGCGTGAGGCTGGCCATCCCCTCGCGGCTGATCTTCTCCAGCAGGAGGTCCACCTGCTGCGCCGTCGCCTCGTCGACCTTCGACCTGGTCGGCGGCGCCGGCGCCGCCACGGCCGCGCGCTGCGGCAGACGCAGGATGCGCGGCAGGCGCCAGCGCGCGCCCTCCGGCTCGAGCTGGCCCGGGGAGCCGAACAGGCGCAGGTCGAGCACCTTGAACAGGAGCCCCAGCGCCGCGCCGCCGAGGTGCGCCGCGTGCGCCACCCCGCCGCCGCCGCCCGCCAGGCCGGCCAGGTCGCCCACGAGCTTGAAGCAGGCGAGCAGCCACAGGGGCACCGGCAGGAACATCATGAAGTAGATCGTGCGGTGCGGGAAGAACATGGCCGCCACGACGACGACGGCCATGACCGCTCCGGAGGCGCCGAGCGCGGGGACGCCGGCCCCGTAGTGATGCGACCACACGGCGTGCGTCAGCGACGAGACGAGCGCGCCGAGGACGTAGAGGGCCAGGAAGTTCCGCCGCCCGTAGACCTGCTCCAGGTCCGGTCCGAACCAGTGCAGGTAGAGCATGTTCCAGAGCAGGTGCCACAGGTCGTAGTGCGAGATCGCCGACGTGAACAGCGTCCACACGCGCCCGTGGACGAAGACGCCCGTCCAGCCGACCGTGAACTGGTCGTACATGAACGTCTTCAGCCCGGGGAGCTGCCAGAGCAGGAATACGACCACGTTGACGACGACGAGCTTGTGGCTGACCGACAGCACGGTCCACCAGCCCGACAGCGCGCGCTGGTGGCGGTCTTCGTACATGTAGTCGCGACGGTCGACGCCCACGGCGGGCCGATTCTCCACCGCGCCGGACGACCCGGCAACCGACCGGCCCGCCGGCTATCCTGCGCCCGTGGCCGACCTCGACCTCCGCGCCCTCGCCCGCGCCGCCGCGGCCCGCCCCGGCGACCGGGCCGCCGGGTGGGCCTACGCGAGCGCGCTCGCGCGCGCGGGCGACCGGCGCGGGCAGGCGCGCGAGCTCTGCCGGCTGACCCGGCTGGGCGACGCGGACGCGCAGCAGGCGCTGGACGCCTGGTCGCCCTGGCCGGGGCCGGACGGGCTCGTGCTCCGCCGGTCGCTCGCGCGGGCGCCGCGGACCCTCGTGGAGCGAGCGCGGGTGCCTCTGAGCGCGGGAAGGAGGGCCGTCGTCGTCGCGCCGCAGGTCGTCCTCACGCTGGGTGCCCACCTCGAGGCCCGCGCCCTGGACGACCTGGCCCTCCGCTGGTCGGGCGATCCGGTCTGGTTCGGACAGGCCGCGCTCGTGGGCGACCAGTTCGTCGCCGCTGCGCCGGACGGCCTGCTGACGGCTCGCGACGTCCTGACCGGAGAAGTGATCGTCCGCTGCACCCTGCCAGACGAGGTCTCCCGGCTCATCCCTGCCCTTGGCGCCCGGGCGGTCTGCGCGTTCGGGCCCACCTTCGGCCTGATCGACCTGTTCCCGGAGGCGTTCGGCGAGCGCGCGTGGGAGCTCCCGCTCCCGCATGGGGCGTCCGTGAGCGTGGGCGGTCGCTGGGTGTGGCTGGAGAGCGGCCGCCATCGCCAGCTCATCGCGCTGGACACGGGCGCGACGGTGTGGGCGCGCGAGCTCTGGGACGTTCACCTCGAGCGCTCGGTGGCCTTGGGCCTGGATGACGAGCGCCTCGTCGCCTTCAGCACCGACGCTCCGGTCATGAGGCATGGGACGTCCTCCAGGTTGGTTCAACTCTCGTGCTCGACCCTCGCCGTCGAGTGGACGCGGGAGTTCGACGGGGGGCTCGCCGTCACGCGCGAGGGCGTGGCCCTCGATGAAGCGTGGGTCATGGTCGCGACGTGGGAGGGCGACCGGCTCTTCGCGGTCCTACGCGCGACGGGCGAGGTGCGCTGGACCCGCGCCCTGAAGGACCCAAGCCCTGCGCTCGTGCTCACTCCCTCGATCCTCTGGGTCGCGGAGCGGGTCTGGAGCGAGGGAGCAGCGCGCATCCACGTGTCGGGTCTGGAAGTCGCCACTGGGCAGGTGCGGCTCGAACACGTCCTCCTGCCCGTGCCGCGCGCCCGGCGGCTCCGCCTCGCGCCCTGCGAGGGCGGCGTCGTCCTCGTCACCGACGACGCGCTGATCGTGCTCGGCGAGGGCTGAGCGAGCGGCGAGCACCCGCGGGCGCCAGGTAGCTGTCGGCGGCGCGGAGGACGTATGATGAACCGATACCGGAGCTCGACCGATGACGACCCGTCGCCGCAGCCAGCGCAGCCCGCGCGCCGGGGAGGCGTATGACCACGACGCCCACAAGCAGGAGCCCATGGAGCCCGCAGCGGGGGCGATGACCTTCCTCGCCCTCATGTGCCAGCAGGCCGCGATCGACGCCGCCATGGGCAACGACCCCCGCGAGCGGTGGGAGCGCGCCAAGGCGGTCGATCGCGGACAGCGCGAGGAAGCGGCGAAGCGGCGACGTCGTCGCGCCTAGCAGGACTCCGGATCATGCCGAAGGTCGATCCGCGCGAGGCGGAGGACCCCGCCAACGCGATGCTCGCCGCCCTCGTGGACACGCTCGAGGCGCACGGCGTCGAGTACGCGTTCACCGGCTCGTTCACGCTGGCGTTCTGGTCGCAGCCGAGGAGCTCGAAGGACATCGACGTCGTCGTCCTCCTCGAGCCCGACCGGTCGAAGCGGCGCGCGCTGCTCCACGACCTCGCGACGGCGGGGTTCGGCGTCCCGACGGCCGCGCTGGACGACCTCGAGCGCGTCCACGCCACCGCGCTCGACCTTCCGCTCCGGCACGGGGCCAAGCTCATCGTGGAGTTGATCGTCCCGGAGCCGGAGCGAGAGGCGCTGTCCCGCAGGATCGTCAGCAGGGCGAGGTCGATCCCGCTGCCGCTCAGGCCACGCGGCGTCCGCGTGGTCACCCCGGAAGACCTGGTCGTCTACAAGCTGCTCCTCTTCAGGGACGGCAGCAGGCCCCTCCAGACCGACGATCTGAAGGACATCCGCGACCTGGTCGCCATGCGCAAGGACGACCTCGACTTCGGCTACATCGACCTGGCGCTGGACGTGGAGGACTCGCTGCCCAGGGCGGAGGTCGAGAAGCGGCGACGCTGGTTCGACAGGACGCGCGCGGAGTTCGGCAAGGGTAGGCGGCCCCGGCAGGGACCGCGAAGGAGCGGAGACCGGTAGGGAGGAGGAGCGGCGCTCCTCCTCCGCGACCGTGCTCGACGCCGCGTGAGCCTGACGCCCCCTACGCGTGCGCCGCGGTCGCCGCCTCCGCCTGCCGCTCGGCGTCCTCGGCCTCCGCGCGCCCGAGCAGGTCGTCGAGGTCGGTCGACTGGACCTCGAGGGCCAGCGCCGTGACGCGCGGGAGCATGCGGGTGATCCAGCGCCGCGCGTGGACCAGGCGCTCGGGGTGCTCCTTGCCCTGGCGGAGGAGGATCTTCGCCACGCGCACGTCGCAGAGCATGCGCGTGATCCGCTCGGCGTGGACGAGGCCGTGGGCGAAGTCCTGCTTGGCGTCCCACGAGCGGAGGAACTTGCTCGTCAGGTACTCCAGCTTCTCCGACAGCCCGCCCTGCGTGAGCGTCTGCCACTCGGTCTTGACCTTCGTGCCGAGGATCCGCGCCACGACGGCCTCGATCGACTGGTAGAGCTTGACCTCGGCCTGGTGGACGGCGCGGTCGAGGCCGCGCGAGAACGTCGCCGCCGCGCGCGCGGCCGTGGCCTTGCGCACGAACTTGGCCGGGTCCTTGATCGTGGCGCCGAGGCGGTCCTTGAGGGCCATGAGCGCCTGGATCTGGCTCGTGCCCTCGTAGACGGGCAGGACGAGCGCGTCGCGCAGGAGGCGGTCGGCGCCGGTCTCGTGGATGTAGCCCATGCCGCCGTGGATCTGCATGTTCATGCGCGCCAGCTCGACGGCCTTCTCGCTGGCGAGGTACTTGAGGAGCGGCGTCAGGTCGCGCGCGTAGCGCTTGGCCCGGGAGAGCCGCCGCTCGAGCTCCTCCTTCGCCGTCGGGTCGGCCGGCGGGTCGAGGCGCAGCTTGGCGTCGAGCCGGTGCGCCAGCTCGGTCGCGTTGACCGCCTCGAAGCACAGGGCGCGGATCCCGCGGATCGTCGTGTCCATGTCCTGGAGCATGTCGGCGATCAGCTCGTGGTCCTTGATCGCCTTGCCCATGGTCACGCGCTGCGCCGCGTACTCGGTCGCCATGCGGTGGGCGGACTCGCACACGCCCAGCGCCTCGAAGCCGACCGCCACGCGGGCGTTGTTCATCAGGATGAGCATGAGCTCGAAGCCCTGCCCGAGCTGGCCGATCAGCTCCGCCTCGCTGTCCTCGTAGAGGAGGCTGACCGTCGGCGACGAGCTGTGGCCGAGCTTCTCCTCGACCTTCGTGACCTTGACGTTGTCGATCTTCTGGCCGTCGCGCTCGATCACCCGCGGGACGAGGAAGAGCGACAGCCCGGCCAGGCCGCTCTCGCCCTCCTTCGGGTCGCTCGTGCGCGCGAGCACGATCTGCCACTGGCCCTGGCCCGAGGTGATGAAGATCTTCTCGCCGCTGAGGCGCCACTTGCCGTCGGGGCCCTTCACGGCGCGCGCGCGGATCGCGCCCAGGTCCGAGCCGGCGCCCGGCTCGGTGAGGACCATCGCCCCCCACGCCTCGCCGCGCGTGATCTCCTCGATCACCTCGCGGAAGCGCGTCTCGACGACCACGCCGTCCTGCAGCTTCAGCGACCCCTCGCGCGCGGCGTAGGCCAGGAGCGACTGCGCGATCCCGCCGAAGAAGCCGAAGTGCGTCATGGACCCGCAGTCGGCGCGCGCGATCACCTCGCCCAGGGCGAAGTAGAGGACGAGCGGGCAGTTCATGCCGCCCAGCTCGCGCGGGATGCACAGGCCGTGCAGGCCCATGTCCTTGAGCATCTCGAACGCGGCCACCGACGCCGGGGCCATGACGACCTCGCCGTCCTCGAGCCGCGTCCCGTGCGCGTCCATGGCCTCGGCGTGCGGGGCCAGCTCGTTGGCGACGAAGCGGCCGACCTCCTCCATGATCGCCATGTACTGCTCACGGGCCGCCGCGACCGAGCCCGGCCCGTCGGGCAGGGTGAAGTCGCGCTCGACGAGCCGGACGATCTCCTCCCAGGCGACCGTGTGCTCGAGGTGCCAGAGGAGGTCCTCGTTGTCCGTCAGGTAGTTGGAGCTGGGCGGCAGGGGCATGGGGTCCTCGACGGTGATGCGCTCGCGAGGGGCGGCCCTCGCGCAGGAGCGCTCCTGCACGAGCGGCCCGATGGGCCGTCCCCATCGCTCGCTCGGGCGTCCTCCAGATCGATCGTACCCTAACCGACACTGACGCGTCGCGTCAATCGCCGGCGAGCGGCTCATCTCGAGCCAGCCGCCGCTCCGCCGGGGCCTGCCCGGCCTCGGCGGCCTGACCAGCTCGGCGGGCCGTCGACGCGCGCTCGCCCGCTGTGCCTGCCGCCCACGGCGCCCGCGCGCGAGGTGGTCCTGCTGGACCTGCCCTGAGGGGCTACACCTCGATCGGCATCTCGCGCGCCGGCTCGTCCCAGCGGCGCACGCGCAGCGTCGCCCCTTCGGTGCGCCACTCGGTCCTGAGCACGTCGCTGCGCACCCAGCCGTCCGCGCCGGCGGTTACCTGCGCCCAACCCGCCTGGCTGGCGCGCAGGACCTCCACCGTGCGCGTGAGTCGGTCGAGGAAGATCACCTCGCGGACGTCCAGGTCCGCGTAGAAGGGGAGCTTCTCGCGGCTCTCGTCGCCCGGCGAGACGACCTCGAGCACCGCGTCCGGGCCACCGACGATCCACCCGTCCACGAACCGGCCGTACCGCTCCGGGAGGAGGAAGCTGAGGTCGGGGACCCGGTAGTCCGTTGGGCGGCTCAGCGCCGGGTCCTCGCCGGTGCCCGGCCGCTTCACGCCGGTCTCCAGGTACGTGCGCCCGAGCCCCAGCGCCTCCCAGTGCAGGCGGAAGAAGGCGGCCAGGCCGACGAGGAGCCGGCCGTGGTCACCGTGTGGCGGCGGGACCATGTGCAGCTCCCCCTTCCACATCTCGTCCCAGCGGTCGAGGCCGAGGCGGCGGCGCTCCTCGAGCAGGGCGAGCGGGACCTCGAGCATCACGGCGCGCATACCCCCGTCATAGCACGCCCAGCGCGAACAGCCGCTCCGCGAGCGTGGGCGTGGTGGGCAGGTCGAGCCCCGCCGCCTGTGCGCACACCGCGGGCAGCACGCGCGGGTCGGCCCAGCGCGCGCCGAGGCGCGACGCGAGCGCCGTGGCCAGCGGGCCGCCGTCGAGGAACGCGGCGCACAGCGCCTCGGTCCCCTCGCGGCGCGCGGCCAGGCGCGCGAGCCTCGCGCGCTCGTGCGCGCGCAGGGTCGCGGCAGAAGGGTCGCCGGCCGCGAGCAGCGGCAGGAGCGTGGCGACATCGAGGAGCCCGAGCGCCATCCCGTGCCCGGTGAACGGGTCGAGGCAGCCGGCCGCGTCACCGGCGAGGACGACGCCGTCCTCGACGAGCGTCGACACGCTGACGCTGCGGCCGGGCTGGACCTGGAGCGGCGTGACGGGCTCGATCGCCTCGCCGCCCAGCTCCAGCCACACGTCGGGCAAGGCATCGCGCAGGAGGTCCAGCGGCCGCCGCTCCGCCACCTCGGCGCGGCGCTCGGGGTGGTGCTCGAACGTCACCCGCGCCATCCCACCGGGGAACGGGAACACGAACGCCGCGCCGAGCGGGTGCGCGCCGACGACCACCCGGCGCCGCGCGTAGTCAGGCGCGCGGACGACGAGGCCCTGGACGTACGACGTCACGCGGTCGTCGAGCGGCGCGAGCCCGAGCAGGCGCCGCACGCGCGAGCCCTGCCCGTCGGCGACGACGAGCACGCCGGCTCGCAGGGCGTGACCGTCCTTCGTGCGCAGGACCACGCGCCGGTCGTCGCCGCGCGCCGCCGCGACGACCTCGGCGCCCTCGCGCAGGTCGACGCCGGGCGTGGCCCGGCACGCCGCGCGGAGCGCCTCGTAGAGCGGGCGGCGCCAGCCGCAGCGGCCCCGCAGGGCCTCGGCGCCCGGCACGCGCTCGTGCAGGAGCGCGAGCGGCGCGGGGAACGCCGGGTGGCGCAGCTCGACGCCCTCGGTCGCGACGAGGTGCGGCTCGAGCGCGTCGAGCAGGCCGAGCTGCCGCCACACCTCGACGCCGGCGGGCAGGATCGACTCCCCTCGCAGGAGCTCGGGCGTGCTCGCGTGGCGCTCGAGCACGGTCACGGGCACGCCGAGGCGACCGAGCGCCACGGCGAGCGTGCAGCCGACGAGGCCGCCGCCGGCGATCACGACCTGTCGATCTTCGACCTGGGCCCGCGTGGACGGGCGCTCGAGGGACGCGGCGGGCGGGGTCATGCGAACGCCTCCTTCGGTGGCTGCGGCTCGTCGACACGCCCGAGCGAGTGCTGGGGACGGCGCGTCGGGTCGGTCTCGTCGCCGCGGGCGGCACGCGAGGCGCCGCCCCTCGCGTCGTCCGGCCCCTCGGCGATCAGGGCCCGGTAGACCTCGCAGCTCGGGCGCGGCGTGCGCGCCTGCGTGGCGTAGTCGACGGCGTAGAGGCCGAAGCGCGGGCCGTAGCCCTCGTGCCACTCGAAGTTGTCGAGGAGCGACCAGTGCAGGTAGCCGACGACGTCGGCGCCGCGGGCGCGCGCCCGGCGGAGCGCCGCCACGTGCTCGCGCAGGAAGTCGGGCCGCAGTCTGTCGGTCGCGTCGGCGGTCCCGTTCTCGGTGACGAGGATCGGGACCTGCAGGCGGCGGTGCGCCTCGACGAGCACCTCCTCGAAGCCGGCGGGCTCGATCGGCCAGCCGAGGTCGTTCGTGCCCGGCCCGGGCGGGCGGTGCAGGAGCCCCGCGAAGCGCAGGAAGCTCGGCGCGTCGGCGGGCAGGGCCATGTAGTAGTTCAGCCCGGCGAAGTCGAGCGTGCCCTCGGCCTCGGGGACGTCCGCCGTGCGCCAGGTGAGCGCCAGCCGGCCCGTCTTGCAGGCGTCGAGCACCGCCCAGTCGAAGCGCTCGCCGATCCGCCGCGTGAGCCCCAGCGGGTCGAGGCGGCTCGGCCGCCAGGCGACCACGTGCGGGGCGATCCCGACCTTCGGTCGGCGGCCGCCGTGGTGGCGCGGGACGATCTCGTGGAGCACGCGGTAGGCGCGGCCGTGCGCACGGACGAGCGCCTCGAGGCAGCGGTCGGCGAGGTCGGGGCGGAAGCGGTGGCCGGGCGGGAAGACGCCGGCCAGGTAGCCCGCCCCGGCCATGACGTTCGGCTCGTTGACGGTCACGAACCACTCGACCTCGCCGCCGAAGCGCTCGGCCACCCAGGCCACGTGGCGCTCGAAGGCGTCGAGCGTCGCGGGCGCGAGCCACCCGCCCTCGCACCAGCGCGGCAGCGTGAAGTGCGAGAGCGTGAGCACGGGCGCGAGCCCGCGCGCCCGGCACCCGGCGACCAGGCGCGAGTAGAAGTCGACGCCGTCCGGGTCGCGCTCGCCCGGCCGCGGCTCGACGCGCGACCACTCCAGGCTGAAGCGGAAGGCGTTGGTCCCGAGCGCCGCGGCCCGGTCGAGGTCGCCCTCGAGGTGGCCGACGAAGTCGCACGCGGCGCCCGACGGCGTGAAGCGCCGCTCGAACGTCCACCAGTCGTTGTGGACGTTGTGCCCCTCGACCTGGTGGGCGCTGGTCGCCGTGCCCCAGAGGAACTCGCTCATGCCGCCACCTCCTGTGCACACGAACGTGCCACCGCGCGCGGCCAGGCGCAGGTGGCCCGGTCCGCGACGTCCAGGGCCGTGGACATGGCCGCCACGGCCGCGCGGCCGATCGCCGGCGGGACCGCCGGCGCTCGCCCGCGGATCCAGGGCAACGCCGGCAGAGGCGCGTGCCCCCCGAGCGCTGAAGCCAGGCGCGCGCCGCTCCAGGCGCCGAGCGCCAGGCCGTGGCCGCACCAGCCGACGAGCGCGTGCAGGCCCGGCGCGACCTGGCCCACGAGCGGCAGGCGGTCCCAGGTGAACGCGAGCGGCCCCGACCAGCGCCCCTCGACCCGCAGCGGCGCGAGCGCCGGGAAGAGCGCCTCGGCCTCGCGCGTCAGGCGCGCCCAGGCCCTCGCGTCGTCGGCCGCGTCGCGCGGCCGGCGGCGCAAGGTCGCGCCGCCGAGCAGCAGGCGGCCGTCGGGCGTGAGCCGGTGGTAGTGGAAGAACGACCGCGCGTCGATCACCGCGTCGCGGCCGACGCCGCCGAGGGCCGCCAGGGCGTCGGCCGGGAGCGGCGCGCTGACGAGGGCGCGCGCGTGGAGAAGGACCACCTGGCCCGGGAGCAGGCCGAGCGCCGGTGTGAAGGCGTTGGTGGCCACGACGACGTCGCGGGCCCGCACCTCGCCCTGCGCGGTGATCACGCGCCCGGCCTCGAGGCGCACGACGCGCGTGGCCTCGTGCACCCGCGCGCCCCGCCGGACGGCCGCGTCGCGCAGGCCCCGGCAGAGCCTCACCGGGTCGACGAGCGCCGCCGGCTCGAGGCGCAGGCCGCCCACGTAGGCGTCGCTGCCGGTCGCCTGCCGCAGCGCCGGTCCGTCGAGCCACCCGGCGTCCACGCCGAGCGCCCGCCAGGCCTGCGCCTCCTGCCAGCGCCGCCTCGCGTGCGCAGGCGTCAGCGCGGCGTGGACCTGCCCGCCGGGGACCAGGTCGCAGGCGATCCCCTCGGCCTGCGCGAGGTCGCGCACGAGGTCGACCGCCTCGACGGTCGCCTGGAGCATCTCCCGGGCGACCCCGTCGCCGAACCGTCGGCGCAGGGCGAGGACGCCGTCGCCCACGCCCGGGCCGAGCATGCCGGTGCTCCGACCGGTGGCGCCGTCGCCGACGCGGCCCGCGTCGACGAGCGCCACGTCCACGCCGGCCCGCGCCAGGTGGTAGGCCACCGACAGCCCGGCGATCCCCCCGCCGACGACGGCCACCTGCGCCCGCGTGACGCCGAGGAGCGGCGTCGCCGTCGTCAGGTCCTCGCGATCCCAGGGGCTCTGCTCACTCGCCATGGGTCACCTGCAGCAGGCGCACGGCGCTCCACGGCCGGTAGCGCCCCTCGAACGCGAACAGCTCCGGGACCTCGATCACCGGGCCCCACTTGCGCTTGTAGGCCGCCTGCGTCGCCGCCGGGTAGAGCGCCTGGCCGTGGCGCGCCAGCGCGCGCAGGAGCCAGCTCGCCAGCGCGCTCCCGCCCCCGCCGAGGTCCGGCTCGCGCTCGAGGCCGACCAGCGGTGTGAGCCCGAAGTGGAGCCACGCGCAGCCCTCGGCCCGCAGGCGCTCGATCGCGTGGACGACCAGCGCCTCCATGACCCCGGGCGGCGCGTCGGGGACGCGCCGCGACAGGTCGTGCTGCCAGCCCGCGAGCCGGCCGGGCGACGGCGTGAGCGTCACGAAGCCGACCACCCGGTCGCCCTGACGCGCGACGAGCACGCGCCGCCAGGTCTCGTCGGGCCGGCCGACCTCGCCCGAGAGGAAGGTCAGCTCGCGCGCGCCCTTCGTCGTCAGCCAGGCGCGCGAGACCGCCGCCAGGTCGGCCCACGTGGCCGCGTCGTGCTCGGGGAGGGCGACCTCGACCCCGGCGCGACGCGCCCGGCTGAGCTTGTTCCTGAGCTGCATGAACGCCTGCCCGCGCAGGCTGAAGCGGGCCAGGTCGAGCGAGAACGAGGTCCCGAGCTGGTTCAGCCGGAAGCCGGCCCCTCGCCACAGCGCCACGTCGTCCGGCCGCACCTGCAAGGCGACCACCCGCTTCCCCCGTCCGCGCTCGAAGGCGCGGAACGCCTCGAGCAGCGCCGGTCGGTCTTCCGGCGCCGCGACCGGTCCGCCGAGGACGAAGGCGTAGCCGCCCGCCTCGCGGTAGGCCACGAGGCCGTCCAGGCCCGGGGCCGCGAAGCGCGCCGTCCCCGAGCGCAGGGCCAGGAACGCCGACGGGTGGTCGGCGTGGCGCAGGAGGAGGTCGGTTTCGGTGGTCGTCGTCAGGGTCGTGATCATTCGAACGGCCTCTCCAGGTCCTTGAACCCGTTGCCGAGCAGCCCCCGGTCCGCGCACAGGTGCAGCGGCAGGGCGAGCAGCGCCCAGCCGGGGCTGCCCGTCGCGGCGCAGTAGCCGAGCGCCAGGGCCACCGCGAACGGCGCCCCGTGGGCCGCGTTGTAGAGGTGGTACGCCCAGCCGGGCGCCCGGCCGCGCGCCCGGACGAGGACCGCCCCGGGCAGGTAGCCCACGAGGTCGATCGCCGCGAACAGCGCGACGAACCAGCTCCACCGCACCTCGGCCCGGTGGACCACGAGCAGCGCCGCGCACACGGCGAACACGACCACGTGGTCGAGGCGCACGAGCGTCGGCAGCGAGGCCGCGGGCGCCCGGACCTCGCGCGCGGTCGCCGTCGCGCCCGGCCGGGGGGCGGCGACCGGGCTCACGCGGCCGCCTCGAACCGGCCGGCGTCGAGGCCGATCCGCGCCAGGCGGCGCGCGTGGCCCTGGAGGATCCGCGCCTCGAGCCACCGGACCTGGTCCTCGGTGCTCGTGTGCAGGAGCGAGCGGCCCGGAATGATCTCCACCTGCGCGCACAGGTCGGGGTGCTCGCGCACGGCCGCGTCGTACATGGCCACCGACGTGGCCAGGAACTCGTCGAACGCGGCGCGCATGAGCCGGGCGTACTCGTCGACCTTCTTCTGCACGCGGCGCCGCGCGCCCGGGTCGCGCGCCAGGCGGTGCGCGAGGCGCTTCTCGCCGAAGCCCACGTGGCGGCACTCGTCGCGGAAGGCGCCCTCGACGACCTCGACCAGCCCCGGGTCGAACGGCGCCCAGTAGCGCATCTCGTACTCGTAGAGCGGGAAGGCCATGCCCTCGAGGATCACGTTGAGCCCGATCAGCCCGGCCTCGAAGTCGCCGTCGTCGACCGTGGCCAGCACGGTGTCGAGGAACGTCCGGTAGGCGCCGGGCATGAAGTCGAGGCCCAGGCGGTCGCGCACCTCGGGCGGCACGCCCAGCTCCGCGGCGCGCGCGGCGAAGGCCTCGAAGTGGCGCGCCTCGTCGAGCACCTGCGAGGCGAGGAAGGTGACCGTGGCCTCGTCGTCGGCGAGGCGCGCCATGCCGGCCGCGACCTTCACGCCCGTGCGCTCGGCGGCCACGAACAGGGCCAGGTCGAGCATGTAGACGTCGCGCAGGGCGCCGTCCTTCAGGAGCAGGTCGGGGACGTCGCGCGCGGGCGCGCGCCCGAAGCGGGTGTCCGCGAGGTAGCCGCCGGGCACGGTGCGCATCCAGCGGTCGATCGAGAAGTGGCCGAAGCGGAAGTCGTCGGTGTCGTTCATGGGGTCCTCGGGGTGGTTCGTCACGCCGCCGCCCGCGCGGCCACCCGCGCGCGGCGAACGGCCGCCAGGTCGTCATGGGTGAGCGCGCGCCCGCCGCGGTGGAGGTCGGCCAGGTCGAAGCCGTGGCGCCGCGCCGCCGCGCGGATCGTCCGCGCCTCGTCGGCCAGGGTCGTCACGCGCCCGAAGCGGCCCGCGCGCACGCCCTCGAGGGCCAGCACCACCGTCTCGGTCAGGCAGGCCAGCGCCACGCCGGGGGGGTAGCCCAGGTGCTGCCCGAGGCTCAGCGGCTCGGGCCAGCGGGCCAGGCCGCCCTCGAAGACGAGCACGTCGGGTCGGGCCTCGACGACGGCGGCGGCCACGTCGGCGGGCTTCGCCACGTCGCACACGATCGCGCCGCGGGCGAGGTCGTCGGGGCCGATCACCGCGTCGGGGTCGCTCGTGGCGCTCAGGACCACGTCGGCCGCGCGCAGGGCCGCCCGGCGGTCCGGGGCGAACGCGACCGGCGGCGCCTGACCGGCCAGCCCGCAGGCCCAGGCGACGTCGCGGGCGAGGGCCTCGCGGTCGTCCGGGGCGGCGCCGCGCGCGAGCGCGCGCAGGCGCGTGTGCAGCCCGCGCAGGCGGCGCCGCTCGGCCTGACCGCGGGCGGCCCAGCGGCGGAGGCCCTCGCGCAGGGCCAGCGCCACGCCGCGGGCGTCGTCGCGCTCGAGGTCGCGGGCGGCGCGGGCGTAGACCTCGCCCGCCAGCGACAGGGCGCGCCGCTCGTCACGCCCGGGGCGGCCGACGAGGAGGAGCGCCGGCGCGCGCTCGGCCAGGAGCGCGGCCGCGGCCGAGCCGACCGCGCCCAGGCCCACGACGCAGGCGCGAGACCGGCCGAGGTCACGGCCGAGGCGCCGGGCGGCCTCGGCGAGGCCCTCGACGGCCAGGGCGACGGTGAGCGCGTTGCCGGTGGTCACGGCGAGCGGCAGGTCGTGGAGGTCGTCGCCGTTGCGGGTGACGATCGACGTGAACGCGCCCAGGCCCAGGACGTCCGCCCCGAGGCGGCGGGCCGTCTCGGCCGCCGCCCGCACGTCGCGCACGACGTCGGCGCGGGGCCGCGCCCCGAACGAGGCCGGCGTGTCCGAGAGCGACACGAGCCAGCCCTGCGCCACGGCGCCCGCGGCGCCGCGCACGGCCGGGAGGAAGCCCACCGGCGCGTGGCTGGGGCGGGCCGCGCCCCAGGCGGCGAGCGCCTCGCGCTCCTGCGGGGCCAGGGCGGCGAACGCCGGCGTCGTGCGGACCAGGTCGTCGCCGCCCGTCGGGTGCATGAGGAAGGCGAAGCGCGTCGGGCGCTCGCCCTCGGCGACCGGCGACGACGAGGCCACCGGCCGGTCGTGCGCCCGCAGGTCGCGCGGCCGCGACGGCGGCGAGCCGAGGACCGGGCGCACCAGGGCGGCCCAGTCGCCCTTGGCGACCAGGTCGACGAGCGCCTCGAGCGCCTCGAGGCCGCGGGCCAGCTCGGCGTCGGTCGCCGTCAGGCAGGGCTCGATCCGGAGCGTGCGCCCGCTCCCGAGCGTGGGGATCACGCGCACGCCCTCGACGTTCAGCAGCCAGCCGGCCGCCAGGCCGACGGCGCCGCCCGTGTGCTCGAGGTGCGCCATGAAGAACGAGCGCTCGGGCCCGACCGGCTCGAGCTCGAGGCCGAGGAGCAGCCCGCGCCCGCGCACGCCGCGCACGGCGCCGGGGTGGCGCCGGGCGACCGCCTCGAGGCCCTTGCGCAGGCGGTCACCGGCGTCGGCCGTCCGGCGCACGAGGGCCTGGTCGTCCGCCTCGAGCGCGTCGAGGACCGCCAGGCCCACGGCGCAGGCCAGGTTGCCGTTGGCGAAGGTCGAGCCGTGCGAGAGGCCGAACGCCTCGACGTGCAGGGCCCGCGTCGCCAGGCAGGCGGCCAGCGGCACGAGCCCGCCGCCGAGGGCCTTCGACAGCACGATCGCGTCGGCCTTCACCCCCAGCGCCTCGCCCAGGAACAGCGCCCCGCAGCGCCCGAGGCCGGTCTGCACCTCGTCGAGGACCAGCGCCGCGCCGTGGCGGTCGCACAGGCCGCGCGCCAGGCGCAGCCAGCCGGGGTCGGCCTCGTGCACGCCGCCCTCGCCCTGGAGCGGCTCGAGCACCAGCGCCGCGACCTCGCGGCCACGCCTCGCGAACAGCGCCTCGAGCGCCGCCGCGTCGTTCCAGGGCACGTGGACGACGTCGTCCGCCGGCGCGCGGCGCGCACGCGACCACGTGAGCGCGCCTGCGCCCTGCGTCAGCCCGTGGTAGCCGCGCTCGGCGGCCACGACGAGCGCGCGTCCGGTCGCCAGCCGGCACTGGGCCAGGGCCACCTCGACGGCCTCGGACCCGGACGAGGCGAAGGTCACGGCGCCGTCGCCGGGCGCCCCAACCAGCGGCGCGTGGGCGAGCAGGCGGCGGGCGAGGTCCTCGGCCAGGAACGGGCGCGAGGGCTGCGTCAGGGCCGGGATCGCCCGGGCGCGAACGTCGTCGAGCGCCGCCCACAGCGCGGCCGGGCCGTGACCGAGCGGCACGGCGCCGTACTGGCTCGTCAGGTCGAGGACCTTGTTGCCCTGCGCGTCCCACAGCCACGAGCCCTCGCCGCGGACGAAGGTCCGGTCGAGGCCCAGGTGCTCGAGGAGGCGCACGCGATGCGGGTCGACGTGGCAGGTCATGGCGGCTCCGGGTCAGCGGGCGAGGGGGAGGAGGGGGGCGGCCGGTGGCGCCGGCGGGGAGGAGGGCTCGGCGTCGTCCCGCCCGAGCGAGCGCTGGGGACGGCGCATGGGGACGTCGGCGCAGGAGCGGGCCGCTCGCGAGGCGCCGCCCCGCGCGAGCGCATCCTCTGCGGGCGCCCGGGGCACGAGGAACGCGCGGGTCAGGCCGCGCGCGAGCAGGGCGCCGACGGGCGAGCCGAGGGTGCGCGCGAAGAGGACCTTCGCGCCGTCGCCGAGCGGGCCGCGCCAGGCGTAGAGGCGCGCCAGCAGGTCGGCCTGGCGCACGAGGCGCGCGTTGATCGGCCGCTGGCGGCGCTCGAAGCTGGCGAGCGCCGCGTCGAGGTCGCCGCCGGTGACCAGCGCCGGGCCGACCTCCCGGGCCAGCGCGTCGGCGTCGCCCAGCGCGCTGGTCATTCCCTGCCCGGCCGTCGGGTTCGTCGTGTGCGCGGCGTCCCCGATCAGCGCGGCCCCGGGCGCGACGTAGCGCCGCGCGTGCGACCAGGTGAGCTCGTAGACGTGGCTGCGCCCGCGCAGGAGGCGCGCCCCGGCGAGGAGCGGGCAGCGCGCCGCCAGCGCGCGGCCGAGCGCGTCGTCGGGCATGCCGGTCCAGCGCGGGCCGCTCCCGGCCTCGACGAGGACGCCCAGGCCCACGCGGTCGGGGCGCGGCATGACGAGCACGCCGCCCTCGGGGTGCAGGTGCAGGCGCAGGGCGTCGCGGTATCCGGCCGGCCGCTCGGCCTCGAGCCCCAGGTAGGCGTGGTCGTAGCTCCCGCGGCGCACCTCGACCCCCAGGCGCTCCCTCACCGCAGAGCGCTGGCCGTCGGCGCCGACGACCAGGCGCGCGCGTGCTGCCAGGGCGCCCTCGCGCGTCGCGAGGCGCACGCCCACGACCCGGCCGGCGCCGTCGCGCACCAGGTCGTCGAGGCGCGCCGGGCGCAGGACGCGCGTGCGGCCCAGGCGCATGGCCTCGGCCAGGAGCACGCGCTCGAGGTCGGCGTGCGGGAGCACCAGGTAGGGGTCGACGACGCCGTCCGGCACGAGCGGGCCCTCGAGCAGGAGGCCGCGCGTCGGGTGGTGGACCTCGATCCGCTCGATCGGCACGGCGCCGGCCGCGCGGACGGCGTCGAGCGCCCCCCAGGCCGCGAGCAGGCGGGTCGAGCGCGGCACGAGGCTGTCGCCGCGGTGGATCCCGCCCGGGCCCTTCCTCGCGTCGACGAGCAGCACGTCGAGGCCGGAGCGGGCCAGGGCGCAGCACAGGCCCAGGCCCGCGATCCCCGCGCCGATCACCACCACGTCCGCCTCGTCGTCGAACCGCGTGGGCATGGGACCTCCCCTGGGCGCCCGCGGGCGCCGGTGAACCCGTGATCTGGTGGACCGGTTACGCCGCGCGCGCGAGCGCCCGCGGCCCGCCGAGAGCCCGCAGGGCGCCCGGCACGACCTCGACCTCGACCGGCGCGCGCAGGGGCGTGCGCTCGCCGTCGACCGTGACCGGGAGGCCCTCGCCCTCGAGCGCGACCCGCCGCCCGCGCGCGAGGACGACGCCCGGCAGGCGCCCGTGCTCGCCCCGGCGCACGGCGCCGAGCGCCGCCGCCTGCGCGAGGCGGCTCCCCAGGGGCGGGATCACCACGACGTCCAGGAGGCCGTCGTCCACCCGCGCCCCCGGCGCGATCCGCACGCCGCCGGCGTAGGTCGGCGTATTGGCGGCCGCGGCGAAGAAGGCCGGGCCGTCGTGGACGACGCGCCCGTCGACGGTGACCCGCACGCGCGGCGGCCGGTAGGCGAGCGCGACGCGCAGGGCGGCGAGCGTGTAGAGGAGGCGCCCGCGCGGCAGGAGGCGCGCGCCGTCGACGACGTCCATGGCGGCCGCGTCCATGCCGACCGCGACCAGGCAGGCGGCCAGGCGCGCGCGCCCGTCGTCGCCGACCACGCGCAGGAGGTCGACCGCTCGCGCGTCGTCGCCGGCGAGCGCGTCGAGCGCCGCCGCGGGCGCCGCCGGCACCCCCAGCGCCGCGGCGAGGTCATTGCCG
>JAHBXY010000090.1 GCA_019636275.1 Planctomycetota bacterium | reverse complement strand
GCCGGCGCTGGCGGCGGCCGCCTTCCTCGGCCTGTTCACGGCGGGGGTCCTCCTCGGCGCGCACGCGCGGACCGCGTCGGGCGCGACGGCGACGACCGTCGCCACGGACCCGCAGGCCGCCTTCCTGGACCTCGCCGCGGCCGCCCCCATGGAGGCGGTCGCCGAGGCGCAGCGCTGGACGCGCACCCACCCCGACGACCACGCGGGGCAGGTCGTGCGCCTGGCCGCCGTCGTCGAGCGCCTGCCGGCCGACGCGCCCGTCCGCCAGGAGCTCGCGGCGCAGCTCCGCCGCGCCCGCGAGCGCCTCGAGGAGCAGGCGTTCGAGCGCCTGGAGCTGCTGCGCGCCTCCGCGATCGAGCTCGTCGAGGCCGGACGCGTCGACGAGGCGCGCGCGCGGCTGGCCACCTACCCGCCGGTCTACCGCATGACGACCGCCTGGGAGGCCTACGAGGAGCTCCGCCGCGAGCTGGGCCGCCTCGAGCGCCCGTGACGCCCGCGCCGGCCGTCTGCCTGGCGCCCTCCGCAGCCGATCTCTAGGATCCCCCTCGGTCGGGGGGGAGAGCTGCATGCGCGCGTGGACCGTGGCGGCGTTCGCCGTGGTGGTGTCGATCTCGTTGACCCCGGGATGCGGTGGGCAGCAGTCCCGCCCCGAGGGCGAGCAGCAGGCGGGCGAGGGTGACGCGTCGGGCGCGACCGGCCGGCGCAGCGGTCCCCGGGGCGGCCACGCCGACGGTGACGGCCACGACCACGACCAGGGTCAGGGCCACGACCACGGCGCCGCGGCGGCGCCGCGGCAGGCCGGCGACGGCAGGGCTCCAGCGGGCCCGACGAGCCAGGGCACGCCGCGGGACGCGACCACCTCGGTGGTCTACTACTGCGAGACGCCCGAGGAGCGGGCCCTGCACTGGAGCCGCACGCGCGTCCTCAAGCGCGACGGCGAGCGGGTGCAGGTGCTGCACAACGGGCAGCCGACGTGGGCGACGCCCGACCAGGTGCGGCCGGTCCGCGGCCTGGACGCCAAGACGCTCGAGGTCGGGACGGAGGTCCTGGCCACGTGGGGCGGCAACCCGGACGTCGTCTACCGCGCCTACGTCACGGAGATCCGCGGCCGCACGCTCGTGCTCGTCTACGGCGACGGCACCGAGGGCGAGGCGCCCTTCGCCGAGTGCGCCGCGTTCGACTGACCTCGACCTCGAGCGACGACCGACGACCGGACCGTCCGCGAGCGCGGCCGGCGGGGGCCTTCGGGCGCCCGCCGGCCGCGCTCGCTTTCGTTCTCGGCCCGTCTCAGCCCGGAACCGGACCCGTTCCAGCGGCCCCGGAGGCGACTTCCTTGGCCGCGCGCGGCTTGCGCGCGGCATGGACCTCGCTCCAGGGGTCCTGCGTCGAGGCGCGCCTCTCGGAAGGACGGCGCGCGTCGATCAACCGCAGGAAGGGAAGCCCACCGTGAAGCAGTCCATCGCCCAGCGTCTCCGTCGCCGTCGCCGCCAGGGTCAGGGCATGACGGAGTACATCATCATCGTCGGCCTCATCGCGATCCTCCTCGTCGGCGCCGTGAACAAGTTCAAGACCGCCCTCGAGGGCGCGTTCGACGCGGGCACCAAGGAGATCAACGAGAAGGTCACGGGAGCGATCAGCGGCGGCGGCGGCACCGGCACGACGGCCCGCTGAGCGCTCAGGTCGCCTGCCAGAGGAACCGCGCCTCGTCGGGGCAGCGGCCGCACACGAACCCGTAGCCGCTGCCCTCCGCGCCGAAGTCGATCCCGCCGCCGCCCCGCGCCTCGAGCTGCACGACGAAGCGCATGGGCTGGCGGCAGCGGCCGCAGGCGGGCGTCGCGTCGGCGGCCACCCACGTCGGCGCGCCCCCGAGGACGCCCAGCACCTGCTCGTCGCGGTCGCGCTGGGCGGCGTAGGGTCCGTCGAGCGGGACCAGGCGCACGCCGTCCATGTCGTCGAGCAGCGTCTTCCTGCTGGGCACCAGCGGCTCGAGCAGCACGGCGCCGCGCTCGACGACGCGCAGGGCCAGGTTCCCGCCGGCCTCGGCGTCCCACGCCTGGCAGCCGTCGGGGTCGTTCCTGCAGTGGAAGAGCAGGAGGAGCCCCGGCGGCACCCCGCGCTCGCCCACGTCGGTCAGCCGCACCTGCGCGACGAACTGCATCGCGCCGTCGCACGTGCGGCACGACGGCCACATCGTGCCCACGGGCGCCAGCGGGCGCCCGCCGATCCGGGTCGCCGGACGCTCCTCGTCCGGCGCGCTGGTCTGCAGCATCAGCCTCGGCATCCCCGTCGTCCCCCCCGCGCGCCAGGCGCGCGGGCGATACGGGGATCATGGCGAACCGGGGTCGCCGGTTCCAGCCCCTCCTGGCGCGGCGACCGGCCCGGCCCGGCCCGGCCGGCGCGCGAACTGGTCGCCCTGGTAGACTCCGCGCCACGGAGCCGGATCGCATGAGCGAGGCGTCGAGAGAGGGCGTGCGCCCCGCGGTGGCCGCCCTCCGCTGCCCCTTCTGCCACGAGCACGTCCGCGCCGAGGACGAGCGCTGGGTCGCCTGCGCCCAGTGCCTGGCCCGCCACCACGACGCCTGCTGGGGGGAGTCGACGGCGTGCGGAGCCTGCGGCCACGCCGCGTCGCTGGCCCCCGCCGAGGCGCGGGCCAGCGGGAGGGACCTCGGCCCCGTCCCCCGCGGGCCGGACGAGACGGACCACATCCGACGCCAGACGGCCGCGCTCCTCGAGCAAGAGGCCGCGCGCGACCGGGCCTGGTCCGACGCGTTCCTCGGCCCCCTCACGCTCGGGGTCGTCCCCATGCTGCGCCAGGAGCGGGCGCTGGCGGCGCATCACGCCGCCAACGTCGCCACCGAGGAGCCGCGGCCCGACCTGGAGCCGACGGTCCGTGCCCGCTACGAGGAGGCGCTCCACGCCCGCGTCGACAGCCCGCTGCGCGTCACGCTGCCGATCGTGGGCATCGCGATCGGCATCTTCTTCGTCGTCTGGTCCCGCGTGCAGATCTCGGGTCTCGACGAAGGCCTCCCCTGGCTGGAGTTCCTGCAGCAGCTCCAGACGCTCCAGAGGTTCTTCCTCGGGGGGATGGCCACCGCGCTGCTGGCGTTCAGCGCCTACATGCACGCCGCGCGCGAGGCCGTCCGCAGCCACGAGCGCCGGCAGCTCTTCCTGCGCCTGGTCGGCGGGGCCGTGCCGAAGGAGCGGGTGGAGAAGCTCGTCGCGCGCTTCGCCGGCGACTGGACGAAGCGGCGCGCGCTGGACCTCCTCCTCACGCTGCTCAGCCTGATCCCGCTCGTCGGGCTGCTCCTCGTGCCCCTGATCGCCGCCCGCTATTCCGGATCGCTCGCCCTTCACGAGCGCCACGAGCAGGACCTCGACGAGGTCGCGCCCCGACGCGAGCGGCCGCGCAAGAACGAGGCGGGGCTGTAGCTGCCGCCCTCCTCTCCTCGCGTCCTCGCGCGCCGACGCGCGGGTAGGAGTTCCACCCCTGGTCATCCCTCGGAGGAGTGGGCCGCCTGGACAGCGGTCCGCCGACGGACAACTCTTTCCCGAAATCTGTATAGGTTCTGTACCCGTCTCTCTGGCGGCGCAAGAACCTGTGCGGGGAACGCCCGGTGCTGAGGGCGGGCGCGAGGAGGGAGACCTCGTGCGCTACCTGTTCGTCCTCGCCGCGGCGCTGGCCGCGACGGCCACCCCCACCCACGCCCAGCAGGCGCCGCTCATCGGCGCGATCGCGCCCCAGGAGGCCTGGAACGACGCCGACACGGTCGTCGTCGTGCGCGGCAGCGGCCTCGCGTCCCTGTCGGAGGTGCGCCTCGTCCCGGCGGGCGGCGGCGCGCCCGTCGCGCTGACCCGCTTCGTCGGCCCGCGCGGCGCCGATCGGGCCGACGTCGTGGTCCCGGCCGGGACGCCGCGCGGTGCATACTCCGTCGTGGCGGTCGACGCGGCCGCCGGCCCCGGCCCCGCCGCGGCGGGGCGCCTGACGGTGCTCAACCGCGCCGACCCGGACGTCGCCGGCGACCACCTCGTCGGGACGCTCGACGGCTCGATGGCGGGCCCGGCCGGCGCGCGGGCCGTGCGCATCTACTACCCGGCGACCCGCGCGGGCGCGGGGACCCCCGGCGATCGGCGCGGCGCGCCGCACGCCGTCGTCGCCTGGGGGCACGCGTTCAAGCCGTTCCTGTTCGCCGCCGGCGTCGATCACCGCAACAACGCGTGGATCGCCAGGTGGCTGGCGTCGTTCGGCTACGTCGTCGTGTGCCCGGACCTGTCGAAGAACACGAAGTACTTCGGGGCCGACGCCACCGGTCAGGCCAACTCGAGCCGCGACGCCGGCGACCTGCTGGCCGCGCTCGCCCACGCCGAGCGCCTGGGCAACGACCCGACGTCGCCGCTGTTCGGCCTCGTCGACGCGACCCGGGCGGCCGTCGGCGGTCACAGCCGCGGCGGCGACGCCGCCCTCATGGCGGCCGCCCGTGACGTCGCCGCGCGCGGGGCCGCGGCGCGCGTGCGGGCGGTCGTGGCCCTCTCGCCGCCCTCGACCGACTCGCGCGACGGCCGCCGACCGCTGCGCTTCGGCGACCTGAGCGGGCTGCCCGCGCTGCTGCTCGGCGGCAGCGCCGACCGGATCGCGCCCTTCGCCGAGCAGCGGGCGATCCTGCGGCTCGCCGGCGCCGGCAGCGCCGCGCTCGAGCTCGACGGCGCCAACCACAGCCAGTTCAAGGACTCCGCCCAGCGGATCCTGAGCGACGGGAGCCCGACCATGAGCCTGGCCGCGCAGCACGCGGCCGCCCGCCGCTACGTGACCGCCTGGCTCAACCGCCACGTCCGCGACGAGCTGCGCGTGGCGCCCGGGTTCGTGCCCGACGCGGCGCGGGTCGACCGCCGGGTGCGCTCCCTCGAGCTCCGCTAGGCCCTACCGCTCCTCCTCCTCGCGCTTGGCGGCCTCGCGGGCGAAGCGGCGCTCGCGGTCGACGTCGTCCTGCGAGGTCGGCGGCCCTGCGACCTCGCGCGGGAAGCCGGCCGGCAGGGTCGTGACCGCCGGCCGCTCGGCCTCGGCGGTCGCCGCCGGGAGGACGACCACCGGCGCCGGGCGGGCGACGCCGAAGATCACCGCCAGGGCCACGAGGCCGGCCGAGCCGACGAGCGCCAGCCGCGAGCGCCAGGCGAGCTGCTCGGCGCGGCGGTGGCCCTCGTCCTGGATGCGCTGCACCTCGCCCAGCGCGCGGCTCTGGGCGCGCTGGAACACGTCCATGAGCTCGGTGTGCGCGTCCTGCAGGGCCACGAGCGTCTGGCTCTGCCCGTTGATCCCGGCCGCCTGCAGCACGTTGCTCTCGCCCAGGCGCCGCGACACGTCGCCGAGCCCCTGCTCGAGGCGCCGCGCGCGCGCCTCCTCGCGCTGCCCCTCCTCGCGCGCCTGCGCCGCGAGCCGCTCGCCCACGCCCTCGAGCGCCAGGCGGACCGAGGCGGCGTCGGCGCGCGCCTGCGACGCGCCCTGCTGGAGCTGCGCCTCGAGCTGGACCATGCGCTGCTCGAAGCGCGTCGTCGTGGTCCTCAGCGCCTCGACGAGCTGGACCTGCTGGTCGCGCTGGAGCTCGAGCTCGTGGCGGACCTCGCGCAGGACGACCAGCCGCTCCTCGGCCGCGCGCTGCCCATCGCGGGCGAGCGCCAGCACCTGCGGCACGTCGCGCACCGACTCGGCCAGCTGGAGCTGCGTCCCCGACTGCCCCTCGAGGACGCGCGCCACGCGCTCGATCGACTCCTGCTCGCGGCGGGCCGCCTCGGGGAGGGTCTCGAGGATCCTGGCCGTGCGCTCGGCGCGGTCGCCCTGGAGGTCGAGGTCGCGGCCGATCGAGGTCAGGGCCTCGTGCAGGGCGCCGACGCCGTCGCGGATGCTCCGCCCGTGGTGGTCGAGCGTCAGCGACACGCCGTCGAGCGCCTCGGCCTCGCGGCGCACCGCCTCGGGCAGGGCCTCGAGGATCGTCGCCGTGCGCGCGGCGCGCTCGCCCTGCGCGTCGAGGCCGCGGCCGACCTCGGCCAACAGGTCCTTCACCGCCGCCAGGCCGCCCTGCGTGCCCGCGCCCTGCTGCTCGACCGTGCGGGCGATCTCGAGCAGCGCCTCGCGCTCGCGCTCGGACGCGCCCGGGAGGCCCTCGAGGATCCGCGCCACCCGCTCGCCGCGGTCGGCCTGGTGGTCGAGGTTCTTGCCGATCGAGCGCAGGAGCCCGCCGACCTCGCCGATCCCCTCGGCGAAGCCCTCCTGCGCGGCCGCCAGGCGCTGCTCGCCGTCGGCGATCCGGTCGGTGAGGACCTGCTCGACGCGCTCGCCGATCGCCCGCGCCAGGCGCTCGCGCCGGAGCATGGCCGCGCGCGCGAAGCGCCGCTGCTGCTCGTCGTCGGTCTTCGGCGCGCGCGGGGCGTTGCGCTTGCCCTCGCCGCGCGGGCGCGCCGGCGCCAGCTCGCCCGCCGGCCCCTCGGCCGGCAGGTCCTTGACCTCGGGGCGCGTCGGCCCGCCGAAGACGCGCCGCCAGAAGCCGGGCGCGGCCTCGTCGGTGGGCGCGGGGAGGGACGGCTCGGCCTGCGTCTCGGTGCGGGGGTCGCTGCTCACGGGGGGCTCCTCGGGTCGCTGGGCGGGGCCGGCGGGGCGCCGGGGGGCGCGCTGCCCCCTCCCGCCTTTCGGCCGGCGCGTCGGCCTGCCTGAAGCCCGGCCCGAGCGTCGACGCAAGTGCTGCCCGATCTTCGGCCCGCGAGGCGCGGCCCCGCCCGATGGCGGTCCCCCGGCCGATGGGTAGACTACCGGCCCTGGATGACCGACGACGACGACGACGACGACGAGGTGGGGGGCGCCGAGGCCGGCGCGACGGGCGAGGGGTCGCCCGAGCGGGTGGCCAAGAGCGAGCGGATCCTCAACCTGATCGCCGTGCTCCTCCGGTCGGACGAGCCGGTGCCCCTGACCGAGATCCTCGGCAAGGTCACCGGCTACAACGACAAGGCCACGCGCGACTCGCTCATGCGCCGCTTCGAGCGCGACAAGAAGGTCCTGCGCGACATGGGGATCCCGGTCGAGCACGCGACCGGGACCTTCGGCGCCGAGGGCTACACGATCCCGCGCACCGCCTACTTCCTCGACGAGGTGCGCCTGCCGCCGGCGTCGGCGCAGGTGCTGCGCGCGCTGTTCGCCTGGGCGCACGGCGGCGGCGGCGAGCTGTCGACCGACCTGCGCACCGCGCTCGTGAAGGTGGGCTACCTCGTCGACGACGACGACGCCGCGCCGCCCGAGCGGGCGCGCGAGGCGCTCGACCCCAAGCTCGAGCGCGGGCCGGTCGTCGCGCGGAACCTCGAGCTCCTGTCGGAGGCGCTGTTCCGGCGCCGGCGCGTGCGCTTCCGCTACTACTCGATCGGTCGCCACGAGGAGCAGGCGCGCGAGGTCGACCCCTGGGGGCTGGGCTTCGCCGGCCAGGCCTGGAACCGGGGCGCCTGGTACCTCGTCGGCTGGTGCCACCTGCGCCAGGCCGAGCGCGTGTTCAAGGTGCAGCGCATCCGCGGCGAGGTGGCGCTGGCGGGGCGCGGCGAGCGCGAGGGCCCCGACTACGAGATCCCGGCCGGCTTCCGCGTGCGGGAGCACCTCGGCCGCACGCGCTGGGAGTACCAGGACCTGCAGTCGGCCTTCGCGCCGGGGCCGGCCGAGCCGCCGTTCACGGCGCGCGTGGCCTTCGAGGCGCCGGTGGCCAGCGAGGTGCGCGCGCTCGTGCCCTCGGCCCGCGTCGTCGAGCGCGACGACGAGTGGGAGACGCTCGAGTTCGACGTGCGCCGGCGCCGGCCGTTCGCGCGCTTCCTCCTGCGCTACGTGCCGCGCCTGCGCGTCGTCGACCCGCCCGACCTCGACGGCTCCGTGCGCGAGCTCGCGCGCGAGGTCCTGGCGCTCTACCGGCCGCCGGTGGCCGGCGGGGGGGCGCCGTGAGCAACCCCGTCCCGCGCCTGCGCCGCCTCCTGGCGATCATCCCGCTCCTGCAGCGGCGCGGGGGGATCTCCAAGCAGGAGCTGCAGGAGACGCTCGGGATCAGCAAGCGCGAGCTCGAGGGCGACCTCAACGCGATCCTGCTCTGCGGCGTCCCGCCCTACCTGCCGAGCGACTACATCTCGGTGTTCATCGACGGCGACTGGGTCACCGTCGACCACGCGCGCCACTTCGCCCGCCCGGCGCGGCTGACCCTGCGCGAGGCCCTGGCCCTGCGCCTGGCGATCGAGCGCCTGCCGCTGGCCGAGGACGGCGACATGGCCGACGCGGCGATCGAGCTGCTCGACGCCCTCGACCGGCTCATGCCGCGGCACAAGGGCAGCAAGATGGCCGACCTCGAGGGGCGGATCGAGGCGCCCAAGGCCCAGGACGTGGGCGACAAGCTGGCCGTGATCGACGCCGCCGCGGCCTCGCGCACCGCGCTCGAGCTGACCTACTACTCGGCCTCGAGCGAGCAGGTGTCGCACGGGCGGCGCGTGCGCCCCTACGGCCGCGGCGACGCCTTCGGCAACCAGTACCTGGTCGCCTTCTGCGAGCGGAAGCAGGAGCTCCTCTCCTTCCGCCTGGATCGGATCTCGCGGATCGCGCCCGTCGGCGACCCCGGCGCCTTCGCCGTCCCCGCGGGCTTCGACCTCGGCGGCTCGCTCGAGCGCATCGGCGCGATCGGCAAGGGCGAGCGCACGCAGCAGGTGCGCCTGCGCTTCCAGGAGGAGATCGCCCGCTTCGCCGCCGAGGACCACGCGGAGGCGCGCGTCGAGAAGGCCGCCGGCGGGCAGGTCGTGGTCGAGCTCACCTGCGGCTCGATCCCCTGGGCCGTGTCGAAGGCGCTCCTCTACGGCGAGCTGGTCGAGGTCACCGAGCCGCCCGAGGCGCGCGAGGCGCTGGTCAGGCGGCTGACGGAGTTCCTGGGCGAGGGCGGACGCGCGACCCCGGAGGAGGCGCACAACAGAGGAGCAGAGGGAGCAGAGGGCGCGTAGTCGTCGCCTCGAAGCCCTCCTGCGCGACCGAACCGCGAGGGGGGGGGAGCGAGGGGCTCAGGCCTCTCGGTGACCTTGGGGGACCACACCGACCGGCCCGCGAAGGGTCTGCCCGGTCCCTGGCCCTACGTCATGGGGCGAGCTCACCGAGCGGCTGACGGAGCTGGTCAGTCGTCGACCTCTGCTGCCTCTGCTCCTCTGTTGTGAACCATCCTCAACGCTCGTCTCGACGCCCGGCGTTCTCCCGCACGAACCGCACGATCTCCTCCAGCGGGGTGTCCGGGCCGAAGACGCCCTTGTAGCCGGCGTCGAGCAGCGGCTGGCGGTCCTCGGCCGGGATCGTGCCGCCGCAGAAGAGGAGCACGTCGTCGCCGACGCCGGCCTCGCGCAGGAGCGCGGCGATGCGGGGGAAGAGCGACAGGTGCGCGCCCGAGAGGTTCGACAGGCCGATCGCGTCGACGTCCTCGGTGAGGGCGGCCTCGACCACCTGCTCGGGGCTGCGGCGGATCCCCGTGTAAATGACCTCCATGCCGGCGTCGCGCAGCGCCTGGCAGATCACGCGCGCGCCGCGGTTGTGGCCGTCGAGGCCGGGCTTTCCGATCAGGACGCGGAGGGGCGGGGCGCTCATGGGGACCTGGTGCGGATGGGGAACTTGCGCAGGCTGCCGACCTCGACCGCGACGCCGTCGGGCAGGCCCACGACGAGGACGTCGAGGTCGTCGACCGTCCCGGCGGGCAGGTCCTTGACGCTGTCGAAGCGGACGTAGGCGACGGGCAGGCTGCGCACGGAGCCCGGGGAGCGCCGCTCCTGGTCGAGGCGCTGGCTGAGCGCGTCGAGGTCGGCGGCGGCGCCGCGCAGCGGGATCGGCCAGGACCACTCGTGCACCGGCGGCCGCGGCTCGACGGACACGGCCAGCGGCTCGACCGCCGCGCCGGCCCCGCGCTGGTGCGAGAGGAGGACCCTCACCGGGAAGAGGAGCTCGCGCACCTCGGGCTCGGGGACGATCGTGACGACGACCTGCACCTTGGTGTCGCAGGTGACCCCCAGCGGGGTGCGCACGGCGCGGGGCAGGGAGAGCTCGTTGGTGCGCTTGCCGGCGGGCACGCGCTCGCCCGTGACGTCGACCGCCTCGACCTCGTAGGGGCCGGGCTGGCGGTCACGGATCGAGGCCGGCCCGCGCACCCACACGCGGTGGGGGCGCACCTCGACGCTCGCCACGCGGTAGCCCGGCGCCGGGGCGCCGAGGAGCTGCGGGTTGAGCAGGCGCGTCTCCCACTCGCCGACCTGCGAGAAGGCGATCTCGAGCGGGCTCGGGCGGGCCGACACGACCTCGACGTTGGGGCGCGTGACGAACACGTCCGAGCTGCCCAGCTCCAGCGTGCGCGTGCCGCCGGCGGCCAGCGCCTCGCGCAGGAACGTGTTCTCGTGCGAGAAGGTGCGCCGCGCCTGCACGTCGCCCGGCGCCAGGCGGCCGATGACCTCGCGCGGCCCGCGGACCTCGACCTTGATCGGCACGCGCAGCTCGCCCGCGGCGTGCTTGCCCAGGTAGGTCACGGTCACGTCGGGCGGCACCATGACGATGTAGTCGACGTCGACCTCCTTGGTCTCGCTGAGCTGCGCGCCCACGGCGCTCCAGATCAGCACCGAGAAGACGACCGCCAGCAGGGCGTTGAGCAGGTGGGCCCTCATGTGCGTCTCAGGTGCCTCTCAGGTGCTGATGATCCGGCGCTGGTGGCGGGTGGTCGTCTTCCCGCCCGGGTTGAGGCTCGTGGCGGTCCCGGCCGGGTCGCCCGGGAGCGGCGGGACCTCGGCGCCCACGCCTGGCGGGTCGTCGTCGTCCTCGGGGGTGAGGTAGAGCTCCTTCAGCATGGTCAGGAGCGACTCGCGGTCGAGCTCGCGGTGGAGCCGCCCGCCCTCGGCGAGCGAGATCGTGCCCGTCTCCTCGGAGACGACGACGACGAGCGCGTCCTCGACCTCCGACAGGCCGATCGCCGCCCGGTGGCGCGTGCCGAGCGCCTTGCTGATGTCCGGGTTGTCCGTGAGCGGCAGGAAGCAGCCGGCGGCTGCGATGCGCCCGTTCTGGATGATCACCGCGCCGTCGTGCAGCGGCGCGCCGGGCCAGAAGATGTTCGCCAGCAGGTCGGCCTTGACCTGCGCGTCGAGCACCGTGCCGGTGGTGACGTAGTTCTTGAGCCCATCCTTGCGCTCGATCGCCATGAGCGCCCCCTCCTTCGACTTGGAGAGGCGCGCGGCGGCCGTGGCCACCTCCTCGAGCACCTGCTGCTCGGGGACGCTCGACTGGAACCACTTCTCGCCGATCTTCAGCGCCAGGCCGCGGCGCAGCTCGGGCTGGAAGATCACCACCAGGGCGATCACCGACGCCTGGAAGATCGCGTCGAGGACCAGGGTCAGGCGAGCCAGCTCGAACTCCTGCGACAGGCCGCGCAGGACGATGAAGCCCACCGCCAGGAAGAAGCCGAGGCTCTTGAGCATGCCCTCGCCGCGCGTGCCGCGCAGGAAGGTGAGCAGGCCGAAGAGGAGGACCGAGAGGATGAGGACCTCGGACAGGTTGCCCGGGTCGCGGAGGAGGCGCTCCAGCTCACGCAGCATGCGCGCCCTCACGATCCGCGATGGCGGCGACGACGCGCAGGGCGTCGACGGTGGGCAGGACGTCGTGCGTGCGGATCACGCTGGCCCCGCGCAGGGCGGCCCACACGGCGCCGCCCAGGCCCCCCGCGAGGCGGCCCTCCGGCGGGCGGCCGCCCAGCACGTGGCCGAGGGTCGACTTGCGCGAGAGGCCCACGACCAGCGGGCCGATGGCGGCCAGGCGCTCGAGGTGACGCAGGAGCGTGAGGTTGTGCTCGACCGTCTTGCCGAAGCCCAGGCCCGGGTCGACGAGGACGGCGGCCGGGTCGACGCCGGCGGCGACGGCGCGCGCGCGCCGCTCGGCCAGGAACGCGGCCACCTCGGTGACCACGTCGGCGTAGGTGGGCGCCGCCTGCATGGTCTCGGGCGTCCCCTGCATGTGCATGACGATCACGGCCGCCCTGGCGGCGGCCGCCACGCGGGCCATGTCGGGGTCGCCGAGGCCCGAGACGTCGTTGACGAGGGCCGCGCCGGCCGCGAGGGCCGCGCGGGCGACGCCGGGCTTCCTCGTGTCGACGGAGATCGGCACCGGCAGGCCGCCGCGCACGAGGGCCTCGATCACGGGCACGACGCGCGCCCGCTCCTCGTCCTCGGGGACGGGGGCGGCGCCGGGCCGGGTCGACTCGCCGCCGACGTCGATGATCGCCGCGCCCTCGGCCGCCAGGGCCCGGGCGTGGGCCACCGGGTCGGCGATCCGGCCGCCGTCGGAGAACGAGTCGGGCGTGACGTTGACCACGCCCATGACCACCGGCCCGACGAGGACGAGGCGCCGGCCGCCGGGGAGCGGCACGGGCGGGGGCGCGCGCAGCGGCTCAGTAATGGTCGGCACCCGCGTACTCCCCGAACACGCCCGCCAGCGTACCCATGACCTCGCCGAGCGTCACCTGGTCGAGGACGGCGTCCACGATCGCCTCGACGAGCGGGGCCCCCTCCTTGTTCGCCGCCGCCTCGAGCGCGGCCAGGCGGGCCCGCGCGCGGCCCTCGTCGCGCCGGGCGCGGAAGGCCGCCAGGCGCGTCGCCCGGGCCTCCTCGACCGCCGGGTCGACGCGGAACACGGCCGGCTGGGCCTCCTCGCCGGTCTCGAAGCGGTTCACGCCGACGACCACGCGCGCGCCCGAGTCGACCGCCCGCTGGTGGTCGTAGGCCGCCTGCTGGATGAGCCGCTGCGGCAGGCCCGCCTCGATCGCGGCGATCATGCCGCCCGCGGCGTCGACCTTCTCCAGCAGCGCCGCCGCCTCGGCCTCGACGCGGTCGGTCAGGTCCTCGACGGCGAACGACCCGCCGAGCGGGTCGACCGTGTCGGCGACGCCCGCCTCGTAGGCGATCACCTGCTGCGTGCGCAGGGCCAGCACGGCCGAGGCCTCGGTCGGCAGGGCCAGCGCCTCGTCCATGCCGTTGGTGTGCAGCGACTGGCACCCGCCGAGGACCGCCGAGAGCGCCTGGAGCGCGACGCGGATGATGTTGTTCTCGGGCTGCCGCGCCGTGAGCGTCACGCCGCCGGTCTGCACGTGGAAGCGGCAGCGCCAGGACTGCGGGTCCTTCGCGCCCAGCCGGTGGCGGGCGATCTTCGCCCACAGGCGGCGGGCGGCGCGGAACTTGGCCACCTCCTCCAGCAGGTCCGAGTGCGCGGCGAAGAAGAACGAGAGCTGCGGCATGAAGGCGTCGACGTCGAGCCCGGCCGCGCGGGCCGCCTCGACGTAGGCGATCCCGTCGGCGAACGTGAACGCCAGCTCCTGCGGCGCCGTCGAGCCCGCCTCGCGGATGTGGTAGCCCGAGATCGAGATCGGGTTCCAGCGCGGCAGGGCCGTCGAGCAGTAGCGGAACGTGTCGGTGACCAGGCGCATGGACGGCCCGATCGGGAAGCGGAACGTCCCGCGCGCCACATACTCCTTGAGGATGTCGTTCTGCGTGGTCCCGCGCAGGCAGGCCGGGTCGAGGCCGCGGCGCCGGGCGACGGCGACGAGCAGGGCCAGGAGCACGGCCGCGCTCGAGTTGATCGTCATGGAGATGCTGATCTCGTCGAGCGGGATCCCGTCGAGCAGCTCCTCCATGTCGTCGAGCGTGCTGATCGGCACGCCGACCTTGCCCACCTCGCCGGCGGCGATCGAGGCGTCCGAGTCGTAGCCGATCTGCGTCGGCAGGTCGAAGGCCACCGAGAGGCCCGTCTGGCCGGCCGCGAGGAGCGCCTTGAAGCGGGCGTTGGTCTCGGCCGGCGAGCCGAAGCCGGCGTACTGGCGCATGGTCCAGTGCCGGCCGCGGTACAGGGTGGGCTGGATCCCGCGGGTGAACGGGTAGAGCCCGGGCCAGCCGATCTGCTCGTCCCAGGCGGCATCGGGCGCCGCCGGGGCGTGGACGCGCTCCCTCGGCAGGCCGGAGGCCGTGGTGAAGGCCGGCGCGCGCTCGGGGGCGCGCTGGAGCGTCTTCGCCACCAGGCGGTCGTACTCGGTGCGCGCGTCGCTCACGCCGGGCGGACCTCCTCGACCTCGCCGGCGACGACGGTCTCGCGCCGCCCGTCCGCCTCGACGACGAGGCCTCCGGTCGCGTTGAGGCCGGCGGCGGTGCCCTCGAGGACGCGGTCGACGAGGCGCACGCGCACGGGCTTGCCGAGCGCGGGCATGCGCGCCGAGGCGGCGGCCAGGATCGTGGCCCCGCCGCCCTGCCGCACCGCGTCGTAGTGCGCCTCGAAGCGCTCGAGGAACGCGCCCAGCAGGACCTCCGGCCCGGGCGCCGCGCCGCAGGCGGCCGCGATGCTCGTGGCCGTGGCCTGCAGGTCGGCGGGCAGCGCCGCCGGGTCGGTGGAGACGTTGACGCCGAGGCCCAGGACGAGGAGCGGCCCCCGCGCGTCGCGGGTCAGCTCGCCCAGGATCCCCGAGACCTTGCGCCCGCCGAGGTGCACGTCGTTGGGCCACTTGAGCTCGGCGCGCGCGCCGGGGGTCGTGGCGTCGATCGCCTCGGCCACAGCCAGGCCGGCGAGGAGCGTGGCGGGCAGGCGGCGGAGCATGGCCTCGTCGGGGCGCAGGACGAGCGAGGCGTAGAGCCCGCCCGGCGGCGAGGCCCAGGGGCGCCCGTGGCGGCCGCGGCCGGCGGTCTGCCGGCGGGCCACGACGAGCGAGCCCTCGGGCGCGCCCTCGGCGGCCAGGGCGGTGGCGCGGTCGTTGGTGGAGGCGAGCTCGTCGTGGACCTCGAGCGTCGCGCCCGGCTGCCCGGTCAAGCGCCGGCCCGACGTCGCCTGCTCCACGGCCGCTCGCTCGAGCCCGCTCAAGTCCACCCCCCGGCAGAGGAAGATAGCAGAATCGACGCGCGGCGGGACCCGGAGCGAGCGACCACGGACGACCGGGTCCCGGCGGCCGCGCCGCCGAGCCCGAGTGGACACGGGCGGCCCGCCGCGCAGAGTGACCACGGGAGGACGGGGGCGGACCCCGGACGGAGCCGTCCTGTAAGGGAAAATACGGCGCGCGAGAGGCGCCGGGCGGCCTTGTCATGGCGGACGCCTTCCGCTATGGTCCGGGCCGTCGTGGCCGGCGTGACGCCCTGCGGCGTCGACGTCGGGAGCGGAGAGGGGACCTCGACATGTGGCAGCGGATCAAGCGCATCTTCCGCTCGATCATCGGGTGGTTCATCGAGCTCGGTGAGGACCCGGTCCTCATCTTGAAGCAGAACATCCGCGACCTCGAGGACCAGGTCCCGGCCCTCAACGAGAACCTGGCCATGATCAAGGCGCAGGTGACGCTCGTCGAGAAGGAGCTGCGCCGCCTCAACGACCGCGAGGCCGAGCTGACGGCCAAGATCAAGGCCGCGCTCCAGGGCGGGCGGCGCGACATCGCGCTCAACTACGCGACGACGCTCGAGGAGGTCCGGCGCGAGAAGAGCGCGCAGGAGCGGCAGCTCAAGACCGCGACCGAGGCCTTCGACAAGGCGCAGAAGATGAAGCGCGTCTTCATGCTCGAGAAGGAGAAGCGCATCCAGGAGGCCAAGAAGGCCCTCAACTCGAAGCGCCAGGCGGAGTGGAACCAGAAGGTCGCCAACGCCATGTCGTCGTTCCAGGTGGCCGGGATCGACCAGACCCACTCGGAGATGGTCGACAAGCTCGAGCGCGAGGCCGCGCAGGCCGAGGCCAAGCTGGAGATGGCCATGGACAGCATGGCCACCGAGCACTACGACATCGAGCAGGACGCCAAGAAGCTGCAGGCCAACGAGACGCTGCGCCAGTTCGAGATGCAGATGGGCATGGCCCAGGACATCTCGGCCGCGCCGGCCGCGCCCGAGGCGCGCGGCGCCGAGAAGACGATCGGCGAGATGGAGCGCGAGCTGGGCCTCTGAGGAGGCGCTCCGCGACCGCGGGCTGACCGCGGGCTGACCGCGGGCTGACCGCGACGGCGCCGTCGGCGTCGTCGCGGCGACGAACTTCACAACCGAGCCAGGGAGGGGACGAGGTGTCCGAAGCGAGACTCAAGCCGGGTGGGGTGATCCTGATCGTCGGCTTCGCCGCCACGCTCGTCGGCATGGCCTGGTACGCCACGCAGAAGAAGGCCGAGCAGCAGGGCGGCCAGCAGGTGGCCCAGGGCGGGCAGCAGGGCGGTGGCCAGCAGGGCGGCGGCGGTCAGCAGCCGCCGGCGCAGCCGCAGGGCGACGGCGACGCGGTGCCGCTCACCTCGAACGAGTTCGAGGAGGTCGGCCGCCAGACCGTGCCGCAGCTCAAGGGCAGCGGCAAGTTCGCCTGGAACGACAAGGACCCGACCGTCGTCTTCCCGATCAACATCTGGGCCGGCTGGGGGCCGATCATCGCGGCCAACGACGGCTTCGCCCCGGGCTCGCCCAGCTCGCTGTTCAAGAAGTACGGCTTCAAGGTCGAGCTGCGCCTGATCGACGACCCGGCGCAGGCGGCCGACGCCTATGCGTCCGGCCAGGCCCACACCATGTGGGGCACGCTCGACATGATCGCGCTGTTCGCCCCGCAGATGAAGAAGGTCGGCCTCACCCCGCGCGTCTTCCAGCAGGTCGACTGGTCGCGCGGCGGCGACGGCATCGTCGTGCGCTCGACGGTCAAGTCGGTGGCGGACCTCAAGGGCAAGACCGTGGCGCTCTGCCAGAACTCGCCCTCGCACTTCTACATCCTGCGCCTGCTCGACCACGCCAGCCTGTCGCACCAGGACGTGAAGTTCCGCTTCACGAGCACGGCGTTCGGCGCCTCGGCGCTGTTCGCGCAGGACCGCAGCGTGCACGCCTGCGTCTCGTGGGCGCCGGACATCTACACGCTCGTCGACCCGAAGCACAACGTGGGCAACCGCAATCGCCTGCTCTCGACGACGGCCGACGCGGCGAACATCATCGCCGACGTGTGGGCGGCGCGCCCCGACTTCGCCCAGGAGCACCCCAAGGTGATCGAGGGCCTGGTGCGCGGGATCTTCGAGGGCATGAAGGTCCTCCAGGACAACCCCGACCGCGTGGCGCAGCTCATGGCGCAGGGCTACGGCTTCCCGGTCGACGACTGCAAGGCCATGCTCGGCGACGCCTACTCGACGGGCCTGGGCGACAACGAGCGCTTCTTCCTCGACCAGGACAGCTCGATCAACTTCGTCGCCACCTGGAACGAGGCCAGCCGCCTCTACCGGCAGTACGGCGCGATCGAGGGCCAGCCCGTCCCGGCCGACCAGGTCATGGACGCGTCGGTGATCCGCAAGCTGAAGGAGGAGGGCGCCTTCGCCGACCAGAAGGCGGAGCACAAGACGTTCGAGCCGGTCACGGCCGAGCAGCTCAAGGGCCAGATCGAGGCCACCCTGCCCGAGATCCTGCGCGTGCCCCTGCACGTGCAGTACAAGCCCAACGCCTGGGACCTCGACACGAGCTACGACGCGACGATCCCCGAGACGCTGAAGAAGATCAAGCAGCTCTCGGAGGAGTTCGGCGCGGCGCGCATCGTGATCGAGGGCAACGTCGACACGTCGCGCAAGAACGAGTTCCGCTCCATGGGCCCGCGCATCTACGCCGAGATGACCCAGGCGGTGCAGGAGCTCTCGGAGAAGCGGGCCAACGCCCTGCGCGAGGCGGTCCTGAAGCAGATGCCCGGCACCGACCCGAACAAGATCATCGCGTTCGGCAACGGCTGGGACCACCCGATCGACCCCGTCGACCACGCCAAGAACCGGCGCGTCGACGTGCGCGTCCTCCCCGTCGAGTGACCCGGGCGCCATGGCCGACTCGCTGACCGAGGAGGCGGCGCCGCCGCCCGAGGGGGAGGGGGAGGGGGCCGGCGGCGACGCCGGCGCCGCCCCGCGTCCCCACGCTGCCCCCGCGGACGAGGGGTCGCCGGCCGCCGCGCCGGCGACCCCCGACGCGCCGGTCGCGACGCCCCTGGCGGTGACGGCCTCGGCCGCCGCCGCCGCGCCCGTGACCAGCGCGCCGGCGGCGTCAGCGACTCCGGCCCCGGCCCCGAAGCCCGTAGCCCCGGCGCATCCGGCGCCGATCGCGGCCGGCGCCGGCCCCGTGGCGCGGCCGGCCGCGCGGCGGAGCCCCTACGACCACCTGCTGCGCGTCCGCGGCGACGTCGACGGCACGAGCGCGATCGCCATCTTCCTCGCCGGCGCCACGGCGTTCCTCCTCCTGTGGGCGTTCCTCACCGCCGGCGGGCCGGACCCGCGCAGCGTGAAGCTGACGCTCGGCCCCGACGGGCGCGCCGAGCTGCCGCGCGACGTGAAGGCCCGCACGCACGTCTGGGTGCAGGGCTACTCCGAGGCGGCCGAGGGCGCGGCGGCCCTGGCGGACGACGAGTTCCGCGTCGTGCGCGGGTCGCCGGCCACGCTCGAGCTCCCGGCGGCGGCCGCCGGGGCCGAGGTCGACGTCGGCTACGACCTCGGCCACGACCCGATCGTCTCCAACTTCCTCCTGCCCAAGCCCACCGACGTCATGGCCGGCCTGGTCGAGCTCGTCTCTGGGGCCGCCTACCAGGCGCGCTGCGCGACGCCGGCCTGCGGCCGCGCCGACCCGATCCCGCTCAGCGCGTCGGTCGGCCAGGCGCTCGAGGCGCACCGCGGCGCGCCCGACGCGACGCCGGCGCCGACGGTCACCTGCCCGCGCTGCGACGCCCCGCTCGCGGGCACGGCCCTGGCGATCCCGACCTCCGCCCAGGGCTTCCGCGGCGGGATCAAGAGCACGCTCTGGCGCACCACGCTGGGCTTCGTCGTGGCGGTGGCCGTGTGCGTGCCGCTGGGCGTGCTCGCCGGCGCCTTCCCGCCGGTGAAGCGCTTCGTCTCGCCGCTGGAGATCGCCGGCGGCTACGCCCCGCCGGTGGCGATCCTGCCGCTGGCCGCCGCGGCCTCCGGCTTCCTCGTCAACTCGGGCGTGTCGGGGATCGTGGCCGAGAACACGGCGCGCATCGGGTTCCTGTTCCTGGTGATCGCCTTCTGGCTCTACCCGATGGTCGTCAAGGAGATCGAGGCGGTCGACCAGGTCTACGTCAACACCGCCTACACGCTCGGCGCGACGCGCGGGCAGGTCGTCCTGCGCGTCCTCGTGCCCGTCGCCTCGGGCAAGCTCTTCGAGCACCTGCGGGCGACGTACGCCATCGGCTGGGCGTCGATCATCCTGGCGGAGGGCTACGCCTCGAGCAAGATCCCGGGCGAGTTCGGGATCGGCTTCTTCATGACGGAGATGCAGCGGCGCCACAACATGGTGAACTACTTCTCCGCCGTGCTGGCGATCATCGCCGTGGGCATCATCATCGACTACGGGTTCAAGCTCGCCGGCAAGCGGCTGTTCCCGTGGCAGGAGGCGCGCTGATGGCGCTGCCGGCCGTGGTCGAGTTCAAGGGCGTCGGCAAGACCTTCGTCAGCGCCGACGGCAAGACCCACGAGGCGATCCGCGACGTCAACTTCCGCGTCGACGACCTGCCCGACAAGGGCGAGTTCGTCGTCCTCCTCGGGCCCTCGGGCTGCGGCAAGTCGACCGTCTTCAACCTGATCGCCGGGCTCGAGCCGGTGCACCCGGCCACGACGGGCGAGGTGCTGGTCTTCGACGAGCCGGTGCGCGGCCCGGGGCCGGACCGCGGCATGGTGTTCCAGGCCTACTCGTCGTTCCCCTGCTACACGGTGCTGGAGAACGTGGCCTTCGGGCTCAAGCTCCAGGGCGTGCCCAAGGAGGAGCGCGAGGAGCGGGCCATGCGCTGGATCAAGCGCGTGCGCCTCGACGGGAGCGAGCGCAAGTACCCGCACCAGCTCTCGGGCGGCATGCGCCAGCGCGTGGCGCTCGCGCGGACGCTGGCCCTGCACCCGCGGATCATCCTCATGGACGAGCCGTTCGGCGCGCTCGACCGCGTCGTGCGCTGGGAGATGCAGGACCTGCTGGTCGAGCTGTGGCACGAGGTCCACGCGACCGTGTTCCTGATCACGCACGACATCGCCGAGGCGGTGTTCCTGGGCGACCGGATCTACATCTTCTCCGACGGCCCCGGCACGATCGTCGAGGAGATCCCCGTCCCGCCGCCGACGGGCGCCGCCGCCGAGGTGCAGCGGACCGACGCGTTCGCCAAGCTCGTCAACGAGGTCTCCTGGAAGTTCGAGGGCCGCGACCTGAAGCGGCCGCCCGCCAAGCCCGGGGTGCGCCTGGCCCGGCCGGAGGGCCTCGCGTCGTGAAGGACGGCGGCGCCCTCGACGAGCAGGAGGCGAGGCTGCGCCGCGAGCTGGCGCTCATCAAGGAGCGCTGGCTCAAGAGCCGCGACGAGGACATCAGCTACTTCAAGGAAGCGGCCTACGACCAGTACAACCTGATCACCGTCGGCGGGCTCGGGGCGCTCACGCTCGCCAGCGCGGTGATGATGCCGCCCTTCACGCTGCTGGCCGGGTCGCTGCTCGTGGCCTGGGAGGTGTGCTGGCTGGGGATCGCGCCCTTCTCCGAGCGCTTCCGCCGCTCGGTGCGCGCGCGCAAGAACGCCGCCGCCCTCGAGGCGCGCGACACGCGGCGCAAGTCGATCACGGGGGAGCTGCCGCCGGAGCTCAAGCAGCAGTACGAGAAGACGGCGGCGGTCGTGCGCGAGATCCGCAAGCACGCCGAGGCCGCCCAGGAGGGCGAGCTCGAGGTCTTCGAGGAGACGCTCGCCAAGCTCGACTACCTGCTCGAGGAGTACGCGCGCATGCTCCTGGCCATGCGCCAGCTCGACGAGAACCTCAAGTCCTCGGAGGAGGGCTCGCTGGCGCGCCGGCTGGCCGCGCTCGAGCAGGAGGTCGCCAAGATGGAGCCCGGCCGCCTGCGCGCCGCCAAGGAGAAGAACCTCCTCGTCCTGCGCCAGCGGGCCGACCGCTTCGCCAAGTCGCGCGAGGAGCGCGAGTACGTCGAGGTGAGCCTCGAGACGCTCGAGAACACCGTCAAGCTCGTGCGCGACCAGGTGATCGCGGCCACGTCGGCGCAGGGGATCGCCTCGAGCCTCGACCAGATCGTCCTCGAGGTCGGGCGGCACCGCGACCACATGGACCACGTGCAGGCGCACCTCGAGGCGCAAGGCCAGCCGTTCTCGCTCGACGTGCCGGCGGCCGAGGTGGCGCCGGAGATCAGCGAAGCGCCGCGCGCGCCGGCCAGGACCGACGACGACGAGCGCGAGCGCTGGAAGCGGGCGCTCGAGGGGTCCTAGGACCGCTGCGGCTTCCGAAGGCGCTGCGCGGCTGGAGCGCGCGCGAGGCGGTGCGGTTCTTGCGCGTACGCTCGCTCGCCTCCGCTCGGGGCTGCTCGAGCACCTCGTCGAGGAGTACGGCCCAGTCCGGACGTGGTCCCGCCGCCGGCCCCCTGCGTCGCTGAGCACCTGAGGCGCAGCCAGCAGGAGGTGACCCGCGCCCCTGGGCCAGTGCTCGCTTCGAGCCGCACCGTGCCCGTGCCCGAGTGGGACTTGTAGAAAGTCGTCACAGGCGTCATGGTAGGGGCCGGAGGGACATTGGGAGCGGCCGACGATCGAACGAGGCGACCTCTCAGTGTCGTCGGTTTGCTGGTCGGGGTCGTCGTCGACCTCGGCGGGACGTTCCTCGTCTCGCTCGGGGTCGCGCTGCTGACGGCGGTCGTGCTCGGGTCTCCGGAGGACGTGCAGCGCGCCTTGACTTCGACCTCCATGCTCGTGTCCGGCGTGCTGCTCGGACTCACATGCACGCTGCTCGGGGGATACGCGTGCGCGGCCGTCGCCGGCCACCGCCATGTCGACCACGGCCTCGTGCTCGGGGTGCTCGAGGTCGCGATCGTCCTCGTCCTCGTCGCCGGCTTGCCGGATGCCGCGCCCTCTCCGGCCTGGTCGACGCTGATCCCGATCGCTTTGACGGTGCCGGCCTCCTGCGCCGGCGCGTGGCTTCGCGGGCGCCGGGCCGCAGCGCCCGCGTCGTGGGACGCGCATCTGATCCCCATCTCGCTGGCGACGCTGGTCGCCACGTCCGTCGGTTCGCTGGTCGTGCCGCCCCCGGCCCCCTCGGCGCCGCCAGCGGCGCCAGCAGCGCCAGCGCCTCCGGTGAGGAGCGTGCCTCGACCGGCGGCGGCGCAGCAGCCGTCGCTCGCACCGCCGGCGCGCGAGCTCGAGGCCCGAACGCTCCCGCCGCCCGTCGTCGATCAGGCGGTCGTGGCGACGCCTCCGGCCGCGACGCCAGACGACGCCCCGCTCCGCCTCGAGGGAGCGGCGGACCCGACCTACCGCGAGGCTCCGCCCGCGGACGGCCCACGGATCGGCGGCAGCGCGCCGGCGCCCTCATGGCGGCTGGCCCACGAGCTCGCGCCCGACCTGACGGGCGGGGGACGGCTGCACCTCGTGGGCGACCAGCGCCGGGTGGCCGTCGCCACCGAGTCGAGGTTGTACGTCCTGGACGCCAGCCGGTCCGAGCCCCTCCAGTTCCACACCGGCGATAGCAACGTCTGTCTGGCGCTGAGCGGAAACCGCCTGCTCGTGGGCGGCCGCTTGGCGGTCCGGGTGGTGGACCTCGACCGCGGAGAGCTGCTGCAGGAGAGAGTGCGGCTCGGCGCCGAGACCCTGAGGGTCTGCGCCCTCGAGCCGCGCCGGGCCTACGTCGACGCATGGGGCGTCACCTCGGTGCTCGACGTCGGGCGGCTCCGGGTCGTCGCAGCGTCGCCGCAAGAGGTGCCGATTCGGCGCCGCGACTTCGACGCCGATGGTCGTGGGCGACTGGTGTACCTCTTCGACCGTGACGGGATCATCGTGCAGGACCCGGCGCGAGGGTTCGCGCCGGTCTGCACGCGCCGGGAGAGCCTCGGCGCGGTGCGTGTCGATCCGGCCGGCCGGTTCCTCTTCTCTGCGCAGGGCGTGCGGCGGGCGGGCTCCCTCGAGCGTGTGGACGCTCCGGGCGGCGACCTCCTGGGCGCACTGAGCGACGGTTCGCTCCTCGTGCAGGCGGCCGGCGTGCTGGAGCGCCGTGACCCGCTCACCGCTCGACGCCTGGGCGAGCCGCTGGCAGAGCCGAGCGAGAACGTGCGCTTCGGTCCCGCGCTCCTCGCGGGCACCGACCGGCTGGTGAGGGTCCGGGACGGCCGCCCGCCGAAGCTGGAGGTCCTCGACGTGCCGCTGGATGAGCCGGCGGCGGTGACGACCGACGTACTACGGCTCGAGGCGCTTCCGCCGCCCGCGACGGCTGGCAGCGAGTGGACCTACGCGCCGCGCGTGAGCGAGCCTGCCGACGCCGCGCTCGACGTCACAGGCCCGGATGGGCTGACGTGGGATGGCACGACGGCCCGGTGGCGACCTACGGCTGACGACGTCGGCGCGAGGCTCGTCACGATCAGCGCGCACGTCGCGGGCGACCGCTCTCATGAGGTGCAGGAGCCGGTGGTGGTGGGGTTGCGCCGCCTGAGCCTCGACCTGCCGCACGGTGTGACGAAGCTCGAGGCGAGCCTCGCCCCCTCCGGCCGCGTCGTCGCGTGGTGCACGTCGCGCGACTTCGGCACCCTCGACCCGGTGAGCGGCGTGGTGCGCGCGCTGGGGCTCATTCGCTGCACGGGGTTCGCCGAGGTGGGGGACTCGTTCTGGGTGGCGTCGGGGGGGGCCCTGGTGGAGCTCTCGTCACCGGATCTGTTGCCGTTGGCGGAGGTCCACCTGACAGGCGCTGCCCCGCGGCTGGTGGCCGCGCTCCGCGACGGACGCGTGGGCTGGGCCGACGCGCCGGGGCCGGCTCGGGTCCGCCTGGGCCGGTTCCGCCCCGGTGCAAACACGTGCGAGGTGATCGAGGGCGCCTGGTCGGGCGAGCTTCGCCAGCTCACGTGGTGGGACGCCGACCGGGTGTTCATCGGGGCCGCGGTTCGGCGCTGGGGCATCGACGGGCTGACGGCGATCGACGGCTACACGGGACCGGTCGAGGGCGTCCTCCCCGACGGCACCGTCATCACGACCCGTCGGCTCTTCGGCGTGGACGGGTCGCTCGTCCGGGAGCACTCCTCGGTCATCGGCGCGAGCCACGACGGGACGCACTACGCGACGCTCGAGCGCCAGCAGGACCGGACGCACCGCGCCGCGGTGCGAAGCCTGCGCAGTGGCGAGGTCCTGACGTCCGTCGCCCTGCCGGCAGGGCTCCAGGGCTTGTTCCTCGCGAGCCGCGCATCGGCGTTCGTTGGCTACACGATCGAGGCGAAGGCGCTCACCCCGGAGGCGCGCCACACCTGCACGTTCATCATGATCCCCTATGCGTTGCCGGGGCCGCGGTGAGCTCGCCGGACGAGGTCGAGCACGAGCTCGGAGGCGAGGGCGGGGGACCGCCGAAGCGGAGCAAGGACATCCCGCCGCCGAGTCACGCGCCCGGCGGATCGATCCCGCTGAAGCTCTTGCGCTGCCCGGCGTGCGGCCATGAGGTGCTGCGGGGACCGGACACGCTCGTGTGTGGCGCGTGTCTCGCTCGCCACCACGCGGAGTGCTGGCGCGCCGTGCGCCGCTGCGGCGCCTGCGCAGGGGAGGAAGCCCTGGAGGGGGCTGCGGGCGCCACCCCTCGACGAGCCTCGGGGCCCCGGCTGTTCGCCGCCGCGAGCGCGGTCGCGGTCGTGACCATCATCCACGTCGCCACCCGTCCCCGCAGCGCCACGCCCTCGGACGAGGCGCGGTCCACGCCGAGCGCGCCTGCGCCGCCGCCGGCCCCGGCGGCGCCCGTGACCGAGCTCGGGATCGAGGCGTTCGCGGCGCCGCTCGTCGACGAGCGGGTGTTCGAGCCGCCCCCCCGGTCGGCCGAGGCGGCCGGAGGCTGGCGCGACCTCGAGGGCGATCCGGATGCCGGTTACCGCGACGCGGTGGACCCGGAGCCATGCTTCGGTGGGATCGACGCGGCGCCGACCTGGCGCGACGTGTGCACCGTGCCGTTCAGTCGGCCGCTGCGTGTCTTCGCCGCGGGCGGACGGGTCGTGCTCGTCGGCGAGCGCGAGCGGCAGCTCGCGGTGCTCGAGGGACCGGGGGAGGAGGTCGCGCGCGTCACCCTCGCGGACCGCCCCTGGTACGGCGCCATCAGCGGCAACCGGCTGCTGCTGACGCTGGCGGATCGCCCTGCGCTCGTCGCCGTCGACCTCGACCGCGGCGAGGCCCTGCCGGCCGAGATCCCGCTGGATGCGCCACAAGGAATCGTGGTCACCTGCGCGCGGGAGCCGCGGCGCGCATACGTCCTCGCCGGAGGTCGGCTCCACCTGATCGACGCCGGGCGCATGCGACTCGTCGCCTCCACGCCGCGCGGTGTCGTCATTCCGAGCTCGACGCATCCGCGCGCCTTGAAGACCGACGGTCGCGGGCGCCTGCTCTACGTCGACACCCGCACGTACGACCCCGCGAACGGCTTCGCGGAGGTGCACGGCGCGGGTCGCGGAGGTGAGCCCGACGCCGAGGGCCGGTTCCTGTTCGACGCTCACGTCGTGGTCCGGGCCGGCTCGCACGAGCGCGTCGACGCGCCTGGCGGTCAGCTGCTGGGCGAGCTGCCGGATGGCACGCTCCTCGTCCGCACCGAGGAGTTCACCGTGTTCGAGAGACGCGACCCCGAGACGGCCCGCCCCGTCGGCGAGCGGTTCGCCGATCCAGACCGCCAGGGCAGCAGCTACGACCCGTCGCTTCCGCCCATGCTCATCGCTGGGACGCGGCGGCTCCTGCGCGCGCCCTCGTACTCGACCAAGCTGCAGGTCATGGACATCGCTGGCCCCGCCGACCGTCGACCGTCGCGCCAGGTGCGCCTGGCCGCCGCGGCTCCGACGCATGGCCACGTGGGTGAGGAGTGGATCTTCTCGCCGCGCGTGACGGAGCCCACGGGCGCGCGGGTGCACGTCGAGGGACCGTCGGGGCTCCGCTGGGACGGGACCACGGCCCGCTGGCGGCCCGCCGTCGAACAGGCCGGCTACCGCTCCGTCACGCTGGTCGTCACGACGGACGCTGGCGAGGAGGAGCGGCTCACGCTGCCCGTCAGGGTCCAGCTCCTCACCTTGCCGGCGCCCAAGGGGCTCGTCCGTCCGCTGCGAGCGCTCCCGTCGGGACGACTCGCCGTCGGCTGGTCGGCCACCCACATCGTCGCGCTCGAGCCAGGGACCTGGCGGACCCGTGCCCTGAGCCTCGCCGGGTGCCGCGGGCTCGTGGAGGTCGGCGACGCCCTCTGGGTGCTGACCGACGACGGAGCGCTCGTCGAGCTGGGCTGCCCCGACCTCACCCCCCGCGCGCAGCACCGTGTGGCCGGCACCAGCCCCGTCGCGCTGGCAGCGCTGCCCGACGGCCGGCTGAGCTGGATCGCGCCGCGCGGGGGAGCGAGGATCCACCTGGGACGCTTCGCCCCGGGCGCGTCGCGCAGCGAGGTCGTCGAGGGCGCGACCGAGCGCGTCCACGCGCTGGACCTGGTCTGGCTCGACGCCGAGCGGGTCGTCATCGCGGACGCCCTCTGGCGCTGGAGCCAGGGTGCGCTCACACGGCTCGCGCCCGCGGACCCTCCCCGCGCGGTCCTCCCGGACGGTACGGTGTTCCTGTCCGAGCGTGTGCTTCGCCCCGATGGCTCGACGCTCCGCGGCCACGCGGAAGGAGCGCCGTGCCCCAGCCACGACGGGACGTACTACGCGGCCGTCGACATGACGACCGATGGCGTGCGGCTCGGCCTCTACGGCCTCCCGGACGGTCGCCGCCTGACGTCCTTCGCCGACCCAGTCGCTGCGGCCAGCTCGGGCGCAGCAGGCCGGCGAGGCCTGCTCCTCGCCAGCCGCGCCCGGACGGTCGTCGTGTGGGACCTCGGCGCGCCGGACACGCTGTTCCTCGTCCCGTATGAGCCGAGCTCGTGGAAGGAGCATGACCCTGCCGGCCCCCGCTGAGCGCACTCGGGTGCGCGTCCTGCCCCTGCTGGTCGGCTTCGCGGTCGACCTCGCCGGCACGGTCCTCACCCTGCTGGCCCTCGCCCTGCTGCACATCGCGTCCGCGGAAGGGTCGCCGACGGCGCTCGAGCGCTCCTTCGCCTCACCGGCGTGGCTGGGCGCCAACGTCCTGGTCGGGCTGGCCTTCACCATCCTGGGCGGCGCCGTGGCGGCGGCGCTGGCCCGGGGCGCCGAGCTTCGCCACGCACTCGTCCTGGGCGCGATCACGACGGCCATCGGCGCCCTGGCCGTCGTCGGCGCGCTCTGGACCGCGCAGGAGCTCCCCGCGACGTGGGCGCTCCTCGTCTCGCTCGCGCTCACGGTTCCGGCCTCATGCCTCGGCGGACAGCTCGTCGCGGCGCACCGCCAGAGGACGATGCCGCCGCTCGACGGCCAGCCGCTGGGAAGATGCCCCTTCTGCCACGAGGACGTCCGGCGCGGCGACGCGGAGGTCGTCTGCGACCGCTGCCTCGCGCGGCACCACGACGACTGCTGGAGCGAGTCGGCGCGCTGCGCGGCGTGCCAGAACCTGACCGCGCTGACGCACCCGCGGGCGAGCGCCACGCGCTCGCCCGGCACGATGGGCGTCGCTGCCGCGCTCGGCGCCGTCGCCCTGGCCGCGGGCGCGTGGGCGCTCCACCCGCTCTTGCGCGGCTCGTCTCTCTCCGCAACGACCCCGATGGCCCCCACGGCGGGGGCCAGTGTCGTGGCCGTGGAGACCGCTCCGCCCGCGCTCCAGGTGACGCTCGAAGCGGCGCCGGCCTCCGACGTGGCGGCCACGTGGCCGGCGCTGGAGGGTCCGCCGGACGCAGACTACCGCGAGGCCCCCGCGGAAGGTTCGCCCTTCGGCGGCCCCGAGCCGGCGCCGGACTGGCGCGAGGTCATGCGGCTCGACGGCGTGGAGCAGACGCTCCAGGCGCCGGTCTGGTGCGGCGACGCCCGCCGGATCGCCCTCGCGCCCGCGGAGCAGAGCTCCGTGTTGCTCTGCACGGGGGCCCGGCCGGACGTCGTCCGGATCGAGGTCGGTGACCGGGTGCGCTGCCTGGCGCTCAGCGGTAACCGCCTCCTCGTGACCACGGAGCGGACCCCCGGCATCGCGGTGATCGACGTCGACCGGGCGGCGCTGCTCCCCGCGCGCATCGCCATCCCCGTGGCAGGAGCCTCCCTGGCCGTCGCGTCCGACGAGCCGCGCCGCGTCTACGCCGCGGGCGCCGAGCGCCCGGAGCCGGGCCAGGTCAACGCCGCGGGGCAGTTGTTCCTCGTGGACGCCGGTCGCCTGGCGGTCGTCGCCTCGGTCGCGTTGCCGGGTCGCTCCGGGGACGGCCAGCATGTCGTCTCGACCGACGGCCTGGGCCGCTGGGCGTACGAGTTCGGCCTGGGTGAGGCCACCGTGTTCGACCCCGCCCGCGGCCTGCGCGCCAGGGCGTCCTGCAAGCTGCTGGACCGGCTTGGCCGGCCCGACCGCGGCGGGTGGTTCGTCTTCGAGCAGGGCGGCCCCAGGCTCGCCGGGAGCCTCGCGCCGACCGAGGGCCCGGGGGGGGTTCCCCGCGCCGTGTTCCTGGACGGCTCGCTCCTCGTCGCGAGCACGCGTGGCTTCGAGCGCCGGCACCCGCTCACGAACGCGACGGTCGGGGCGCCCCTCGCGCTGGACCGCTTCTTCGTGGGCAACGCCATGCAACTCGCCGGCTCCAACCGCTTCGTCGTGCTGGTGCCGTCCGTGCCCATGGCGATCCGCGTCCGCGACCTTCCGGCCGTGGAGCCCATCGAGCCGCCGCCGCCTGCGCCGCTGCGCCTGAAGACGGTCCCGCCGAGCGTGGTCTACGTCGGTGACGGCTGGACGTACGCGCCCGAGGCGGCCGACCGTCGACCCGGCCAGCGACTCGAGGTCGAGGGACCGCCGGGTTCGACGTGGGATGGGCCGGTTCTCGGCTGGCGCCCTCGGACGGAGCATGTCGGCGAGCACGCGATCACCATCAAGGCGACCGGCGCCGGACCGGAGCGCGTCGCGCGCGAGCCCGTGACCGTGCGCCTGCGCACCTTCGCGGTGGACTTCGGGTACGACTCGGTGCTTCCGGACATGGATCAGCAGCGGGTCCGTGTCCCACCGCGCCTGCTCCCGTCGGGGCGCCTCCTCGTGTGGCGCACGAAGGCGGTCCTGACCGCGATCGAGGTCGGAACCTGGCACCGGCGGACGGTCACACTCGCCGACGTCCAGGGACTGGCCGAGGTGGGAGACTCGCTCTGGGTCGCGACCGGCGACGCCCTCGTGGAGCTGTCGATCCCCGAGCTGACCCCCCGGCGCCAGCTGCAGATCGAAGGCGCTGCGCCGCGACACCTCGCCGCCTTACCTGACGGACGACTCGGCTGGGTGGAGTCGGGCGCGGCCCTTCGCGCGCTGCGGCTGACCCCGAGCGACGGCGCGCTCGAGGTGTTCCAGGGGCCCGCGACGGCGATCGGTGGGCGAGAGGTCGTGTGGCGCGATGCGGAGCGGTTCATCGTCGCCGACGCATCCGGCGCGGGCGCGACCGAGTGGCGCTGCGCGGATGGTCGACTACAACGTGCCGGCACGTTGCCCAGGGTACCGCAGGTCGTCCTGCCCGACGGCACGGCCTTCCTCGAGGACCGGGTGCTTCGGCCCGACGGCTCGACACTACGCAGCCACCCGCACGCTCCCCCGTGGCCCGATCACGAGGGACGGCGCTACGCGACGCTCGAGCCCACCGGCGAGGGTGGGCTCCGGATCGCGGTCTACCAGCTCCCTGACGGCGAGCTCGTCCACGCGCTCCCGGAGCCCGCCGGCGCGACCGCTGTCCTTCGCGGAGCTCGGCGGCGCGCCCTGCTGCACGCGAGCAGGGCCCGGGCCGTCGTCCTCTACAACTCCGATCCGCCGGAGGGCCGGAGACAGTACGTCATTGTTCCTTACGGCGACGATCCGTGATGGCTACGTCCGCTGCGAGGCCGCCGCGGTCGCGGCGATCCGCGTCGACGCGCACACCTCGACGAACGCCCGGTGCACGCGCCGCGTCAGGCGCCCCAGGCGCACGCCGAGCGGCGTCGTGGCAGCGGGCCGCTCGCCGTTGAGCCAGCGCTCGAGGTCGCGGGCGAGGATCACGGGCGACGGGTAGCGCCGGGTCGGGTCGGCCTCGAGGCAGCGGCGCACGACCGGCTCGAGCGTCGGCGGCAGGCAGGGGTCGGGGTCCTCGGCCTCGGGCGTGAGCTGCGCCGGGGTCTTGCCGCCGGCGAGCAGCAGGAGCAGCGCGCCCAGGCCGTAGACGTCGGTGAGCGGGTCGCCGGCCTCTCCCTCGGTCAGCTCCGGGGCGGCGCAGCCGCGGCGCTCGAGCCGCGCCTGCAGGTGGCTGCGGCGCGTGGGGCTCCCCGCCTCGGCCTCGGCGACGCCCCAGTCGATCAGGCGCGCCTGCCCGTGGCTGTTCACGATCACGCTCGCGGGGTGCAGGGCGCCGTGGACCAGCCCGAGCCCCTGCGCGTAGCCGAGGGCGCGGGCGAGGTCGAGGACGATCGTCGCCGCCTGGCGCGGCTCGCGGCGGGCCGACTCGCCGCGGCGCGGCTCGAGCGTGCGCCCCGGGGCGATCTCCATGGCCACGAACAGGCGGCCGTCCGGCGCCACGCCGAAGCCTCCGGGCAGCGGGGCGAGGATCCCAGGGTGGCGGAGGAGGGTGGCCGTCTCCAGCGCGCGCTGCGCGTCGCGCGTCAGCGCGCCCACGCCGTCGACCGTGCGCACGGCCACGAAGCGCTGCGCCTCGTCGTCCCAGGCCTGGTGCAGCTCGCCCGCGGCGTTGCGCTCGACGCGCTGCACGAGGACGAAGCGGCCCACGTGGCGCGTCGGGTCGCAGGCCGCCTCCGCGATCGTGGCCCGCAGGGCCCGGCGCGAGCGCTCGAGGTCCTCGAACAGGCGGTACTCCTCATCGACGCTGGTGGCGACGACGGAGGAGTCGCCGAAGCGGATGTGCGACATGGTGGATATCTCCAGGAGGGGGAAGGCGCTCGCAGGGCTCCCCACAACACAACGAGTGCCAGGCGCCGCCTGACGCGGAAGGTCAGCAGGTGACGCGGGCCGTCGCTCGGCGCCGGGAGAGGTCGGGCGCAGGGGGTTTACAGGGTCGGCAAGAAACGGGCAGGCCCTCGGGGCGGCCACGAGGCGGTTGGCGCGTGCCGGGCCAGGCCTCTAGGATCCCGGCATGCGCCGACGTCTGTTGCTGGCCGCCCCGGTCGTCCTGGTCCTCGCCTCGACCGCCTTCGGCGGGGCGGCCGACCTGAAGCGGGCCCTCGAGCAGGCGCGGGCCGCGGCGCAGGCCAACGACGGGGACGCGCTCGACCGCGCCCTGCGGGCGGCGCTGGCCGAAGGGGGCAAGCCGCCGGTCCGGGCGCTCCTGGAGCTGGCGGCCGCGTTCCCCGCCCAGCGTGAGCCGCTCTACTGGCAGGTCGTCGGGGGCGTGGCCTCGGTCACCGACCGCGGCGGGCTGGACGCGCTCGGCGACTTCCTCCTCGCGTCGAGCGACGCGCCGCTGGCGCGCGACGTCATGCTGGCGCTGCAGGGCAACCGCTCGGCCGAGGTGATCGAGCTCCACCGGCGGCTGCTCCGCCCGCGCTCGGGCGCCTTGCAGGCGCTGGCGGTCGACCGGCTGGGCGAGCTGGAGCGGCCCGAGGCGGTCGACCTGCTGCTCGAGGTGCTCAAGCGCGAGGACGGCAGCGGCTCGGCGCTCGAGCGCCGGGTGCGCACGACCTTGACCGCGCTCTTCGGCGAGGACATGGGCGACCGGCTCAACTGGGAGGGCTGGTGGGCGCAGCATCGGGAGACGGCCTTCGGGCGCCGCCCCGAGGCCGGGAGCACGGGCACGGTGAAGGACCAGCTCGACCGCGCCCGCGGCGGCGGCCTGGCGTCGATGTCGCGGCGCGGGGGCAAGGTCCTGGTGCTGCGCGGGTCGGTGCGCAACTTCGACGAGATCGAGAAGGTCCTCGAGCGGCTGGGCGTGCGGCACGAGGTGCTGCTCAAGACCGCGTTCAACGCCGACCCGGCGGCGCTCGACGGCGTGGCGGCGCTGATCATGAACTGCAGCTTCTTCGGGACGGTGTGCCGCTGCCGGACGTGCAAGCCCGGCCAGGACCCGAAGAGCCGCCTGCCCGTGTGCACGGGCTGCGACACGCACGAGCTCACGCCCGACGCGCTGGACCAGGCGGCGATCGACCGGATCAAGGCGTTCGTCGACCAGGGCGGCTGCGTGTTCACGGAGGACTACGGGCTGCGGGAGCTGACCGGCAAGGCGTGGAGCGACTACGTCGTGCCGGGGGCCGACCTCCCCGGCGGCGACGTCGACTACGCGCCGGTCCGCGGCCAGGCGGACCCGTCGCTCCTGCGCGGCGTGCTCGTCCACGCGGCGGACGGGGGGTCCATGACCGCGCGCCGCTCGTCGCGCTGGAAGATCGACGACCTGAGCCCGTCGATCGTCGTCAAGGACGCGGCGCGCGTGCAGGTGCTCCTGGCCAGCGAGGAGCTTCGGGCCCGGACCGACGGCAAGGGCGCCGCCGTGGCGGTGTGCTTCTCCCCGGGCGCATCGACGACGACCACCGACGACGGGGCCGCGCGCCGGCCGCGGACCGGCGGCGCGCGCCGGCGCGAGGAGCCGGCCGCCCCGCGGCCCGGGCTCGTGCTGCACGTGCTCAGCCACTTCGGCAAGCAGCAGAGCCAGTCGGACGAGTTCACCCTGCAGAACCTGCTGGTGAACTTCCTCCTCGAGGCGCAGGAGCGCTTCGCCGCCCGGCGCTGACCCCCCGGTTTCGCCGCTTGCGTCGCGCGATGAAAGGCAACCGACGCGCTCACTCTTTGCGGGGTCTGGACTTGTGGCCTGGCACCCTTCGTGCGGTTGGCCGGCCATGATCCGCCACGCCGCCCCCCTCCTGGCCCTGCTCGTCCTGGTCACCCCCGCCGCCGCGCAGCCCACGTTCGAGGAGCGCTGGCGCACGCGGGTGAGCGAGTTCGAGCGGGAGAACGCCCGGCTGCCGGCGGACGCCCGGACGGTGGTCCTCCTCGGGTCGTCGTCGATGGAGGGGTGGCGCTACTCGAGCCGCGTCAGCAACTACCTGCCGGCGGGGCACCACTACCTCAACCGCGGGATCTCGGGCGACGGGATCGGGCACGGGCGCACGGGGATCAAGAACCGGCTGCAGAGCTCGGTCTTCGACTGCAAGCCGGGCTACGTGTTCCTCCTCAACGGCCACAACAGCGTCTACCGGGACGGGTCGGGGGTCGAGTCGACGGCGCGGATCTACGAGGAGGTGGTCACCGAGATCCAGCGCCGGCTGCCCGACGCCGTGGTCGTGCTGGTCACCTGCCAGCCGACCGAGGGCAGCACCTACGGGGCGCTGGCGCCGCACCTCGTGCGCCTCAACGAGCGGATCCGCGCCCTGGCGCAGGCGCGCGGCCTGCCGCTGATCGACCTGCACGCGCTGACCGTCGGGCCCGACGGCCTGCGCCCGCGCCCGGGGATCTCGAGCGACGGGATCCACATGACCAACGAGGGCTACCGCATCTTCGGGGCCGAGATCGCCCGCGTCCTCGCCGCCGCGCCGGCCGCGCCGCCGCCGCCCGCGTCGCCCGAGCCCGCGCCGGCGCCCGCGCCCGCGCCGGTCGATGACGAGCGCGTCCACGTCGTGCAGCGGGGCGAGACGCTGGGCCGGATCGCCCAGCGCTACGGGACGACGGTCTCGCGCCTGGTCGCGCTGAACGGGATCACGAACCCGAACCTGATCCGCGTCGGCCAGCGGCTGAAGCTGCCGCCGGCGCCTGCCACGCCCGGCCTCAGCGGCGCGCTCGGCCCGGCGCGTTGAGCGTGGTAGGTTCCGGGGGATGATCACGCCCCCGTTCGACTCCGCCCCCGAGGCGCGCCTGGCGCCCGAGGCCCTGGCCTGGGACGAGCGCGGCCTCGTGCCCGCGGTCGTGCAGGACGCGCGCACGGGCGAGGTCCTCACGCTCGCCTACATGAACCGCGACAGCCTCGCGCGCACGCTGGAGACGGGCGAGACCTGGTTCTGGAGCCGCTCGCGGCAGGCGCTCTGGCACAAGGGCGAGACGTCGGGGCACGTGCAGCGCGTGGACGGCCTCGTCGCCGACTGCGACGCCGACGCGCTCGTCGTGCGGGTGACGCCGACCGGCCCCGCCTGCCACACCGGCGCGCGCACGTGCTTCCACCAGTCGATCGAGGGCGCGCCCGCCGGGCGCGGCGACGAGTCGCTCGGCGCGGCGCTCGACGCCCTCCTGGCGACGATCGCCGCGCGCAAGGCGGCCTTGCCCGAGGGCTCCTACACGACCTACCTGTTCCGGGCGGGCCTGAACAAGGTGCTGAAGAAGGTGGGCGAGGAGGCCACGGAGGTGGTCGTCGCGGCCAAGGAGCCCGACGACGACGCGCTGGCGGGCGAGGTGGCCGACCTGCTCTACCACCTCGGCGTGCTCCTCCACGCGCGCGGCCTCGACCCCGCGCGCGTCGCGGCGCAGCTCGCCGCCCGGCGCCGACCGGAGGGCGGCGCGCAGCGCGAGGGGTAGCGGGCCGGGCGCCAGCACCCTGCGAGCGCCTGGCTGGCGACGAGGTCTCCGGCCGGGCCGCTAGTCGTCGTAATCGCCGTCGTCGTCGGCGTCCGCGGCGGCCTTCTTGCCGGCCTCGGGCGGGCGGAACGTGCCGAGCGAGAGCGCCCGGCGCTCGGGGGGCCCGGGCGGCAGGTATGGGCCGGCGTGCTCCAGGCCCTTGTTCTTGTCGAGGACCTTGACCATGTTGCGCGCGTAGGAGGTCCAGGGGTTGCGAGGGATCTCGCCGAGGATGCGGCGGATCGTCTTGCGGCCGCGCTCCAGCTCCGCCTCGTTGCGGGCGATCTCGACCGGGAGCTCGGTCTCGAGGCGCAGCTCCGCCTCCTCGGCCGCCCGCTTGGCGGGGTCGGGCCGCGCCTCGCGCCCGCCGCTGTGGTAGGGGCGGTAGGGCTCGGGCGAGCCCATGCAGCCGGCGAGGAGGGCCGAGGCGCCCAGGGCGAGGAGGGTGGAGACGCGGAGCATGGAGCCTCCAGGCGGACGGCCGTCGCGCGCGGCCGGTCGGCGGGACACCGACGGGGCGCGATCATAGCGGACCGCGTCGGGGCGCAGCAAGCCGGTCAGCCGGGGGCCCGGCCCCGGATCGCCGCCAGGAAGGCGTCGACCCGGCCCGGCTCGAGCCGCCACGACCCCAGGGGCGGGTCGGGGTGGTGGCCGTGCCAGTCGGAGCCGCCGGTGACGAACAGGCCGTGGTCGCGCGCGGCGCGCTCGATCCGCTCGAGCAGGCCGCCGTGCGCGTGCGGCCGGTAGGCCTCGACCCCGTCGAGCCCCAGGTCGAGGAGCGGGCGCAGGTGGTGGTCGAGGTCGTGGTGCGTGGGGTGCGCCAGGACGACCAGGGCGCCTGCCTCGCGCAGGGCGGCGACCGCCTCGGCCGCGTCGACGACGGCGGGCGGCGGCACGCGCCGGTCGGCGAGGAAGCGCTGGAAGGCGTGGCGGTAGGTCTTCGCCTGGCCGCGGCGCACGAGGGCCGCGGCGACCTGGTTGCGGCCCACGTAGGCGTCGTCGCCGCGCCCGGGCGCGACCTCGTCCCAGCCCAGGTGGACCTGCTCGTCCTTCGCCAGGCGGCGGAGGATCGCCTCGATCTGCGCGCGCTTCGCCAGGCGGTTGTGGCGCGCGGCGGCGGCCAGGCGCGGCGCGGCGAGGTCGAGGCCGTAGCCGAGCAGGTGCACGCTGCCCTGCGGGCCGCCGCGCACGCGGGCGGTGAGCTCGATCGCCGGGATGACCTCGAGCCGCACGTCCTGCCCCTCGACGCGCTGCGCGGCGGCCGCCTGCAGCTCGGCCACGCCGTCGACCGCATCGTGGTCGGTGAGGGCCAGCGTGCGCAGCCCGGCGCGCGCCGCGCGCGCGGCGAGGTCGGCCGGCGCCAGGAGGCCGTCGGAGACGACGCTGTGGAGGTGCAGGTCGCAGGTCCCCGGCCTCATCGCGGCGGCGCCGGGGGCGCGACCGGCCCGCGGGCCACGGCCTCGCGCACGCGGCCCCAGTCGACGGCGGCGACGCGCTCGCGCAGGTCCGGGTCGGCCAGGAGGGCGTGGACGCGGGGGTCGAGGAGCAGGCCGCGCAGGTCGCGCCGGTCCCAGGCGGCGCGGACGTCGGGCTCGCGGGCCAGCGCCTGCACGCGCGGGTCGCGGGCCAGCGCCGCGAGCTCCTGGTGGCCGGCGAAGGCCTCGAAGCGGCGCGGCTCCTCGTGCACGAGGCGGGCGATCTCGCGCATGTCGCGCACCTTCACGGCGAGCTGGTACTCGGCGAACTGGCGCAGGACGGGGTCGAGCTCGCGGACGAACAGCGCGCCGGCGTACGAGTCCTCGGCCGAGCTCGCGAAGCGCGACTCGTAGCCCAGCCGGTCGGCGTAGATCGCCACGCCGAAGAGGACGTAGCCGGTCAGCGCGCCCTTGACGAGGCCGAGCAGCGCGCCGAGGAGCTTGTCGGACCAGTAGAACAGCCCGCGCTTGCTCACGACCTTGTCGGTCAGGAGCGTCACCGGCCCCTTGGTCGTGTCGCCGGAGATCGCGTCGGCCAGGCCCTCGGCGCCGGCGTCGAGGCGGTCGTCGAGCCCCTTGCCGCGGAGCTTCTTCAGCAGCAGCCGGCCGACCAGCGCCGTGACGAAGAACGCGGCCACCCACACGCCGACGACGGCCGCCACCTCGGCCGCGAGGACCGGCAGGCCCGTCTTGCTCGCCAGCGCCGCGCCGGCGGGCACCCGCGCCGTGCGGGCCACCGAGATCCCGACGAGCAGGGCGACGAGCTGCACGACCTCCTTGTAGAAGCCGCGCCGCGCGCCGAAGAGGACCGCGTAGAAGACGACGATGCCGAAGACGAGGTCGGCCATGCAGCGGGATCGTAGCAGAGCCCGCGCCGCGCGCGCTCAGGGGGGCGCGACGGCCCCTCGCCGGGCGGCCACCTGCGCGGCGAGCCGCCCGCCGGCATCCATGGCCGCCTCCAGCGCCGCGCCGCCTGCCCGCGCGGCCAGGAAC
>JAHBXY010000009.1 GCA_019636275.1 Planctomycetota bacterium | reverse complement strand
GACGACGCCCGGCGGAGGCTCGACCGGGAGCGCGGCGCGGAGCGCCTGCTCTTCGGCCCTGGCCTGCGCGACGCGCCGGGCGCAGCGGGCGCAGGCGCGGGCGTGGGCGGCGGCGAGCGGGTCGAGCGCGTCGCCGACCTCGGCGAGGGCGCGCACGCGGTCGAGGTCGAGGCAGTCGCTCACGGTGGCACCTCGCCCGCCTCGCTCGACTCGACCAGGCGCGCCAGCGCGCGGGCCAGCGCGTCGCGCCCGCGCAGGGCGCGCATGCGCGCGGCGCCGACCGAGAGGCCGAGCGCCTCGGCGACCTCCTCGTAGGAGAGGTCGGCCAGGTAGCGCAGGGCGACCACCTCGCGCTGGTCGACGGGGAGCGCCTCGACGGCACGGGCCACCTCGTCGCGCAGGGCGCCGCGCGCGAGGAGGGCCAGGCCGGCCTCGCCGGCGGCGGGCAGGGCGCCCGGGTCGTCGAGGGCGGCCGGCCGCGCGCCGCGCGCGCGCAGGGCGTCGCGCGCGCGGTTGGCGGCGATCCCCAGGAGCCACGCGCGCACGCGCGGCGGGTCGCACGAGGCGCGGTAGCGCCAGGCGCGCACGAACGTGTCCTGCGTCACGTCCACGGCGGCGTCCTCGTCGCCGAGCACGCGCCGGGCGTAGGCGAAGACGAGGGTGTGGTGCGCGCGGACGAGGTCGTCGAACGCGTCGCGGTCGCCGCGCTGGGCGCGGGCCATGAGGTCAGCAGCGGCGCCCGGCACGGCTCGGGATCATAGTGGGCGCGCCGGGTCACGGCGTGATCGTGGGGCCGGTGTAGACCGCCTCGAGGTCGCTGCCCTTGATGCGCGAGATCGTCGCCAGGTTCGAGTCGCTCCAGCGCGGGTCGGGCGCGCCCGAGACGTACCAGTTCGAGCCGTTGTCCGCGACGATCATGCCGTAGCGCTTGAGCGCCGTGAGGATCACCCGGACCTCGGGGGGGAAGCCCGAGAGGTCCACGCTGGCCTTGAGGCGCACGCGCAGGCCCATGGGCGGGCGGTCCGGGCTCGTGTCGCTCGAGGCCCAGTGGCGCGCCGGCTCGATCCGCGCCCGCTGCGAGCGCTGGACGGTGAAGCGCAGGGCGTGGCGGATCTCGCCCTGGACGACCGCCTCGTCGTAGCGGACGAGGCCGGGCAGGATCGGCAGGCCCGCCGCGTCGGCCGACGTCCAGCCCGCCGGCCGCTGCGCGTTCGAGCGCAGGTCGAAGACGGCGCCCGAGTCGCAGCGCCAGCCGCCCTGGCCGTCGGGGAAGGCGCGGAACATCTCGTAGAGGAGGCGGTTCTCCGTGTCGACCACGATCACGTGCCGGTCCCCCGTGCCGTTGGGGCCGCCCTCGATCGGCGCGTCGGGCGGGACGGGGTAGGGGCCGGGGTCGCTCTCGTTGCCGTAGGCCGTGAACGTGATCGGCACGCGCGGCTGCGTCCCGCCCACGGTCACGTAGGGGATCCCGTTGGGCGCGCCGTTCCAGACCGTGCCGAAGTCGGCGTGGAGGCCGGTGTTCAGGCCGATCGAGGCGATGAAGTTGGCCGAGTTCGGGTGGACCGGGTAGCCGCTGATGTCGGTGTTCCACGGGTTGTCGGCCGGGAACACCTGGCCCAGCGCCGCGCTCGACCCGCCGCCCGGCGCAGGCGGCGGGGTGGTGGTCCCGCCGCCGGGCGCCGGCGTCGACGGTGCCGGCGGTGTCGGTGCGCCGCCGTCGCGTGAGCCGCCGCCGCCGCCGCTGTTGCAGGCCTGGAGGCTGGCGCCGCTGAGGGCGAGGAAGACGAGCAGGGCGGCTGCGCGGGTCATGTCGACGCTCCTGCCGGGGATACCGGCCGAGCGGCCGGCGCGTCACGGACTCTCTCAAGAGGTTGCGGCGTCGACGGTTGCGGTCGGCCGTCACCGCGCTTCGGACGCGCGCGCCTCGTCGCTGAGCCGCTCGGCGAGCGGGCGGCAGGCCAGGGCGATCGCGCGCTCCCAGCCGCTCGAGGAGGAGCCCTCCTGGACGCCGGCGGAGACGGGGACGTCGCCCCGGAACAGGGCGTACGCGATCCGGCAGCGCCCCTTGGCCGCCGAGCGCACCTCCAGCGGCGTCTTGAACTGGTGGAGCGTCAGCACCCGCGCGGCGCCCGCCGCGCTCGCGACGAGGCTGTTGCCGCGGTGGAGCGACTCGATCGTCAGGTCCACGAAGTACGCGTCGGGGTGCGGCGCGCCGTCGATGCGCTCCTGCGACTGCCGGGGGAGCCAGCCCGCGGGCCTGAGCTCGTCCGCCAGCTCCCGGATCAGCGTGCCGACGGCCTCGTCGTGGAGCTCCCGCGCCGCCGGGTCCGCGTGCGGCGCGAGCTGGTTGGTGACGTGGAGCACGATGACGGGCCGGGCGTCGCCGCGATCGGGCGCGCGGGGGCCGACGAGGCCGCACCCGGCGGCGGCGAGGACGGCGGCGAGGAGCAGGGAGACCCGCCGCGGCCGCGGCATCGGCACCTCCTGCGGAACGATAGCGGCGGCGGGGAGAGCCCTGCAACTCGTCCTCGTCGCGCCTCATGTCACCGACTGGCGAAGAAACGCGGCGAACGCCGCCAGCTCGGCCTGGTACTCGGCCAGGCGCGCGGCCTGCACCTCGCGCGGCGCGACGCGCGTCGCCTGCGCGCCGGCGAAGCTCAGCTCGCACGTCCCCCACTCGTGGGCCGTGGGGGAGAGCTGGAGCCGCGCGTGGAGCGGCACGGCGCGCCCGGCGAGGAAGCGCTCGAGCAGCGCCAGGAGCCGCACCTGGAGGTGGTGGTTCGCCACGCGCCAACCCCGGGCCTGCTCGCGCAGCGCCGGGCTCGCGGCGACCACGTCGGGCTCGACCTCCAGCGGGTGCGGGGAGGGCGGCGGGGCCTCGATCGAGACGTATGGCGCGACGAAGGGGCCGAAGGCCGGGTCGTCGTCGGTCACGCCCTCGAGGAGATGCCCCTCGCACGAGGACTCGGTCGGAAGCCCGTGGGCCCAGAGTCCGACCACGACCCCGCGGATCCCCGGGTCGATCGGCGTGCCGCGCTCGTCGGTCGTCGCATCGGCGCGCCGCTCGAGGTGCTTCCAGTCGGCGGGGCTCCTGTCACTGTCACACTCGGGACCGCGAGCCACGATCGACATGGCGACTCCCCCTGCGCGGCGTCAACGGACCCGACTCGGCGACGCGCGCGGCCTGCTCGCGCAGACCCTGCAGCAAGCGCTCCAGCCGGTCCTTCTCCTCCTGTAGCACCTCCACGACACGCACCCCGTACCGCTCGTCGTCCAGCCTGTCGAGGGGGGCCGCGAGTCGCTCGAGCACGCCCTCGAACAGCGTCCGCTCGGCCTCGAGCGCGGCCCGGCGCCTGGCCGCCTTGCGGATCCGCCGCAGGTGGTCGAGGGCGTTCTTCACGACGACGAACTCGTCCTGCACGGCGCGACAGGCCTCGGTGAGCGTCGCGGCCTCATCGCGAGACGCGTTGGCGAGGTCCTGCGGCGGGAGAAGAGCCAGGCTCAACTCCAACGCCTCGGCCGCCTGCCGGAGGGTCTCGACGGAGAACTCCTTGCTGCCCGACAGGACCTGCGAGAGGAACGACTGAGGAATCCCTGTCGCCTGGCAGAACTTGTACCGGGAACCGAAGCGCTCCTCGATGCGGTCGACCAGGTAGTCCCGGTAGTCGGGAGGGGCCACCGTCCCCTGGGCGACCCCGAGGCGCAACTCGAGGTCCTGAGCGACCAGGTACAGCGGGTGGCTCGGCCGCTGCTCGGCCGGCAGGCGCGAGAGGAGCGGGAACACCTTGCGCGTCCAGGTCGCCGCGAATGCGTCGCTGGCCGGGTTCGAGGCGAACTCCGCCTGGAGGGCGGAGAGCGCGGAGCGCTCGCGCGGCGTGAGACCACTGATGTCGACCAGTCTCCCGGTCAGCGTCTCATAGCGGCTCTTCATCCTCGTCCTCCCGGATCAGGCGGGCACGCCCGCTCACCACCATGCGTATGCACTTCTGGACGAACGTCACGCAGGCCCGCCGCAGCAGCGCTTCGAGCTCACCCAGGCGCTCGTCCGCCACGTCTACCGAGTACGCCCTCGATCGCTCGCGGACCGCGCGCCCCTGCTCGTCGTCGAACCACTCCCCCTCGACGTCGGGCTCGCGTGTCCAGCCACCGAAGGTGCGCGTGAGGCTGGCCTCCAGCAGTCGCCAGCGGAACGGGGGGTGCAACGGGCCCACGGGCGGCCTCGTCTTCTTCGTGCGCCTCGACGGGCGTGAGCGAAGGCGCTTGTCTCCGTCCTCCCTCAGGGGCACCTGGAACCAGACGCTCAGCGGATCCACTCGATACTTTCCCTATGGGTAAGTATGGCCCGCAAGGACGACGGGCGCAAGCCTGGTGTCGTGACTACCTCCACACCCCTCAGCAGATGGCCAGCGCGACCAGCGCCGCGCAGGCCGCGCCGAGCGGCAAGGTCGTCACCCAGGCGAGGAGGATCTGCGCGATCACGGCGAGCCGTGCCTGCCCGGTGGCGACGCCGATCCCGAACAGGGCGCCGCACGAGACGTGCGTCGTGGACACGGGCAGCGACCAGCCCGAGGCGGCGAGCACCAGCGCGGCCGTGACCAGGTTCCCCGCGAAGCCCGCGCCCTCGGTCATGGGCGTGATCTTCTTGCTCATCGTCTCGGCGACCTTGCGCGACTGCACGACCCCGCCGACGGCGACGGCGGCGCCGGCCAGGAGCAGCGCGGGCCGGACCTCGAGCACTCCGCTGACGGCCAGGATCCCCACGAGCTTCGGCGTGTCATTGAGCGCGCGGGCGAAGCACACGGCGCCGGCCGAGACGTAGTGCGCGGCCGCGATCGCCCCCTTGACCGTGACCGCCGCGCCGCCCGCCGCCAGCGCCGGCGCGCACGTTGTCGTCGTGTCGCCCAGCGTGACCGTGGGCAGCGCGGTCGCGTCGACGAAGGACGCGCTGGCGACGACGCCGCCCGCCAGCGCCGGGGCGATCTCCGCGGCCGGGCCGGCGCAGGCGCAGCTCTCGCCCGTGACGCCGAGCCGCCGGCCGGCAGCGCGCGACGCGCCGAAGAGCGTCGCGGCCAGCCCGAGCGAGAGGACCGGGCTGGCGAGCAGCGGCAGCAGGAACGCCGCGCCCAGCGTCGACGGGCTGACGCCGTCGGCGCCGGCCGTGACGAGGCCGGCGCCGACGAGCGCGCCGGTGAGGGCGTGCGTCGTGGAGACCGGCAGGCCGAGGGCGGTCGCCAGGAGCACGGTCGCGGCGGCGCCGAAGGCGACCGAGGTGGCGAAGTCGACCGAGGCCGCCACCGCGTCCGGCACGAGGCCGCGGCCGCCGAAGACCTTCACCAGCCCCTCGCCCGCGACGAGGGCCACGAGCGCGCCGAGGACGGCGGCCACCGTGGCGTACGCCAGGGCGCGGCGGAAGGTCGTCGTGCCGCTGCCGTAGAGCGTCGCGACGCCCTTGAAGTTGTCGTTCGCGCCGTTGGCGTACGCGAGCAGCAGCACGGCGAGGACGAGCAGCGCGGAGGTCACGCCAGGAGTATGCGGCACGGCCGGGGACGACCGCGAGGGGGTGAGGCGACCTCGTCCTGGGAGCGGCGGCCGAGCATGGTCGATCCCCATGACCCCGATGCGGCGCCGGCTCCTGCTCGCCACGTGCGTCGTGCTCGGCCTGCTCCTAGTGGTGGGCGCCTTCGCGTGGCTGAACCCCCGCCGGGGGCCGAAGCCGCGCTCGTTCCTGGGCGCGGTTACACGGGCGTGGCCCTGCTCCTGGTCGCGCTGGGCGCGTCGAACGCCCCGACCGTTCCCGCCGCGCCGCCGCGCCCGGTCGACGAGCCGCCGCGCGGTCCGGCCCCCGGCCCCGTGCGCTGGCACCGGATCAGGCTCACTCACCGCCGACCCGATCGCGTCGCCGTCCACGCGCCCGAGCGCTGCCCCGGCTGCGGGCAGGCCGAGGTCGACTGGATCGTGCCGGTCGCGTCGCACGAGCGCCACGCGGGGCTGGCCGGGGTCCTCGGGTTGGGGTTCGGCGCCGTCGGCGCGCTCGCCGCCCGCGCGCTGTAGGAGACGCGCCAGGTGGTCGTCCGCGTCTGCGACCCATGCCATCGACTCGTCGCGCGGCGCGACGCCTCGCGCGTGGTACTCCTCTCGCTGGTCATCGCGCCGCTGCTCGTCACGTCCGTCGCGGGGCTGCTGGGCGACCTGCCCTGGCCGATCGTGGGCGGCGGGGGCGCGGCGCTGGCCGTCGGCGCCTTGGTCCTGCATCGGTGGCGCTTCGCGGGACGCCGCGCGCGCGACAGCGCCCTCGTCCCTGGCCTCGGCCTCCGCTGCCGTGTGCGTCGTGCGACCAGGCTGGCGCTCAGCGAGGGGGACCTGCGCCTGACCGTGGTGCTCGACACCTGCGATCCGCTCTGGGCGCTGGAGGTCGTGGAGCTCAACGCGGAGACGTGCGACGCAGACCTGGACCGGGGCGCGCTCGAGGCCCACGCCTCGGAGCTGCGCTCCGCTGGCCTCCGTTGACGCCCTGACCCCTCAGGGCGGTCCGAGAAGTCGATCCAGCTGCTCGCGCAACGAGGCCGTCGCGCTCGGCGACTCGAGCTCGAACGAGCGGGCCTCCCACAGGAGTCGTCGCGCCTCCTTCGTACCCAGGTCGCGCAGCCCGCGGATCGCGAAGAATCGGAGGCTCTCGTCCGCGACGCGCAGGTTCTCGGCCAGGACGGGCATGGCGTCGGCTGACCGCGCCGCGGCGATCAGCTCGAGGAGCCAACGCCGCGTCCCTTCGTTACGCTCCCGGCGGAACTCAGCGACGAGCTCGACGCAGTGCTCCGCGGCGCGAGACAGCAAGGCGTGAAAGCCGTCCTCCGCCGCCTGAGGGTCGTTCTTCGAGCGCATGACGCTCATGCACTCGTCGAAGCTGAACCGGTGCTTCCGTGGCCCCATCAGGATCGCCTCTGTCGGTCCATCACAGCCGGTATGAGTTCGGCCCGAGACGGCGTGGCAGCGGCAAGACGTTCGCCTCCTGCACGACTCCGGGTCGTGCGCGCCTTGGCGGAACAGCCGGTGCCCGACCTCCCGGGGTGGACCTATTGCGCTCCGGCGAGGCCGGCGCGCTCGTCCGCGAGCGCGACGCGATCGCGCCCCCTCGCCTTGGCGTCGTACAGCGCACCGTCGGCCGCGGCGAAGAGCGCTGCGGCGCCGCCGACGAGCCCGACGTCGCCCACCGCGACGCCCACAGAGACGGTGAGGGCGATGGGACCGTCCGACCGCGCCACCGCCTCGCGGACGCGTTCGCCCATGGCGAGCGCGCCCGCACGGTCAGCGTTGATCGCGATGACGGCGAACTCCTCGCCGCCGAAGCGGAAGACCTCGTCCCCGTGCCGCACGGCGGTCTGCAGGGTCCTCGCAACCGCTCGCAGCGCGCCGTCGCCACCGGCGTGGCCGTACAGCTCGTTGACGCGTCGGAAGTGGTCGATGTCGATGATGAGCAGGGCCAGGCAGCGGCCAGGGGCAAGGGCTGCCCACGCTTCGGTCCAGGCCCGGTCGAACGCGCGCCGGTTGCCGACCTCGGTGAGGGCGTCGACGTAGGCGATGAGCCGGAAGCGATTCGACTGCGAAGTCAGCCGTCCCTCGCGCTCGCGCATGCGTAACAGGACGCGGATCCGGGCGTCGAGCTCGGCGACACGCATGGGCTCGACGCAGAAGTCGTCCCCCCCCGCCTCGAGGACCCGCACCTTCTCGTCGACGTCCGACTCCGTGGTCAGGTACAGCACGGGCAGGAACGCCGCAGCCAGGGCCTTGAGGCGCGAGCACACCTCGATGGGCTCCATGCCCACGAGCCGCAGCCCGAGGAGCACGGCATCGGGCGGATCCGTCTCGACGGCCCGCAGCGCCGCGGGGCCGTCGTCGACGCATACGAGGGCGTAGCCGAGCCGCGAGAGGCTCACGGTCACTCTGGCCCGCGCCTCGGCGTCGCCCTCTACGTAGAGGATTCTGGCGGGCATGGCCGGTCCGAGCGCGACGCGACGCGTCCGAGGTCGCTCAGCATCTGCTGCGCGCGTGACATGGCCGCGCGGCTCCGCGCCAGCTCGTTGCCCAGCCGCGAGAGCTCCGCCTGGCTCGACTCGAGGGCAAGGGTCTGCTCCGCGAGGAGGGTAACGACCGCCAGGATCGCCTCGTCCCCGGACCGCCGCTCCGCCCTCAGCGCGTCGTCTGCGCGCCCGCGCTCGGCCTGGCGCCGCTCGGCCTCGCGCGCGCGCTCCCGCTCGCGGCTCTTGCGGCCCTGAGCGCCGCCGCGCGCGGTCTGCCGCTTGCCGTCGGTGACGAGATCCTCCTCCGCCCGAGACCGGTCGTCGTCCGACCGGCGGCGCGACTCCGCTGCGTCCGCCTGGGCTCGCGCGCGCGAGAGGTCCTCATTCTTTCCACGTGTCATGCTCCGCCTCCTGCCGGGCCTCCGCATCAACGCGGCTGCGCCGACCCGGCAGTCGGGGCAGGACCCCATTGTCGTCCAGGTCGACGTCGGCCGTTGCGCCAATTCCGCCATGGCCAGCAGATTGGGTGACCCGGATCACTGCACCGCGAGCGACTCGCTCGGTGACCTCGAACTCGTAGGTCTGTCGAACTTCGTCGCCCTGCGCCCGGTCCATCTGGCGTCGGTCGTGGCGTCGGCGCTCTCTATCCGGAAACGCGACGGGGCGCCGGTCACCCCGGCGCCCCGCTCGCAAACTCATACAGCCAAGTGGGTTTGAACCACTGACCTCCTGATCCACAGTCAGGCGCTCTACCAGCTGAGCTATGGCTGCCCAGTCCCCTGCGGGACGGCCGGGAATCGTAACGGCTGTCCTGGCGAGCGTCAACGAAGCGCGGGCGTCAGCGCCCCATGAACTTCGTCATGCGCCCCTGGGCCAGGAGCTTGCCCTCGGCGCTCTTGATGTCCACCTCGACGAAGGCGAGCGTCCGCCCGGACTTGAGGCAGCGGGCCTCGGCCGTGACCGTCTCGCCCTGGGGGGCGGCGGAGAAGTAGGAGACGTTGAGGTCGGTCGTCACGCCGGGCCGGCCGTCCTGGTCGGCGCTCATGATCGCGATCGTCCCGGCGTCGTCGACGAGCGTGGCGATCGCGCCGCCGTGGAGCGTGCCGACCATGTTCACCACGGCGTCGGTCACGGGCAGGCTCACGACGGCGCGGCCGGGCTCGACCGCCTCGAGGGTCATGCCGGCCAGCGAGCGGTCGAAGCCGAGCTGACCGAAGAGGGCGCGGCGGGGGTCGTCGGGGGCGAGGTCGGGCACGGGGAAGCTCCTGTCAGGCCACGCCGCCCTGGTTGCGGCCGATGACGACGAGGTGGTCGCGCGGGCCGATCACCGTCTCGGGCGGCGGGTTCACGCGCATGGCGTAGCCGGGCGTGCGCGGGCCGTCGGCGCCGAGCGCCTCGATCCCCACGAGCAGCGCGTTCTTCTCGCGCTTGAGCTGCTCCATGGCCGCCATGAAGGTCTTGCCGATCAGCGCGTCGGGCGGCGCCTGCTTGACGAGCGTCTCGCCCGCCTTCGACGTCAGGAGCTCGCTCACGACGTTGGCCAGGCCGGGGTGCATGGCGGCCATGGCCAGGTGGTGCCCGCCCGCCTCCGAGGTGGTGATCACCTCCTCGATCCCGGCCGCCCGCAGGTGCGGCTCGTTGGCGCGGTTGAGCAGCTCGGCGCAGGTGTAGATCTTCGGGTTCATGCGCTCGATCATGAGCGCGGCGAGCACCGTCCTGGCGTCGCGGTCCTGGTCGCTGCGCGGCTTGGTCGTGTCGGCGACGATGATCGCCCGCCGCGCGTGGACGATCCGCGCCTGCTCGAGCACCTCGGGCGTCGTGTAGTCGCCCGGAACGAAGAAGATGCGCGCGGCGATGTCCATGCGCGTGATCTCGACCGGCAGCTCCTCGAGCTCGGCCACGATCACGACCGACGGCGCCCCCTCCTCGTTGAGCTTCAGCTCCTCGACGATCAGCGGCACGAGGTTGTTCCACCCGCACAGGACGAGGTGGTCGGTCAGGTGGAAGCGGTCCATGTCGTCGATCTCCATGCGGCGCTTCAGCCGGTTGACCATGAGCGCCGTGACGACGCCCGTGAAGATGGCGAACGTCGTCATGCCGCCGAACATGACCGCGAGCGTCACGGCCTTGCCGACCGTCGTCCGCGGCAGCCCGATCATGGGCTCCGTCGCCACGAGGAAGAACACGGTCGCCCAGGCCGCGTTCCAGGGGTTCGAGAGGTCCTCCTGCGGCGGCGGCAGGTCGGCGGCGCGCTCGTGGTCGAGCGCCCGGTTCACCGCCTCCGCGATCCGCTCCGGCAAGGCCTCGCGCTCGGCGAGCGCCGCCGGGCTGAGCACGACCTCGTTCACGCGGCCGCCCTCGACCCTCGCGTGGACGAGGGCCGCCGGGTCCGGGTCCGCGTCGAGCGCCGCCCGCGCCCGCTGCCGCTCGTGCAGCTCGCTCATGGAGAGCACGAAGCTGCCGACCGTCAGCAGCGTGACCAGGATCATGGCCAGGACGAGGTACTCCCCCATGGCCGAGCGGAAGAGCGCCGACATGAACCGCACGCGGCGCGAGAGGATCATCGCCGCGCGGAACACGCGCAGGAGGCGCAGGATCCGCAGCACGCGCAGGCTCTGCGCCCAGGGGATGATCGCCAGGATGTCGACCCAGTACTGGGCCAGGAAGCGCAGCTTGTCGGGCGCGACGTGGTACTTGAGCCCGATCTCGAGCACGAACACGACGGTGATGACCGTCTGGATCAGCTCGATCGTGTGCTGCCGCGGGTCGTCGGGGGGCAGCCACAGGTGCAGGAGCACCAGCCCCACCGAGATCAGGATCAGCACCACCACCGCGATGCTGACCGCCGGGTGGTAGACGAACGCCCCCAGGCGCTCCTTGAGCGGTCGCTCGACCACGGGTCCCCTGCCGCACCCCGCTGCCCCGGGGTGATTCGCGGCGGATCATAGCGACCTCGCCGGCCTGGCGCGCGGGCCAGCGGGCCCTCCCCCGCGGCCGCCGGGTCGGGTATACCCGGCGGCCCAAGGAGCGCCCCCATGCCCTTCACCTTCTCCGGCAAGACCCTGCGCAAGGTCGGCGTGATCGGCTCGGGCCAGATCGGCCCCGACATCGCCCTGCACTTCACGAAGGTCCTCGCCGAGCACGGCACGCCCGTGGTCGTCGTCGACATCAGCGCGGAGGCGCTCGCGCGCGGCCGGGCGAAGCTGGAGAAGAAGGTGCAGAAGGGGGTCGAGTCGAAGGCCTTCGCCCCCGACGAGGCCGCGCGCATGCTCGAGGCCGTGAGCTTCACGAGCGACTACGCGGCGCTGGCCGGCGCGGACCTCGTCGTCGAGGCGGCCACCGAGGACGAGCGCATCAAGGGCAAGATCTTCGCCCAGCTCGAGGCGGCCTGCTCGAAGGACGCCCTGCTCCTGTCGAACTCGTCGCACCTCGAGCCCGAGCGGATCTTCGCCGGGATCGCCGACCGCTCGCGCACGGCGGTCGTCCACTACTTCTTCCCCGCCGAGCGCAACTACGTGGTCGAGGTCGTCCCCGGGAAGGACACGGCCGACGCCACCGCCCGCTGGCTCCTCGGCTTCTACGAGGCGATCGGCAAGGTCCCGGTGCGGATCGGCAGCCGCTACGGCTACGCGATCGACCCGATCTTCGAGGGCCTCCTGCAGACCTCCTGCTGGCTTGTCGAGAATGGCCACGCGACGACCAAGGAGGTCGACGCGGTGGCGAAGAAGATCCTCGGCCTGGGCGTCGGGCCGTTCACGGCCCACAACCTGACGGGCGGCAACCCGATCACCGCCGAGGGCCTCGAGCAGCTCCACGAGCGCGTCCACCCCTGGTTCCAGCCGCCGCCCTCGCTCCTGGAGAAGGTCGCGGCGAAGCAGGACTGGGAGGTCCCCGGTCGCGGCGAGCAGGTCGACGTCGCCCCCGAGCGCGCCGCGCGGATCGCCGACGCGCTCCTCGGCACCTACTACGGGCTCGTGTGCGAGGTCCTCGACAGCGGGATCACGAACGTCGCCGACTACGACCTCGCCCTGGAGATGTCGCTCGACATCCAGGCGCCGTTCCAGGCCATGGACCGCCTGGGCACCGACCGCGCCCTGGCGCTCGTGCGCAAGGTCGCCGAGGAGCAGCCGGGCTTCCCGGTCGCCCGCTGCCTGGTGGAGAAGGGCGAGGCGAAGGCGCCCTGGGACGTGCCGTTCATCACGCGCGACGACCGCGACGGCGTGGCCGTGCTCACGATCCGCCGCCCGAAGGTGCTGAACGCGCTGAACGCCGAGGTCTTCGCCCAGCTCCAGCGCCACGCCGAGGCGATCGCGGCGGACGCCTCGGTCGTCGGGGCGGTGATCACGGGCTTCGGGGCCAAGGCCTTCGTCTCGGGCGCCGACGTGGGCTTCCTGGCCCGGATCGAGACGCCCGAGCAGGGCGACCGCACCTGCCTCGACTCGCAGCGGCCGCTGAACACGATCCAGGCGCTGAAGAAGCCCGTCGTGTGCGCCATGAACGGCCTGGCCTTCGGCGGCGGCAACGAGCTGGCGATGGCCTGCCACGCCCGCCTGTGCGTCAAGGGCCTCAAGGTGCTCGCCGCCCAGCCCGAGCCGAACCTGGGGATCATCCCCGGCGCCGGCGGCACGCAGCGCCTGCCGCGCCTGATCGGCGTCGAGCAGGCCGCGCGCCTCCTGCGCACCGGCAAGCCGATCTCGTCGGCCGACGCGGTGAAGCTGGGCCTCGTGCGCGAGGAGGTCGAGCGCGACGCGCTCGTCGCGGCCGCCGTCGACCTCGTGCGCCGCGCGGCGAAGGGCGAGGTGGCGCTGACGCCCCTGCCCACGGGCCCGCTGCCCGACGTCCCGGCGACCCTGCCCGACGTCGACCTCGGCCACCTGAGCCGCGCCGTCGACCAGGTCCTGAGCCGCGCGATCCTCGAGGGCGCCCGCCTGCCGCTCGACGAGGGCCTGCGCCTCGAGGCGCGCCTCTTCGGCGAGTGCGTGAAGCTGAAGGACATGAGGATCGGGATCACGACCTTCCTCGAGCAGGGCCCCCGCGCCCGGGCCCCCTTCGTTCACGGCTAGCTCGTCCGGGGGCTCGCGCGCGTCGGCCCGGGGGCGTCGCCTCGCGCTGGGCCGCTTCCGTTGCCCGCCCGGGCCCAGTATCGTTGGGCGCCGGAGGTGCCCATGCGTGGGGCCCTGGCCGGCCTGGTCGTCGTCCTCGCGCTCGCGGGCTGCAGCGGCAGCCCGCCGGAGCCGGCCCCCGAGCCGGCGCCGCCGCCGCGCAAGAGCCGCCTGCACCGCTACGCGTTCAAGGCGGAGGCCCCGCCCAACCGCGACGTCGGCACGCCGCTCCCCGGCGAGGACGCGGAGCTGACCGCGCCGGACGGGCGGGTCGTGCGCGTCTCCGACTACCGGGGCCGCCCGCTGATCCTCGTCTTCAACCGCGGCTTCGCCGGCTTCGTCTGCCCCTACTGCGCCACCTACACGGCCCAGCTCGCGGCGCGCTACCAGGAGATTCGCGCGCTCGGCGGCGAGGTGCTCCTCGTCTACCCGACCCGCGACGCCGACGAGGCGAAGGTGCTCGAGTTCGCCGACGCCGTCAACGAGATCCTCGCCGAGGAGGGCGGCGACGCGCTGCCGTTCCCCGTGTTCCTCGACCGCGGGCTGGCGGCGACCGTCCGCTTCAACCTCACGGGCGACATCACCCGCCCGTCGACGTTCGTCCTCGACCGCGCCGGCGTGCTCCGCTACGCCTACGTGGGGAGCGCGCCCGACGAGCGGCCGGCGATCGACCGGGTGGTCGAGGAGCTGCGGGCCGCGGCCACGGCCGGCGGGAGCTGAGCCGCGTGCGCGCCGACGACCCGACCGTCGTGGAGGGCGGCGGCGCCGCCGCCGACGGGCCGTCGGAGGTCGACCAGCGCCTGGTCGAGGCCGCGATCCGCCGCGGGCTGCTCTCGGCCGTGCAGGCGCGCGAGGTGCTCGACTCCTGCGCCACGCCGCCGGGCGGCAACCCGGCGCTGGCCGCCAGCGGCGAGGGGTCGGTCGTCGTCGCCCACCTCCTCCAGCGCGGCGTGCCCGCGCACGTCGCGGCCGAGCTCGAGGACGAGGCCAAGAACGACTTCGTCCCCGGCTACCGCCTGCTCGGCGAGCTGGGCCGCGGCGGCATGGGCGTCGTCTACAAGGCGCTGCAGAAGCGCCTCGACCGCGTCGTCGCCCTCAAGGTCGTCAACCCGGGCGCCGCGCGCGAGCCCGACTACCTGCGCCGCTTCAACCAGGAGGCGCTGGCGCTGGCGCGCCTGAACCACCCGAACATCGTCCAGGTCTACGACTACGGCGAGGCCGCCGGGCGCGTCTACCTGGCGCTCGAGTTCGTCGAGGGCGACGACGCCTACAAGGCCCTCCGCAAGGGCGGCGCCATGAGCGAGGCGCAGGCGCTCCGGATCACGCGCGACGCCGCCGTCGGGCTGGGCCACGCGCACGCGGCCGGGATCATCCACCGCGACGTCAAGCCGGCCAACCTGCTCCTCGTCCCGCGGGCGAAGCCGGGCCCCGACGACCACTGGGTGGCGAAGGTCACCGACCTCGGCCTGGCGCGGCAGCAGACCGGCGCCCCGGGCGACGGCCAGACGACGCGCGCCGGGACGATCCTCGGCTCGCCGTCCTACATGGCGCCCGAGCAGGCCGAGGGCAAGCCGGCCGACTTCCGCAGCGACATCTACGCCCTCGGGGCCACGCTCTACCACCTCGTCACCGGCCGCCCGCCGTTCGAGGCCGAGTCGGCGATCCAGGTGATCGTCAAGAAGCAGACGGAGCGCCTCGAGGACCCGCGCGCCCTGGCCCCGCGCCTGAGCGACGCCGCCGTGCGCGTGCTCGACCGCTGCATGGCGCGCCCCCCGGCCGACCGCTACCCCACCTATGAGGCGCTGATCGAGGACCTCGAGCGCGTGCTGCGCGGCGACGACCCGCTCGCCCCGGTCGTGCCCGAGCACGCATCGAGCCTCCAGCTCGGCCCGCTCCGCCCGACGGTGCGGCTCGCCGCGCCCGCCCGCGGCCCCGCGAGCGGCGCCGTCGCCGCGGCCGTCGTCGCCGGCGCCGTCGTCGTCTCCGGGGCCGTGTCGATCGGCCTGGCCTTGCGCAAGCTCCCGGGCGAGGGCGCGCCGGCGCCGGCCGCGGCCGCCCTGGCGCTCGACGCGCTGGGCGCGCTCAGGCCCGCCGACACCCTCGAGCCAGGTCGCCTGCGCCAGACGCTCGACCTCGTGCGCGAGGCCCCGCCCGCCGAGCGCCCCGCCCTCGAGCTGCGCCTGGCGAGCGTCGTCGGTCGGGCCCTCGACGCCACGGCCGACGAGCAGGCCGCCGCGCTCGAGGCGCGCCTGCAGGCGGCCGACTACGCGGGCCTGGCCGAGGGCGCCGCCCGCGCGCTCGAGCCCTACCGCCTCATCGCGCGCGAGGCGCCGGCGCGCCTGCGGGCCCTCAGGCCGTCGCCGCGCAGGCCGCGCGGGCGAGGCAGAGCCAGGCCGAGGCGCGCCGCCTGGGCCCGGGCCGCGGCGGCCGAGGCACTGGCGGTGCTCGAGGCCCTCGACGGCTTCGCCGAGCGCTTCCCCTGGAGCCCGGCGCTCGACGAGGCGCGCGCGCGCCTGGCCGCGGCCGACGCGCAGGCCCCGCGCGTCACGCTCGCGCCGTCCGTCGAGGGCGCCGCGCTGCAGGTCGACGGCCGCGCCGTCGGCGCGGGCCCCTGGACCGGCCGGCTGCTCGTCGGCGCGCACGAGGTGGTCGCCGAGGCCCCGGGCCACTTCGTCCTCACGCGCGCGATCGACGTCCAGGCCCCCGGCCGCGTCCCGCTGCGCCTCGACCCGCAGCCCGCCCGGCCGCTCGTCCCCGATCCGGAGCGCGCGGGCCGGGTCTGGTCGCCGGGCCGCCCCGCCCACGAGCAGTGGCGGCTGGTCTCTGGCCAGTGGGCGCCCGTCCGCGAGCGCGGCGCCCTCCGCGGCGAGGCCGACGGCGGCTGGGCGCGCGCCGAGCGCGAGCTCACCGACCCGCTCCGCAGGATCGAGCGCCTCGACGGCCGCTGGCGGCTGGAGTTCGAGTGGCTCGTGCCCGACGGCGGCGCGGCCGAGGTGCGCCTCCTGCGCGACGAGGCCGGCCGCGCGGCCGTCGTGGGCGTCGTCCGCGGCGAGGTCTACCTGGGCCTGCGCGGGCCCGGCGGCGAGCCGCTCGAGGTGCTGGCGCGGCGGCCGCTGCCGGCCGGGCAGCAGGGGCAGGCCTTCCTCGAGGCGGACTGGGACGGCGCGGTGCTCCTCGTGCGCCGCAAGGGCGACCTCGTCGGCGCCGTGGCCCTCCCCTGGGCGCCGGCCGCGCCGCCCTGCCTCGAGGCGGCCGTGTCGGGCGACGGCGCCGCCGAGCTGCGCGAGCTGCTCCTGCGGCCGCTGCTCGAGTCCGGCGCGCGCTAGTGTGATCGACGGCTGCGGCCGCGGATGCCGGGCGAGGGGGGGCGCGCGCAGGTCGTCGGTGTGGCCCGCCTCCGCGAGCTCCGTCCCGCGGCTGCGGCGCTGCAGCCCAGGCGGACCCTACCGCTCGCGGCCGTCCGCAGCCGCGGGCCTCCCGCTCGCTCCGGCGGCCCACCGGTGTGGCCCGCCTCCGCGAGCTCCGTCCCGCGGCTGCGGCGCTGCAGCCCAGGCGGACCCTACCGCTCGCGGCCGTCCGCAGCCGCGGGCCTCCCGCTCGCTCCGGCGGCCCACCGGGGATCAGGCGATCGATACGACCCGCGCGCGCTCCCCCTCGCCTCGGCCTCCGCCCCCTCGCCTCGCTTGTGGTTCCATTCCGCTCGTGGGTTGAGCGGAGTCTGGACTTCTCCGACGGATTTCTGACCCAGGAGACCAGCGCCGTCACGGCTCCTCGACGCGCACCTCGACGTCGAAGCGGTTCGCCGCGTTGTGCACGCGCAGCGTGAGCGCCTCGTCGGCCGGCGCCACGTAGCTCACGCGCTCGACGTCGTCGAGCGACTCGGACGCGGCGACCACGTGGCCCTCGGCGTCGAGGAGCTCGACGTCGAGGTCGCCGTCGGCCGATCGAAAGCGCAGCTCGACGAGCAGGCGGCGCCCGCCGGGCGCGTCGACGCGGAACAGCGCCTCGCCGCGGCAGCGCAGCGCCTCGTGGCGACCGGGCGCGAGCACGCGCGGGCCGGCCACGCCGTCGATCGCGAGCCTCAGCTTGCACGCCACGTAGGCGTCGCGGGTGGCGAGCGAAAGCTGCAGCGGCCCGCTCGTCGCCGCCACGTGCTCGACCTCGTGCACCCCTTGCGCCACCTCGACCGAGGGGAGCGCGGCGCCCGCCGCGTCGTGCAGGGCCACGCGCAGATCGGCGCCCGTCGGGTCAGCAACCTCGGCCCGCACCGACACCACCTGCCCCGCCTCGACCTCGACCACGAACCACTCCTCGCTCCACACCTCCTGGCGCGACTCGCCCGGGAGGAGCGCGCTGGCGCCGGCCGCCCGGCTCACGGGGGCCGGCGCGGCCGGCGTGGCGGCGCGCGGGTGCAGGGCGATCGAGAGCGCGTAGTCGCCGGCGCCGCCGCTCACCTGCAGCAGCGCGGTCGTCGCCTCGGCCACCTCGTAGGTCAGCCGGCTGACCGCGCCCCTGCCGACGTAGCTCAGGTCCGCCCCGTCGACCTGCCGCCCCGCCTCGTCCATGAGCACGAGGTGGGGCGCCCAGCGGTCGGGGCCCTCCGCCTCGACCTCGAGGGCGTGACCCGCGGGGAGCACGAGCCGCCACGTCCCGCGCCCGCCGAGGGACACGCCCGCGTAGTCCCCCGGCGCGAGGTGCGGCGCGCCGTCGTCCGGGTCGGCCGCGCGCTCCGGCTCGAGGGTCACCTCGAGGTCGTAGGCCCCCACGCCGCCGCTCACGCGCAGGAGCGCCTCGCGCTCGAGGGCCACCGGCGGCGCGACGGCCTCGGCCTCGCCGGGCCCGTGCCCCCAGGCGACGACCAGCCCCGGCGCGGCGGACGCGAGGCGCGCGCGGGCGCGGTGGTGCGCCGGCACGCGCACCCGGAGCCAGTCCTCGCCGTCGCAGCGCACGCCGGCGGTCAGGCCGGCGGCGACGGGCGCGGCGTCGCTCGGCGCGCCGTTGGGCTCGAGGCGCGCCGCCGGGTCGACCGCCCGCGCCTGGACCTCGTACGGACCCCGCGGGCCCCATACGCACAGGTGCACGGCCCCGGGCGTGGCCCCGGCGACCGGCGAGACGAGCCGGTGGCGGTCGCGGCGCCAGGCCGCGGCCGTGAGGCGCCGCCCGTCCGGGGCGTGGAGCGACGCGCCGCCACGGCCGCCGGGCGAGACGACCTCGACGACGAGCGCCATGCCGGCGGGGACCTCGAGCGAGAACCAGTCGACGTCGGTCGGGCCGCACGAGGCCCCCTCGGTTGTGCCGAGCGGCAGGGGGGCCGACCGCTCGAGGCGGTCGTTGGGCTCGAAGCGGTCGTGGCCGCTCCAGCGCTGGAGGAGGGCCTGCGGCGCGCCGGCGAGGGCCACGAGCGCCACGCCGGCGAACGGCACGAGCGCCCCCGCGGCCGTCGCGGCCCGCGCCCAGCAGGGCGGCGCCGCCGGACGACGGGCGGCGGGGGGCGGCGGGGGCGGCTCGTCGTCGAGCGGGGGGGCTCGCGCGCGGTCACGGCGCGCCAGTCGACCTCGCGGGCGGGGGCGGCGCCGCACGCGCGCCGTCGCGGCGGGCCCCTGGTCAGGGTCGGCGGTCTCGGCCAGCAGGTCGACCCGGGCCGTGTTCCCGGCCGGCGCGGGCTGCACCTCGGCGGCGAGCGCCCGGGCGCGCGCGCCCGCGTCGGCCTCGACGGGGTCGCCGGCCGCAGGGGCGCCCTCGAGCTCGGCGACGAGCTCCTCGGCCGCCACGCCCAGCTCGTCCTCGTCGGGCTCCTCGACCTCGCCCTCGCCCGAGTCCCGCAGGTCGTCGTCGCGGTCGAGGTCGCCGTGGGGCAGGGCAGGGATCGGACCCGTCTCGTCGCACGGGTCCCGCACGTCAGCCTCGAGCCCGTCCTTCTCCGCCACTCGCCGGAGTCTACCGCGCGCCGTCGCGCGGTGTCGGTCGGGCTCTCGCCGGGCCGGGGAGCGCTGCTACCATGCCGACGACGGGCGGTGGCGCAGTGGTAGCGCACGCGGTTTGGGACCGTGAGGTCGGGGGTTCGAATCCCCCTCGCCCGATGCCCTGGCGGACGACGTCGGCGCTGCGCCGGCGTCGGAGGAGAGCGGCGTGACGTCGGCTGAGCCGTCGTTCGTCGTCGCCAGCGCCGTGCGCGCCGTCGGCCCGGGGCGCTACGCCGTGGAGGGCGACCCGAGCTGGCTGCAGGGCCGCGGCGCCTTCGGCGGCCTGGTCGCGGCCTGGCTCGTCCGCGCCATGGAGGCCGAGCTGGCCGACCCCGAGCGGCCGCTGCGCGCCTTCGGCTGCGTCCTGTGCGCGCCGGCGCGCCCGGGGCCGGCCGAGGTCCACGTGCGCGCCCTGCGCGTGGGCCTCAACGTGACCTTCCTCGAGGCCGAGCTGCGGCGCCGCGAGCGCGTCGTGGCCCGCGCCAGCGGCACGTTCGCGCGCGCCGGGCCGAGGGTCGCCGACGGACCGGCCGTCGCCGCGCCCGACGTGCCGCCGCCCGACCAGGTCTCGCCCTGGTCGCCGCCCATGGCCCTGCCGGCCTACTGCCAGCACGTGGCGCACGCCCGCTGCTTCGGCGCCGAGGTCCTCTCGGGCCCCGGCGCCGAGCCGGCGCTCGGCGGCTGGACCTGGTTCCGCGCGCCGACGCCCGACGACGCCGCCGCGCGCGTGGCGCTGCTCGACGCCTGGCCGCCGGCGCTGTTCACGCGGCTGACCGCGCCGCGCGCCGTGGGCACGGTGGCCATGGCCTGTCACCTCGTCGACCTGCCCGGGCCGGCCGTCGCGCCCGGCACGCCCCTCCTGGTGACGGCGCGCGCGGCCGTGACCCGCGGCGGCTCGTCCGAGGAGCGCGGCGAGCTCTGGACGCCCGACGGCCGGCTGCTGGCGACGAGCCTGCAGACGGTCGCCGTGCTCGGGGAGCTGGGCGGACACGTGACCTGACCCGCGTCACGGCCCGAGGGCGGCCTGCTCCTCCCGCAGGGCCCGCGCGACGTCGGCCGCGGCCGGCGTCGCGCCCGAGGCCGAGGGCCACGTCGGCCCGGGCGCCGGCGAGGTCGCCCGCCGCCCGGCGCAGCCGCGCGCGCAGGAGCAGGGCCTCGACGACGCGCGCGTCGGCGGCCAGGGCGGCGTCGCAGTCGGCGCGGGCGCCGGCCGCGTCCCCGACGAGGGCGCGCGCGCCTCGGCGCGCGCGCGCGCGCTCGCGCGGGTCGGCGGCCGGGAGCGTCGCGGTCAGCGCGAGGTCGTCGCGGGCCGGCAGGGTCGACCTCGCGCCGCAGGCACGCCCGGCACAGGCGCGCCGCCGGTTCGGTGGGGGCGCGCCGGCAGGCCCGTCGGCGTCGGCCAGGGCCGCGTCGTGACGCCCGAGCGCCGCGCGGGCGCGGGCGCGCAGGACGCGCGCGCCGGCGTCGCCCGGCGCGAGCGCCAGGGCGGCGCTCGCGTCCTCGGCGCCGGCCGCGTCCCCCAGCGCCAGGCGCAGGCGCGCGCGGAGGGCGAGCGGGCCGGGCGCCCGCGGCGCCACGCGGCGCAGGCGGCGGCCGCGTCGGCCAGGGCGCCGTCGCCGTCGCCCGTGAGCCAGCGCGCCCCGGCCCGCAGCAGCAGGACGTCGACCGGGGCCCCCCCGCGGGCGAGCGCCTGGTCGAGGTCGGCCCGGGCGCGCGCGCCCTCGCCGAGGAGCAGCAGGGCCTGCGCCCGCGCGAGCCGACCGTCGGCGTCGTCGTCGAGCCGCACGGCCAGGTCGAGGTCGGCCAGGGCGGCGCGCGCGTCGTCGGCCTCGAGGTGCATCGAGGAGGTCCATGGCCAGCCACGCGCGGCCGCCCTCCGCCCCCGCCGCGTGCACCGGGACGACGCCCGGGTGGCGGAGGCGCGCCAGGGCCTGGCCCTCGCGCGCGAAGCGCTCGAGGTCCTCGGGCCCGTGCGCGTCGAGGAGGACCTTCAGCGCCACCTCGGCGCCGGTCTCGACGTGCCGCGCGCGGAGCACCGCGCCCATGCCGCCGCGGCCGAGCTCGCCCAGCACCTCGTAGGGCCCGTAGCGCACGGAGGGAGTATGGCCGCGTTCGCCGGGGGACGCATGGCCCCGGGGCGGACCGGCCCAGGGTCCGCGGCCACGAGGGCCTCGGCTCGGGGTGGACGAAGAGCTTCCGGCTATCGCCGGCGCGGTCGGCGCGGGGAGCGTGCGCCGCCCGGGGAGCACGAGGAGTAGGCGTCGAAGATCTGCCAGAGGTAGACCAGCAAGCCGATCAACCACATGAAGAGCACGCCGCCGCCGTAGCCGGCGAGGGCTCCGGCGTCGCCGCCCGCGGCGGCACCCGCGGCCAGCCCGGCGCTCGCGACGACGATCGTGGCGACGAACATGCCGATCGGCAGGCCGAACAGATACAGCAGCCCGGCCACGAGCCGTCCGGCGTAGATGTGCCCCAGGCCCGGCAGAAGCACCGCGAGCACCGCCGCGACGCCGCCGCTCTTGCCGGCGCCCGCGTGGTGGTGGTGATGCACCGCGGCGACCCGTTCGCTGGCGCCGCGACGGAGGCCCGGCTTGCTGGCCTTGGGCGGGGGGGCGGCGACGTCGCGCCCGCAGTGCTTGCACACCTTCGCCTTCGCCTTGATCCGCTCGGCGCAGAAGGGGCACTCGACCTCGTCGGACGCGAACCGCGCGAGCTCGTCGGGGACCGCGCTCGTGTCGCCAGGGCCGAGCGTGTTGTGGAGCGGCGCGTCCTCGGCCTCCCCGAGGGGCTCGCCCTCCTGGCTCTCCTGGCTCCTGGCGCGCTGCCGCTCGGCCGCTTCCTTCATCTGCCGACGACGGGCGCGAGGGTCCATGGCTTCTCCTGACCGGTTACCAGCGTCGGTCAGGCAGAGGACCGGCGCAAGGGCACGCCGGTCAGGCGAGCCCGGCCAGCGTGTCGTGGGCCTCGCGGGCCAGGTCGTCCACGATCGCGCCGATCGGCTTGACCTCGTGGATCAGGCCGACGCCCTGGCCGGCGCTCCAGATGTCCCGCCAGCGCTTGGCGCCCTCGGGCGAGCGGTCGGGCTGGAAGCCCTCGGGGACGGTGTCCTTGAGGAAGTTGGCGTGGATCCCCGAGACCAGGTCGGTGTAGACGATGTCGTCGGGCGTCGCCGCGACGACCTTCTGCTTGTAGGCGTCCACGGCGCCGCACTCGACGGACGCGATGAACCGCGTGCCGATGTAGCAGAGCGACGCGCCCAGGGCGAGGCTGGCCACGACCTGGCGGCCGTCGCTGATGCAGCCGGCGGCCAGGATCGGCACGTTCAGCGCCTCCTTCAGCCACGGGATCAGCACGAACGGCGACACCCGCCCGGCGTGGCCGCCGGCGCCGGCGGCCACGGCGATGATCCCGTCGACGCCGGCGGCGACCGCCTTCTTGCCGTGCGCCAGGCCGATCACGTCGTGGAACACGGTCATCTTCCGCTCGTGGGCCCTCCGCACGAGGTCGGTCGGGTTGCCGTAGCTGGTGAGCAGCACGGGGACCTCGTGCTCGACGCAGGCCTGGAAGTCGGCCTCGATCCGCTCGGGGGCGGTCAGGCCGATCGTCAGGTTGATCCCGAACGGCCGGTCGGTGCGCGCGCGGATCCAGGCCAGGTCGGCGCGGAACTGCTCCGGCGTGCGCGCGTTGAGCGAGGGCATCGAGCCGAGGATCCCCGCCTCGGCGCAGGCGACGATCATCTCGCGGTTGGAGATGAGGAACATCGGCGCGCACACGAACGGCAGGCGCAGGCCGAGGCGCTCGGACAGCGGGGTGGTGAGCTTCATGGCCACGACCCTACCTGATCGGGCGAGCCGGCGTCCTCGGCCGCGAATGGCCTCGGAGCCGCTGAAGAGATTTCGCTGGTGACCCGCCTTCGCGGCCAGCCTCGTCGCCCGCAGCCGTCGAGCACGCCTCAGCCGCGAATGGCCGCCAGGACCGTGAACAGGATCGCGAGGGCCAGCGTCACGACGGCCAGCCCGATCACGAGCATGATCTGCGCGCGCTGGTCGGGCGGCGGCGCGGCGGGGGCCGCCGGCGCGCCGCTCGCCGCGGGCGCCTCGGCAGGGCGGCGGCGAGCCGCTCGACGGCCGCCCACGTCGGGCGACGGCGGCCCGAGGTCGGCCCGGCCCCGGCGGCGTCGAGCGGCACGGAGGTCGTCGTCGGCGGGGTGACCTCGTCCGCGGCGGCGCGGCCGAGGCCGGCGAGCACGCGGCCCAGCGGGCGGTCGGCCGGCGGCCGCCCTGCGTCGGGCGCGCCCTCGCCCGGGTGCTCGTCCTCGTAGAGCGCGGCCTCGCCGCGGTAGGCGGCCACGCCCTCCCCGCCGTCGGCGAGGGTCCACCAGGCGACCGCCACGTCGTCAGACGCCCGCGCCACCGTCTCGGCGAGCGCGGAGAGCGCCTCGCCGCGCGCCTCGTCGTCGTCCTGCGCCTCGCCGGGCAGGTCGAGGCCGAGAAACGGCGCGCCGCGCAGGCGCCCCACGACCAGGGCGCGGCCCCGGACGTCGTCGGGCGCGACGCCGCGGTCCGCCTCGAGCACCTCGAGCGGCGCGTCGGCGCCCCGCTCGCGCTGGCTCGCGCCCTCGGTGAGGAGGTGCCGCGCGCAGCGCACCAGCAGGTCGACCGGGACCCGGTCGGGCACGATCACGCCGCAGGCCTTCACTCCGCTCGGCACCTGGCCTCCTCCCTCGCGTCCCGAGGGCAGCAGTGTAAGTGGGCGACGGGTGGCTGGGGGACCCACCCGGGCCGCGGGGCCGCGAGGTGACGCGCGGTCAGCGGACCAGCCGCAGGCTCACGTCGTCCGACGAGCCCGGAATCCCGTTCTCGATGTGCGTCTCGAGGTGGGGCGCAAGTCGGCGCCCCTGCCCTCAGGTGCGCGACGCCTCGAAGATGCTCTGGATCGCCGCGTCGAGCGCGTCGTCGAACTCGGCGTCGCTCTGCTGCGCCGAGAGGCCCTCGGTCAGGGCGCGGCTGAAGCTGGCGATCATGCCCTCGTTGCGCGCCAGGCGCGCGTTGGCCTTGCGCCGGCTGTAGCCGCCCGAGAGGGCCACGACGCGCACGACGTTGGGGTGGTCGATCAGCCGCGCGTAGAAGTCGTCCTCCTCGGGCAGCGTCAGCTTGAGCATGACGATCTGGTCGTGGTCGAGCTCGTCGAGGCGCGACGTGATCGCCGCCTCGAGCAGGTCCTCGGCCTCGGCCTTGTCGGGGCAACCGATGTCGACCTCGGGCTCGATGATCGGCACGAGGCCGGCCTCGACGATCTTCAGGCCGACCTCGAACTGCTGCGCGACGACCTTCTCGATCCCGGCCGCGCTCGCCTGCTTGATCACCGAGCGCATCTTCGTGCCGAACACGCCGTTGGCCCGGGCGCGCTCGAGCAGCCCCTCGAGGTCGGGCATGTCCTTCATGACCTGCACGCCGTCCTGCTCCGCGGCCAGGCCCTTGTCGACCTTGATGAACGGGACGACGCGCTTCTCCTCCCACAGGTACTGCGCCGCGCCCTTGCCGCGGATCTGCCGGTTCATCGTGTCCTCGAAGAGGATCGCGCCGAGGATGCGGTCGCCGTTGAAGGCGGGCGACGTGACGATGCGCGTGCGCATCTCGTGGACCTTGACGTACATCGCCTCCTCGCCCGAGTAGGCCGACTCGGGGACGCCGTAGAGCTTCAGCGCCTTGGGGGTGCTGCCGCCGCTCTGGTCGAGCGCGGCGAGGAAGCCGTCCTGGGAGAGGACCTTGGCGAGCTGCTGGTGGAAGGCCATGGCGAGTTCCTTCGGGGTTGGGGCGACGGCGGTCGCGGGCGCAGGAGTGTCCCCGGTCGCCGGGGGACGATCAACGGGGGGGCGGGCCGACGGCACCGCCGCGCGCCGCGCCGGCGGCCGAGCGGTCCGCCGGCGGGCCGCCCGGCCCGAGGACGGACAGGCGCGAGACCGACCGGGAGACGCGCCGCGTGGGCCACGACGGTTACGTCGCGGTCCAGGCCTTGCGGCCGACCGGCCCGGAGGAAGATCCCATGCCGTGGCGCGAGCTGCAGGCGGGCGAGCGGCGGCGCGTCGCTCCCGTCGCCGGGGTCCTCCTCCTGGCCCTCGCCTGGGCGGCGTGGCCGGTCGCCGACCTGGCCCACGTGCCGCCGCCGGCGACGAGCGTCGCGCGTCCTGCCGCCGCCCCGGAGCGGCCCGCCCCGGCGGCCGCGCCCGAGGTCGCTCGGCTCCCCGGTCCCCCGATCGCCGCGCCCCCGGTCGTCGCCGGGCCCCCGGCTGACGCGCGACCGGTCGCGTCGGCCGCGGGCGACCTCGCCGGCGCGTCCGCGCCGACCTGCTACGCGCCGGCGCTTGGGCTCGCGGCCGACGACGGCCTGCGCGTCGACGTCGACCCGACGACGGGGCTCGTCACGCTGTTCGAGACCGACCTGGACCTCGGCGGCGTGGCCCTGCGCCGCGCCCGCACCTCGGGCGACGCGACGCCCGGCGCGTTCGGCGCCGGCTGGCGCGCCGAGCACGAGGCCCGCGTTCGCGTCGTCGACGGCGGGCTCGTCGTCCAGCGCCTGCAGGGCGTGAGCGCCTTCGCGCCGGTCGCGCGCGTCGACGCGGGCGAGGTGTACGTCTCGGTCCTGGGCGAGGTCGAGCACCTCCTGCGCGCGCCCGACGGCTTCGAGCTGCTCGAGGCCACGGGGCGCCGGCTGCGCTTCGACGCCGCGGGCGACCTCGTCGAGGTCGCGCCCGGCTACCGCGTCGAGCGCGCGCCGGGGCGCGTGCGCCTGGTCGACGGCCCGACGAGCGTCACGCTGGTCCTCGACGGCGCCGGGCAGGTCGCGCGCGCCGAGGACGCGGCCGTCGTGACCTACGCGCGCGACGAGCGGGGCGAGCTGCGCGCGGTCCGCGGCGCGCTCGAGCGCGACTACCGGGTCGAGGGCGGGCGCGTCGTCCACGTGCGCGCCGGGGCGCGCGAGCTCCTGGGCGCGCGCCACGACCTCGACGGCCGCGTGCTCGAGCTGTGGACGCCGGGCTGGCGGCAGCGCTACGAGGTCGGCGCCGACGTCGTGACCATGCGCTCGCCCGGCGGGACGTGGCGCTACGCGCTGGCGCCCGACCGCTGGGTGGTCTCGACCCCCGCCGGCGTCGAGCAGGTGTGGTTCGACGACCGCGGCCGGCCGGTCGCGGCCCAGGGCCCGGGCGAGGCGCGGCCGCGGGAGCGGCCGCTCGACGCGCTCGGGCGCGGCGCCCCCCTGGCGCCGGGGGCGCTCGACGACCGGCGCCTCCCCGGCGGCGCGGCGCTGCGGGCGGCGCGCGACGCGCGCGGCCGCGTGGTCGCCCTCACCGCCGCGACGACGCCGCCCGTCCGCGAGACGTTCGAGTGGGACGACCTCGGCCGGCTCACGGCGAGCACGGGGCCCGACGGGCGGGTGACGCGCTGGGAGTACGGCCCCGACGAGGACGGCGGCCCGCTCGTGGCGGAGGTCGGGCCGGCGGGCCGGACGACCTACGCGTGGCAGGGCGAGCGCCTGGCCCGCGTCGGCACGCCGGGCGGGCGGAGCTGGTGGTTCGAGTGGGCGGACGGCCACCTGCGCGCGACCGACGGGCCGGCCGGCCGCACGACCTACCGCCGCGACGCGCGCGGGCGGCCGCTCCTGCGCGTCGACGCGAGCGGGCGCGAGTGGCGCTACGCCTACGACGAGGCCGGGCGCCCGGCGAGCGTCGAGGCCTCGGGCCCGGCGGGCGAGGCGCGGCTCGAGTTCACCTGGGACGACGACGGGCACCTCGTCCGCGCGGCCGGGCCCGAGGGCGCCCTCGAGCGCGCGCGCGACGGCGACGTGGCGCTGCTCGTCGACGAGGCCGCCGGCGTCGACGTGCGCGTCACGCGCCGGGGCGGCGTGGAGCGGGTCGAGACGCCGTGGGGCGCGTTCGTGCGCCACCACGACGCGCAGGGGCTCTTGCTGGCGCTCGAGTCGCCGGCCGGAACCTTCCGCTTCGACCACGACCCGCGCGGGCAGCGCGCGGGCCTCACCTACCCCAACGGCGTCGTCAGCCGGGCGCGGCACGACGACCTCGGGCGGCAGGTGGCCCTCGCCGTGCGCGGGCGCGACGGCGCGCCGGTCCTCGACCTCGAGCACGCCTTCTCGGCGCGCCACGAGCGCGCGCGCACGACGCGCGACGGGGCGGCGACGGCGCGGACGTTCGACGCCGCCGGGCGCCTCGTGACCGCGGGCGACCGCGCCTGGCGCTTCGACGCCGACGGCGACCGCACGCGCGCCGGGGCGGTCGCCTCGACGTTCGACGTCCTCGGCCGCCTCGAGGCGCGGGGCGACGACCTCGCGCTCCACGACGGCGCCGGGCGCCTCGTGCGCCTGGGCGACGACGCGTTCGAGTGGGACGCGCTGGGCCGCCTCGTGCGCGTGCGCCGCGCCGGGCGCCCCGAGGTGGGCTACGCCTGGGACGCCCTCGGCCGCCTGCGCGCCCGCAGCGAGGGCGGGCGCACCGTGCGCTACGTGTGGGACGACACGCGCCTGCTGGCCGAGGTCGACGAGGCGGGCGCGCTCGAGCGCCTGTGGGTCTACGGCCCGGACCTCGACGAGCCGCTGGCGTACCGCGATGGGGAGGACGGCCCCTGGTGCTTCGTCCATGCCGACGACCTGGGGCACGTGCTCGCTTACACCGGGGCGGACGGGCGGCGCGTCGACCGGGTGGTCTACGACCCGTGGGGCGAGGTCGTCGAGGGGCCGGCGGCCGGGCGACCGCTGTTCTTCGCCGGGCGCCTCCTCGACGCGACCGCCGGGCTCGTGCTCCTGCGCGCGCGGCCCTACGACCCGGCGCTGGGGCGGTTCCTGGCGCCCGACCCGTCGGGGCTGCACGGCGGGACGAACGCCTACGCCTACGTGAGCGGCAACCCGGTCGAGTACGTCGACCCGCTGGGCCTGTGGGAGGTCCCGGGCTGGGCGCGGCGCTCGGGGGCCTGGCTGCAGGACCGCTGGGGCGACACGCGCGCGGCGGTCGTCGACGGGGCGGTCGGCCTGGGGCACCTGACGGGGATCACGGGCACGGCCGAGGAGCAGCGCGCGGCGCGCGAGCGGGCGCAGAGCCGGTCGCTGGGCGCGGTCGACGGCTTCGTCGGCTTCGTGGCCTTCGACCTGTGGGACCCGAACCTGAGCCGCTGGGCGTACGACCAGGAGCTGGCGCGCGACGCGCGCGTCTACGGCGAGGCGGCCGGGCTCGGCCTGGCGCTCTACAGCGGCGTCGGCGCCGTGCGGGCGCTGCCGGCGGGCGGCGGCAGGATGCCGGGCATCTCCAGGCGCGCCGGCGCCGTGCGCGGCGCGCCGGCGGCAGCAACCCGCGCCCGGCGGCGGCGCGGGGCGCTCGCGCGCGCGCCGGCGTGGTACGCCAGAACGCCAGGGACCGTGGCCGCGGCGACAGCGGGTTCTGCGCAACGAGGCGCTGGCGCCCCTGGGCCCGCTCCTGCGCGGCGCGGCGGGCGCGACGCGCGCCAGCCTCGCCGCCGTGGACGAGGCGCGGCGGCGGCTGCCACCGGGCGCTGGAGGCGCGCACGGCCTCCCGGCGCGCGGGTCCGGCGCCGGCGGCGACCGCCGCCGACGACGCGGCGCGGCAGCGCAGGACGGCCTGGCGCAGCGCCTCGACCCGAGCGTCGCCCGCGGGACCGGGACGGCCCGCGGGCCGCCGCGAAGGCCAGGACGACGCGCCGCGCGCCCCGACCCTGCGCCGCGCGCGGACCCTGCGCCGCGTCCCGACCCTGCGCCGCGCACGGGAGTCGACGCCGCGCACGGACCGGCCCGCGCCGGGACCCGGCGCCGCGCGGGGACGCGGACCCGGCGCCGGCCGGCCAGGGCTTCTGGCGCGGGACGCCGCGCATGCAGGACGGCGACCTCCGCTCGGGCTGGCGGCACGTCGACGCGCGCCACGTCGCGGGCGACCACCCCGGCGGGGCGGGCGACCTGTTCCGGGCCGGCACGACGCGCCGGCAGGTCGAGGCGGCCGCGCGCGAGGTCGTGTCGCGGGGCGTGCGCGTGTCCGACCCGCAGCGCCGGATCCAGACCTTCGAGCGGCGCGTGACGGTCAACGGCCGGCCCGACAACGTGCGGGTCGTCGTGGACACGGCCGACGGCAGCGTGATCACCGTGTTCCCCGTGCGCGGCGGAGGTCACTGACGCGCGCCGGTCAGTTCACGGCGCGGACCGCCTCGTCGACCGCCCGCGCCGCGGCGCCCAGGCGCGCGTGCTGGCCGTCGGGCACGTCGAGGATCGCCACGGCGTAGCGCAGGGTCCGGCCGCTGGCGAGGCGGTGCTCGACGTGGGCCACGTCGCACGTGCCTTTGTAGATCCCGAGCTTCGAGTGGACCTTCAGCGCGCCCGCGCCGGGCATGCCCCGGAGCGCCTGGAGGACGAAGCTCGTGGTCCCCGCGCCCGCGTCGGCGCCGGCCCAGGCCGCGGGGTCGGCGTCGAAGTCGACGCCGATCGGGATCCCCGGGCCCTTGTGGAGCAGGCGCCGGGCCTCGGCGCAGGCGGCGGGGTCGAACACGACCTCGCGGAAGAGCGCCGCCATGAGCGTCACGAGCGAGAGCGCCGTCGCCGTCGTGGCCCCGCCGCCGACGGGCGCCCCGCGGAAGGTCTTGCCCTTCTCGTAGGCGTTGCCCAGCCACAGGCCGCCGTGCTCCGGGTCGAAGAGGCCCGAGCGGAGCAGCGGCGACGTGACCAGGGCGAACCCCAGGTCGGCCACGAGCGCGCGGGGGCCGTAGTTGTTCGAGAAGCCGACCGTGAGCGCCAGGCGGTCGGCGAAGCCGAGCTTGCTCACGTCGGTGGTCGGCACCACCGGCCGCCCGAGCTTCGCGTCGAGGTCGCGACGCTCGGCCGGATACTCGATGTAGTAGAGCTGGTGGAAGCCGAGGCCGTCGCTCTTGAACCGGAGCGGGGCGATCCCGGCGCTCTTGTCGAAGATCCGCTCCAGCCGGACCCGGTCGTAGTGGTAGATCCTCGCCGGCTTGCCGTCGATCAGCAGGAGCTGCTCGTGCGCGGCGAGCTCGGGCTTGCTGGCGCGGAGCACCGTCTTCGGGACGGCCGGGTCGGGCTGCTGCGCCGCGGCCCAGTAGGTGGCGGCGCGGTCGGCCAGGGCGTCGAAGTCGGTGATCCCCTCGCGCCGGGCGAGCGCCATGAGGTCGTGGCGGAGCTGGAAGGCGGCGAACATGATCGCCACCTTGCCGATGCTCGCCGGGTAGAAGGGGATCGTCGCGCGGTGGCCGGCGTAGCGCGCCGCGCCCGGGGTCGTCAGGTCGAGGACCGCGAACGCGGTCTTGCCCAGGCCGCCCGGGTCGGCGGCGACGGCGCGGTCGAGCTCCGCCTTCAGGGCGGCGTCGGGCGCGGCGGCCGAGAAGCCCAGGGCGGCCTGGAGCGAGCCGAGCGGCCCGGCGGGGCCGTCGTGCTCGAGCATGACCAGGCGCGAGTGGGCGCGGGGCGCGGCGCGCAGGGCGCCGGCGCGGGAGCCGGCGGCGACGGCGTGGCTCATGTCAGCACCCGTGCCGCGCCCGCAGGCGCGTCCGCGTGGGGGCGTCGAGCGCGCCCGTGACCTCGAGGCCCTCGTCGGCCTGGAAGGCGCGCAGGGCGGCGCGGGTCAGGCGGCCGACCACGCCGTCGACGCGCCCCGGGCGGTAGCCGAGGTTCACGAGCCGGGCCTGCGCGCCCGACACGCCGTCGTCGGCGGTGTCCTCGAGCGGGTTGAGGTGGCCGACGTCGAGGGCGAAGGTCCGCTCGCCGACCTCGAGCCGGGCCGCGACGACCTCGACGGGGAGCTCGTCGCGGAGGACGCCGGCCGCGTCGGTCTTGCCGGCGCGGGCCTCGCCGCCGTCGGGCGTGAGCCGGTAGTCCGCGTCGGCGAGCGGCGCGCCGGCGTCGTCGAGCAGGCGGAGCACGAGCGGACGGTGGCCGCGGCGCCGGCGCACGACGGTGGTCACGGCGTCGAGCGCCAGCGGCGCGCGCGGCGCGCCCTCGGGCGGGATCGCCACCTCGTCGCCCGGGTGCAGCACCGACGGGTCCTTGCGCCGCTCGCGCAGGGGGGCGTTGCCGGGGTCGTCCCAGAGCTGGCGCCAGGTGAGGCCGTGCCGGGCGGCGATCGACGCCAGGCACTCGCCCTGCTTCACGACGTGCGTGCTCACGCGCTCGCCTCCAGTCGGGGCCGCTTCAGGTCCGCGGGCTCCGGGGCGTCGAGGTCGGGCGCCTCGGCGGCGCCCGGGAGCGGCGCCTCGTCCTTCCGGTCGCCGGCGGGCGGCGGCGGCGGCGCCTCGGCCGGCTCCTCCTGCGCCTCCGGCACGAAGGCCGGGTCGAGGAGCTCGAGGCTCGCCGCGCCGTCGGGGAGGTCGTCCCAGCGCGCGACGCCGTCGGCGTCGGTGCGCGCCTCGCGGCGCGTGCCGTCGTCGAGCACGAGCGCCACGGCCGCGTCGGCCGCCGGCCGCCCGTCGGCTCGACGAGGCGCACGGCGGCCCAGCGCGCGCCGCCCCAGGGGCGCTGCAGCGGGTGGGCGTCGTAGTCGGCGAGGTCGGCGTCGGGGTCGTCGGCGGGCGCGGGTGCGTCGTCCGGGGGCGCCGGGGGCGCGTCGTCGACGGGCGCGGGCTCGTCGTCGTCGACGACGTCGGGGAAGGTCGCCGGGTCGTCGAGCTCGAGCGCGACGGCGCCGGCGGGGACGTCCTCCCAGCGGGCGTTCCCGTCGTCGTCGGTCGTCGCGGGGCGACGCGAGCCGTCGGCCAGGACGAGCGACACGGCCACGCCGGCGGCCGGGCGCCCGTCGGGCTCGAGCAGGCGCACGGCGGCCCAGTGCCCGCCGAGCGGCAGGCGGACGGGCGGGCGGCGCAGGGCCGAGACCTCCACGCGCACGGCGTGGCCGGCGTCCTCGGTGACGTCGACGACGTGCACGCCCGGGAAGTGGATCCCGGCGAGGTCGCCCTCGCCGTGCACGAGGACGATCGGCACGTCGACGACCCCCTCGCCGTCCGCCTCGGCGTGAGGCTCGAGCGCGTGCTCCTCCGACTCGCGAGCGGCGAAGTCGGCGACGAGCGTCACCGTGCGCGCGGCCGCGCCGCGGGCGGTCACGCGCACGAGCAGCAGGTCGCGCGACGCGGGGAGCAGCCCGCGCGCGGCGAGGTCGCGCGCCACGGGCTTGGGGAGCGACACGGCGCGGGTCGCCGAGACCGGGGCGTCGGCCGCGCGGGCCGGGTCGTCGGCCGCGCGCGGCGTCGGGTCGTCGCCGCGCAGGACGACGACCTTCTTCGTGCCGACGACGAAGCGCCGCGTCTGCGCGGCGAACAGCGTCCAGGCGCCCTTGACGGCCGCGCACGACGGACAGGCGGCGCAGCCGTCGTCGGCGACCTCGACCCCGCAGGCTCCGCAGCGCCAGGGCACACCACTCCTGTAGCGCACGCCCGCCCCCACCGCCACGGGTCGACGGCGGCCCCCCTGGCGCGACACTGGGCCGGTGATCGCCTTCTCCTTCGAGCCCGCCGACCCCGCGCTGGCCCCGGGCCTCGGGCACCTGACGGTCCGGGGCGACCTGGGCGAGGCCACCACGCGCGGCGGCCCGAGCGTGCTGCTCCTCGAGGCGGCCGCCGACCTGCTCGACGTCGTGGTCCGGCTCCTGGCCGCGCCCGCGCAGCGCTCCGCGACATTCGTGGCCGCCGGCTCGTCGTTCGCGCTCCGCGTCGAGCGTCCGCGCGCGCGGCGCGCGGGCGGCGCGCTCTCGGTCCACGCCGGCGGCGGCGAGGTGGCGCGCGTCGCCCCGGACGTCCTCCGCACCGCGCTGGCCGCGGCCGTGCGAGACCTCGTCGAGCGCCACGCCCCGGCGCTGGGCGGGTCGCCCTCGGTGCTCGACGACCTCGCGCGCGGGCTGCGCGCGCTGGACGCGCCCTCGACGGGCGGGTCGGCCCCGCGGTAAGGTCCAGCCGTGGCGCAGATCCGGTTCGTCGGTCGACCTCGCGGCGGGCGCTGCGTCTACTGCCACGACGGCCTGCAGGGCGCCGTGCACCACTGCCCCGGGTGCGGCGCGGCGTGGCACCCGGAGTGCAGCGCCGAGACGGCCGGGCGCCGACGCTGCCCGACGATCGGCTGCAGCGGGCCGGCGCCCGACGCGGAGCTGCGCCGGGGGCGTCGGCGCGAGCCGCTGCCTTCGCGGCTGCCGCCGGAGGCGGAGCCGCGGGCGCCGCACCGGCGGCCCGGCGCGCTGGCGCGCCTGGGGCCCTACACGCGGCTCGTCTTCAGCGGCGTGGTCCACTCGCTCACCTTCTCGGTCGCTTCGGGCCTCCTCCTCTGGGCCCTGACTCACCCGTCCGGCCTCTGGGAGGCGGCCAGCACGCACCGCGGCCACAATCCCTGGCCGATCGCGCTGCTCCTCTGCTGCATGCTGCTGTGCGTCCTCGGGCTGGGGGTGTGGTACTGCGGCCAGTGGTTGCTGCGGCTCCCCGGCGTCTGGCGCGAGCTGGGCCAGCTCCTCGACGAGACGACGCCGGTCGCCATGCGGCTGTCGATCTACTCCACGGGCTCAGGGAAGTCCCGCCGGACCTACGCGCGGCTGGTGCCGGTCGAGGGGCGGGGGCCTCAGGAGGACCTGAACCTTCAGCTCGACGGGCTCCTCCCCCCGTGGTGGGTCTCGCGTCACGACGGCGCGCGCGTGCTCGTCTACGGCCTGCCGCCCCCGGGGCCCTACGTCCTCGAGTTCGAGGACGGCTGGCTGGCGCTGGTGCATCCCGACTGAAGCGGCCGCCCCGTCGCGCGCGACGGGGCGGCCGGCGAGGTCAGCGGCGGGCGAGGTCGAACCGGTCGAGGTTCATGACCTTGGTCCAGGCCGCCACGAAGTCGCGCACGAACTTCTCCTTCGCGTCGTCGCTGGCGTAGACCTCCGCGATCGCGCGCAGCTGCGAGTTCGAGCCGAACACGAGGTCGACGGACGTCGCGGTCCACCTGACGTCGCCGGTCCTGCGGTCGAGCCCCTCGTAGAGGTCCTGGCCGGCCTTGCGCCACTGCGTGCCCACGTCGAGCAGGTGGACGAAGAAGTCGTTGGACAGCGCCCCGGGGCGCGCGGTGAACACGCCGCGCCGGGAGCCCCCGACGTTGGCGCCCAGGACCCGAAGGCCGCCGAGCAGGACCGTCATCTCGGGCGCGGTCAGCGTCAGCAGGTGCGCCCGATCGACGAGGAGCTCGGGCGCCGGGCGGCCGGCGCGCGCGCCGACGTAGTTGCGGAACCCATCGGCGAGCGGCTCGAGCGCGGCGAAGGACTCGACGTCGGTCGCCTCCTGCGTCGCGTCGGTCCGTCCGGGCGAGAAGGGCACCCGGACCTCGTGCCCCGCCTCCCGCGCGGCGCGCTCGACGGCCACGCCGCCGCCGAGCACGATCAGGTCTGCCAGCGACACGCGCTTGCCGCCCACCTGCGCGGCGTTGAACTCCCGCTGGATCCGCTCGAGGACGCGCAGGGTCGCGGCCAGCTCGGCCGGCTGGTTGACCTCCCAGTCCTTCTGCGGGGCGAGCCGCACGCGCGCGCCGTTGCCGCCGCCGCGCAGGTCCGTCCCGCGGAAGGTCGCGGCCGAGGCCCAGGCGGCGGCGACGAGCTGCGAGGTCGACAGGCCCGAGGCCAGGAGCCGCCGCTCGAGGTCGGCGACGTCCTCGTCGCCGATCAGCGCGTGGTCGACGGCGGGCACCGGGTCCTGCCAGGGCTGCGGCGGCGGCACGAGCGGGCCCAGGCCGCGGACGTGGGGGCCCATGTCGCGATGCGTGAGCTTGTGCCAGGCCCGGGCGAAGGCGGCCTCGAACTGCTCCGGGTGCTCGTGGAAGCGCCGCGAGATCGGCGCGTAGGTCGGGTCGAGGCGCAGCGCCAGGTCGGTGGTGAACATCATGGGCGCGTGCGACCTCTTCGGGTCATGGGCGTCGGGCACGGTCGCGGCCCCGTCCTTCGGCCGCCACTGCCACGCGCCGCCGGGGCCCTTGGTCAGCTCCCACTCGTAGTTGAAGAGGTTGTCGAAGTAGCCGTGCGACCACTCGACGGGCGTCGAGGTCCAGGCCCCCTCGAGGCCGCTCGTGATCGTGTCGCCTGCGTTGCCCTTGCCGTAGGAGCTGCGCCAGCCGAGGCCCTGCTCCTCGAGCGGGGCCGCCTCCGGCTCGCGGCCGACGTGCTTGCCCGGCTCCGCCGCGCCGTGCGCCTTGCCCAGCGTGTGGCCGCCAGCGATCAGCGCCACGGTCTCCTCGTCGTTCATCCCCATGCGGCCGAACGTGGTCCGGATGTCGCGGGCCGCCGCCAGCGGGTCGGGCTTACCGTTGGGGCCCTCCGGGTTGACGTAGATCAGGCCCATCTGGGTGGCGCCGAGGTGCCGCGCGAGCTCGCGCTCGCCCGTATGGCGCTTGTCGCCCAGCCACTCGCTCTCCGGCCCCCAGTCGACGTCGAGCTCCGGCTCCCACACGTCGACGCGGCCGCCGGCGAAGCCGAGCGTCTTGAAGCCCATCGACTCGAGGGCCACGTTGCCGGTGAAGATCATCAGGTCGGCCCACGAGACGGCCCGCCCGTACTTCTGCTTGATCGGCCAGAGCAGCCGGCGCGCCTTGTCGAGGTTGGCGTTGTCCGGAATGCTGCCGAGCGGCGCGAAGCGGATCGTCCCGGTGGCCGACCCGCCGCGGCCGTCCGCGACCCGGTAGGTCCCCGCGCTGTGCCAGGCGAGGCGGATGAACAGCGGGCCGTAGTGCCCGTAGTCCGCGGGCCACCAGTCCTGCGACGTCGTGAGCATCGCCGCGACGTCCTTGCGCAAGGCCTCGAGGTCGAGCCGCGCGAACTCCGCGGCGTAGTCGAAGCCCGCGCCCATGGGGTCGCTGAGCGGCGAGTGCTGGTGCAGGACCTGCAGGTTCAGCTGCTCCGGCCACCAGTCGCGGTTCGTCATGGCCCGCCTGGCTGCCTGCCCCTTGCCCGTCACCGGGCAGACGGCGCCGCCCTCGGCCGCCGGGGCGGCCGGCCGCTCGTCCGGGCCTGTCTCGTTCCGGGCTGCCTCCGGGGTCGTGCCGCAGCCGCTGAGCGCCACGAGCGGGCCCAGGGCCCACGCGGCGAGCACGCCTGACCTTCCAACGGTCGTCATCGTTCCTCCTCGCACCGGGGCGCGGCGTGCGCCCCTGACCCAGGGAGCGTAGGCCGCGGGCCGTGATCGAGCCAATCGATAATGACGACGAGTTTGATAGAGTGAAGCTATGAGAGAGCGCCCCACGGTCCGGCAGCTCGAGTACTTCGTGGCGCTGGCGGAGCACCTGAACTTCCGGCGCGCCGCGGCGGCGTGCTACGTCACGCAGCCCACGCTCAGCGCGCAGCTCCAGGCGCTCGAGGCCACGCTGGGGGTGCAGCTCTTCGAGCGCGACCGGCGCCACGTCCTGCCCACGCCGGCCGGGCGGGAGCTCGCGGTCCAGGCGAGGGGCGCCCTGCGGGCGCTCGACGACCTGCTCGACGCGGCCCGGGTCAGCGGTGCGCCGCTCACCGGGCCGCTGCGGCTCGGCGTGATCCCGACGATCGGGCCCTACCTGCTCCCCGGGGTGCTGTCGCGGCTGCGGGCCCGGTTTCCCGAGCTGCAGCTCTTCGTCCGCGAGGACCCGACCGAGCGCCTCCTCGAGCTGCTCGCCCGCGGGGAGCTCGACGTGCTCCTGCTCGCCCGGGAGGCCAAGCTGGGGGACGTCGCGGTCCTCGACCTGTTCCGCGACCCGTTCCTCCTGGCCGCGCCCGCCGACCACCCGCTGGCGCGCCGGAGCCGCGTCCAGGAGCGGGACCTCATGGCCGAGCGGCTGATCCTGCTCGAGGACGGGCATTGACTGCGCGAGCAGGCGCTCAGCCTGTGCGCGGCCCGTCGGGCCGGCCCCCCGCAGGAGTTCCAGGCCAGCAGCTTGAGCACCCTCGTGCAGACCGTGGCGGCGGGCGCCGGGCTGACGCTCGTCCCGCGCATGGCGCTGGGGGTCGAGGGGCGGCCCGAGCTGGGGCTCGAGTTCGTGCCCTTCCCCGCCCCGGCGCCCGGGCGGACGGTGTGCCTGGCCTGGCGGCGCGCCTCGCCGCGGGGTGGCGAGCTCCGCCTGCTCGGGGAGGAGCTGGCGCAGGGCGCCCCGCGCGCCGATCGGCTGCTGCGCGCGCGCCAAACCTGAGCGGTCAGCCGCGCAGGGCCACGATCGCGTCGATCTCGACGACGACGCCCAGCGGGAGGCTGGCGACGCCGACGGTGGTGCGCGCGTGGCGGCCGGCGTCGCCGAACACCTCGACGAGCAGGTCGGAGGCGCCGTTGGCGACCTTCGGGGCGTCGCCGCACTCGGGCGTCGTGCTGACGAACACGCCAAGGCGCAGGAAGCGCTCGACGCGGTCCAGGTCGCCCGCGCAGGCGGCGCGCACCTGCGCCAGCACGTTGAGCGCGCACAGGCGCGCGGCGGCCTGCGCCTCCTCGAGCGCCGTGCCCGCGCCCAGGCGGCCCACGTGGCGCACCTGCCCCTCCCACTGCGGGATCTGGCCGGCGACGAAGACCGTCGTCCCGTGGACGGTGAACGGCACGTAGTTGAACGCCGGCGTGGCCGCCGCCGGCAGGGTCAGGCCCAGCGCCGTGAGTCGCTCGTCGATCGTGCCCGGCATCGGTCCTCCTCGGCCTCGCACGCTACGGGACGGCGCGGGCGGGCGCGAGGGCCTGAATGCAGCGCAGCGACCGGGCGGCGCCAGGCCGCCGGCCTCGGCTAACGGCCCTTCTCCCCGTCGCTCGGCCCCGCGGCGACGTCGCCCGTGAAGTCGAACAGCACCACGTCCTCCAGCGCCGCCTGGCCCCAGCGGACCGTCTTCGCGACGATGCGCAGCCGCTTCAGCGTCTGCGTGTAGCTCTCCATGGTGAGGAAGATCCACTGCGGGTGGAGGGTCTGCGACTGCGCGGCGAGGACGCACACCACGTCGGCGACCGCCATCGCGAGCAGGCCGCCCGGGGCCGCCGGGCTGGTGACGATCACGCCCTTGCCCGCGGGGATGGCCAGCGTGCCGGGGAACGCCGGCGAGCCGTCCGTGGTCACGTCGCCCACGGAGCTCGAGGACGTCTGGTAGCCGTAGGAGACCTCGTAGCGCGTGCCGCTGATGGAGAGGTCCTTGTCCGACCGGTTGTGGACGTAGAGCAGGCTCGAGTTCTTGCCGGTGCGGAGGCTCACCACGCAGAGCGCGCGCGCGACCTCGGGCGAGCCCTCGCGGCCGAGCGGGTAGAACACCTCCGGCATGAGCTCGTGCAGCTTCGTGCCCCGCGCGCACGCCTCCTCCTCGCGGTCCTCGAGGAGCAGCGCGAACATGTGCAGCGTCGCGGCTCCGTGGCGGCCGCGTGGGTTGAGCTCCTCCCAACGGTTGTCGACGATGTCGCCGAAGTCGGCGGCCGCGACCTCGCCGTCGCCGCGGAGCAGCGCCTTGACCGCCTCGTTGAACGCCGTGTCGATGTCCTTCCTCGGCTCCTCCTGGGCCTGGACGTGCCCCGGGGCGAGGAGAAGCGAGCACGTGGCGAGCGCGACGGCGAGGCGCATGGGGGTTCCCTCCGCGCGGGAGGGTAATCGCCATGCTGGAGGCCCGCAACGACCGGCCTGGAGGGTCGGCCTCCTCTCGAGCGGGGCGAGCGGCCCAGCGCACCACGTGCACTGGGCCGTCCAGGAGGAGCGGCCGCGGGCGCGCGCGTAGGACCGTTGCGGGTCGTGCGCGATGGTGCGACCCTGCAGGCACGCGCGCCGGTCGCTCGGAGTCTTGGTGTGAGTCGCTCCCGGCACTCCGCTTCGCTCCTCTTCGTCGTCGTCATGGGAGTGGGGCTCAGCGCGAGCCTGCTGCGTCCGACGGCCAATGAGACGTCGCCATCGCAGAGAGACGGGGCAGGCGAACTGTCGTCGTCACCTGCTCGAGGCGTCACCGTGATCGCCCCCTCCGAGCGCACGGCGAGCGTTCGCAGCGCGACCTCCACGACCGACGACCCGGAGCGCCCCGGGAGCCTCGGAGGCAGGCCGCCGGCGAACGGCTCGCTCGTGCCGCTGCAGGGGCGGATCAGCGCGTCGGATCCTTCCGTTGGCTCGGTCGACGTCCGCCTCCGCTTCCATCGCGACGACGGAGCGGGCGCTCCGCTCGTGTTCCTGGTCCGCGGCCCGGGTCCGTTCTCGATCGACGTCCCTCCGGGCACCTACTTCACCGACGCGTACGTCCTGGACCGGGGGATCTCGTGCGGGTTCTGGTTCAACCACGTCACGCTCGGGCCGGAGAGCATGGACGAGCTCGAGGACCTCTTCCTCTACCGAGCTGGGCTGTTCGCAGGGACGGTCCGGGATCAGGACGGGCGCCCGATCGAGGGGGCGAGGGTCTCCTTCGGGGACCCCGTTCGCGAAGGGCCTCCCGACGTGGCCGTCACCGACAGCGAAGGCCGCTTCGAGATCACTACCCTGGGTTGCCGGACGTTGATCCTTGGCGCCGCGACGTTTCACCCCGAGGTGTATCCGGAGGTCGAGGTGGTCGCGGGGCGGACGACGCGGTTCGACATGGTCCTGAGGGCGAGGGCGACCTTGCGGGGGACCGTTCGACGCGCGGACGGTCGGGCGGTGCCGTCCGCGCGGGTCGACGTGGAGCAGGACGGACGCGGCTACGTCTGCGGAGCGACCGACGCGAGCGGCGTGATCCGCTTCACGGGCGCCGAGCTCGCGGCGGGCCCTGCTGTCGTGCGAGTCCATGACGACGCGACAGGCGTCAACGGGGACCACCGCGTGGAGATCCTGCCAGGCGACGCCACCGTCCTCGACCTGGTCGTCGAGGAGGGCCTGAGCGTCCAGGGACGGCTCCTGTCCACGCGCGGCGAGCCGCTCCCTGGCCGGGTGGTCTGGGCCGTGCAGCGCCGTGAGTTCGCGGAGCACGAGTCGATCGCCGGGCGGGCCACCACCGACCCGGACGGCCGATACGAGCTCCGCAACCTGGCGGAGGGCGATTACCGCATCCGGGTGAAGCCGCCAGAGGGGACGTACCTCCCGCTCACCTACGGGCCCTCGGTCTCGGTCACCGCGTCGAGGGTCACGGGCCTCGTCGCGACCGCCGCCGACCTCGTGATCCCCGAGCCCGGGACGATCGACGTCACCGTCTGCCCGCCTACCGGCGAGGACCTCGGAGCCGGATACGTCGTGCTCTCCCTCGTCCCTGCCGCCACCGGCACGCGCGGCGCCGAGTTCGCCAGCAGGGGCCTCCGGGCTGGCCTCGACGTTCGATGGAGTCAGGTGCCGCCGGGCTCCTACCGGCTGAGCGCGCTGAGCGAGGATCGAAAGCTCGGCGCGACCCGGCTCCTCACCGTCTCCGAGGGCGCACAGGTCCGCGACCTGAGCCTCGAGATGCGTCCCCTTCAGGCGTTCGTCCGGGGTCAGCTCGTGGACGCTCGCGGAGCCCCGCTGGCGCGCGTCCACCTGCGGGTTCGAGCCCTCGAGAGCCGGCTGGACCTGCACGCCGCGACCGACGAAACGGGGGCGTTCGCGATCGGCCCCGTGCCCGACGGGACCTTCATTCTCGAGCACGGCCGCCTGCGAGCCGTGAGGCAGGCAGCCAGGAAGGGCGTTCCGGTTCAGCGGCTCCCGGAGCCGGTGCAGTTCACGATCCGGGACCAGCGCGACCACCACCAGGTCGTCGTCATGCCGACCGACGACGAGTAAGGCTGAGCTCTGCCTGCTCGCTCGACCGAGAGCCGTTGCGGGCTCACGCGGCGCGCGCGGTCCTCTCGGCGAGGTCACTCCGGCGCGAGCAGCGGCGCGAACGGGTCCGGCCCCGGCTCGAGCGCCTCGAGGGACTCGGCACCGGCGACGTCGGTGAGGCGCAGCGGGACGAGCCCCAGGAGCCGGTGCTCGGTGGCCACCCAGGCTCCGGTCGGCAGGCGCGTCCAGCCTTCCCACGTGGCGCGCACGCCGCCGACCGGGATGATCGACACCCACATGGACCAGGCGACGGGCCGCCCGTCCGCGCCGAGATCCCACAGGTAGGCGTCGCCCGGGGTGAGCCCGCCCGCGCCGTAGGTGACGAGGAGCGCGTCGCCGACGCGGGCGCGCGCGGTGCCCTCGTCGAAGGCCTTGACCACCGGGTTCAGCCAGAACGCGTCGTTGATCCAGGCGGCGTGCGCGCGGGCGACCTGCGCGCGCTCGTCGGCGCCGGTCAGCCGCGCGCCGCGCCGCCACGCGCGGCCGACCGGCGCGCCCGCCTCGAGCAGCACCTCGACGTCGTCCGTGCGCACGCGCGCCAGGCCGCGGCGCCGGTCCCAGAGGTGCTGGTTCACGCCCGCGAACGTCCAGCGCACGGCGCCCGTGCGCTCCCAGGCCGCGCCGTCGACCGCCTCGACCATGCGCCGCGCGAGCGCCTCGGCCTCGGGGCCTGGCTGACCGACGGGGCGCGGTCGGTGCAGAGCGAGGGTCAGCGCCGCGAGGGCGAGCAGCGCGCCCGCGACGGCGGCGAGGCAGCAGCGGCCCGTACGTCGGGGCCGTGCGGGGGCGGACGCCGCCTCGCCCTGCGTGCTGGTCATGACCGGAGCCTAAATCACCGACCACGATCCTCGATGGTCGTGGGCTAACCCGCGCGCCGACGGCCCTTATGCGCCCGCGTGGACGTGGTGTGGCCGGGAATCCCCAGTTGTCGGAGTCTCCGGATAAAGAGGCTCCCGACGATCGCTGAGCTTGGCGGCCACGATCGTCGGGAGCACCCGATGAAGCTTGTTATCGAGCTGCGGCGTCACGAACGACGCCAGCTGCTGAAGGCGATGCGAAAGAGCACGGACCCGCACTACCGCGTCCGGTGCCAGGCGGTCCTCGCTTACGCCCGCGGGCTGGGCTGCAATCAAGTCGCGAGGGCACTTGAGTGCGCGCCGTCCACGGCCGCAAACGCGGCTCGCCGTTACCTACGAGAGGGTATACACGGCCTCTCCGACAAGCGTGCCGACAACGGCGCCCCGAAGATCGACGACGACCTGCTCGCTGCGCTCCTCGAACTCCTCGCCCATGCCCCCGGCGAGTACGGCTGGGAACGCCCAACGTGGACCCGCGAGCTCCTCGCGCTAACCCTTCGGGAGGCTGGGATCGCCGAGGTGAGCGTCTCCACCGTCGCGCGGGCGCTCGAACGCGTCGGTGCTCGCTGGAAAGTGGCCAAGCCCGTCGTCGCGTGCCCCTGGAGCAAGAGGCGCAGGAACAAGCGACTTCGTGAGATCGCCGCGCTGCTCCGCAGACTGCCCAAACACGACGTCGCGGCATTCTCCGACGAGGTCGACATCCACCTGAACCCGAAGATCGGGCGCGACTGGAGCCTTCGTGGTCGTCAACCTCTCGTCATGACGCCGGGAAAGAACGCCAAGCGCTACGTCGCGGGAGCCATGGACGCGAGGACCCGCAAGCTCGTCTGGGTCGCGTCTGACCGCAAGAACAGCGAGCTCTTCATCGCGCTGCTTTGGCGCCTCGAAAGGGCCTACCCCGCGGCCAAGCGTATCCACGTCGTGCTGGACAACTACGTGATCCACTCGTCGAAGAAGACCCAGGCCGCGCTGGCCAAGCTCAGCGGCAGGATCGTCCTCCACTTCTTGCCGCCCTACTGCCCCGACGCGAACAAGATCGAGCGCCTTTGGGGCACCCTGCACGCCAACGTCACCCGCAACCACCGCCACAAGACGATCGAGGCGCTCATGGCGGCGGTCACCCGCTGGCTCCGACTGCCTGTCGGCCAGAGGACGGCCGAGGGCCGTGCGCGTCAGGTCGCCAAGAACATGCGGCGCGCCCACGCGGCCCGGCGCCACCGGCGCTTCGTCGCGGCATAGCGGGCACCATCGCGGAATCGTGGTCGCCCATTTAGCGGCGGAGGTCGTGCCGCGCGCGGTCGTCGAGGGCCTCGCGCGCGACACCCTCCACTTCGCCTCGGACGACGTCGACCCCGGCCGGGCTCATCGACGTCTCCGCCGCGATCACGGTCCGACGAGGAACGCCTTTGAGGCGGCGATGACGGTCGGCCGCGCCGACGAGCTCGAGGGTCAGCTCGTCGCGCTGTCCGGGGCGCAGAACCAGCGCAAAGGCGGCGGCACGTCGATCCCGGCCACGTTCCTGCGGGTGACCGTGCGCGTGTGAGCGCTTGGTCGTCGATCGTGCGGAAGCCCGCGCGACGGGTCGGTCCCGACGGAGTGTGATCGCGCGCTATTCGTCGGGAACTCGGTGGTGTGGCCACCAGACGATCGTCTCCTTGGCGGCCCGCTGCGCCTCCTGCTTGGCGAGGAGCAGCTGGAAGTTCCAGTGGGCCTGCCCCATGACGGGGTCGCCTCCCCAGGTTCCTCGCTCCTGGTACTCGACGGCGCGGATCTGATCTTGGATCTCTCGATGGTGCTCGTAGTGAGCGCCAACGTTCCAGGCCCGTCCGAGTCGTCGAGCGGAGTCGGCCCAGCCGTGGACGAACGGGGCGGCCTCCTCGGGCTTCGAGATCCGAACGAAGGCCCACTGGTGCGCAGCCCACCACGTCCTGGCGTCATGGCCGCGTGGGTATCCAAGCGCCTTCAAGCACGCGAGTAGAAGGCCTTGGTGCACGCGAATGAGGTTCCCCGTGTCCGTCAAGCAGGCGGAGACCTGCCTCCGAGCTTCCTCGTCCGGCAACATCGCGAGGATCTCCGGGTAGTCCTCGTGGTAGATGAGGCTCCGGCTGTTGACGCGCTCGTTCCCGTCCCGCCAGTCCCCCAGCAACATCGATCGGGTGCAACGGTGGCGCCACTCCGCGTTCAAAGGGCCGAGCTGTCGTTCAAGCAGGAACGTGTTCGGCCCCGCCCGCCCGAAACGCAGGTCCGGGAACAGTCGAACGCCGATACGACCCCCATGGACGTCCTGCAGGTAGGCGCTCTCCCACGGGAAGTGAAGGTGGAGGTGGAACAGGAGAGGAATCAGGGCAAGACCCCAACGAAGGTGGGCTGAGGAGCCCAGACGGATCAGACCCACGAGGCAGGCCCCACCCGCCAGCACGAGCACTGTCATCACGTCGAGAGGCAGCCCATATCGGATCAGGGCCAGCCCGAGCAGCGCGAGACAAGAGCCAGCAACCCCGCAGAAGCGAGGTCCAAGGAGGACTCTTCCGTCTGGATGCGCGGGCCTGGGCATGCTCGTCCTTCCATGTACGCGTCTGGAACCGAGCGGTTCGTCAGGAGGAGCTCCTGCCCTCACAAGCGACGTACCTCCTCGATGCCTAGACGGCGACCCACGCCGAGGCGCAGGGTTGGGCAGCGAGTTACCCACGAGGGGAGCACTTGCCTCGATGACGCCACCCACGAGGCGCCGGAAACGCTCGGGGGGCGGCCTACCTCTCGGCGCCCGCCCCCCCCCACCTTGCCGTGGGCGACCCGTCGAGGAGGACGCGGTCGTCGGCTCCCTGTAGGCCGCCGGCCTGCGTGGTCGCGTCCCGCACGCGGCCATGCGGGGGTTAGAGGTTGGCGAGCGCCGCGGGTTTGGTCCACAGACGACCCGTGGGAATGGACTTCTTGGCGCTGATCGCGCGGCGGCCGGGCCGGGACCTCCGGAAGGACCTCGAAGCGCTCGAGGTGGCCGCTCCGCACGGCGTCCAGGACCTCGCGACGCTGCTGCGGTCGATGATCGGCGAGCCGCGCTTTGCCGAGGCCCGGCCTCACTCCGCCGGGCGTGCCGCCGTGCGCGCGGCAGACGGGAAGTGGGGTTTCGTCGACCTCGAGGGCAGACTGGTGATCGAGTGCACGTTCGACGCCGTCTCGGACTTTTGTCCCGACGGAGTGGCGCGCGTAGAGCTTCGTCGTCGAGTCGGGTACATCGACCTCCTCGGGGCCTACCTGTGGAGGCCGGTGGACTGATGCCGCTTCGACGCAATGGCCGGCCTCACCCTTGCTCGTTGTCCGTACACGACGAGGCCCCGTCACGCGCGACGGGGCCTCGTGTCGTTGCCGGGGTCGAGGGCTCGAACCTCTCCCTCCGGGGCGTGAACCCCGGTGCTTACCACCTACACCATCCTGGCAAGGACCGGCGGCGGCGCCGAGGCGCCGCCGCCGCCGCCGGGTCGTCGACTACGACTTGACCTCGAAACAGGACTTCGGCGCGGCAAGTCCTGGCGGCGACGAGCGTTCACATGGTGAAGGCGGTGGGGGCTAGGCGTGACAAGGAGCCCCTGCATGTACGAAGGGACGGCGCAAGTCGCGGGCGGCTACGATCCGGGTGTGAAACGCCTCCAGGTAGGAGACAAGGTCACCGCACCGGTTGTCCACGTCGCTCCGTTCGGTCTGTTCCTCGACCATGAGGGGCAGAGCATCCTCGTCCGGCTACCGGACCTCTCCTACGCGCCCGTCCGTGACCCCAAGGCGATTGCCAAGCCAGGCGATCGAGTGGACGTCCAGATCATCGGCATCACCGATAGGCAGATCTTGGCGAGTGCGCTGCCCTATGTCGAGAACCCGTTCGCGGACGCCCGTCGTTTCGGCGTTGGATCCACCCTCCCGGCGCGCGTCGTCGAGGAGGCATACACAATGTGGAAGCGCGGTTCGGCCTGGCGCCCCGGGGACCCTGTTTGCGACTTCCCCGAGTACCCCCACCGTGAGCATGTCGGCGTCATCGTCGAGATCGAGCATGACCTCAGGTTCGTGATTCCGGACGCCGAGATAGGCGCTCGAACAGTGCGGGTCGGTGACGAGGTTTCGGTGAGCGTCACGGCAGTGGACGACCATGGGCGGCCAACCCAGGTCCACCTCGCGCCGGGAGAACCTGAGGGCGGTCACGATGACCCTCGAACCAGGCGGTGAAGGATGCGGCGAGCGTTCTCCTACTCCACGTGCCAGCCGAGCGAGGCGAACGTTCGCGCGGACATCACCAGGATCGTGAAGGGTCACCCGATCAAGAGCGTCGTTTTGCGGCCGTGGGACATGGGCGGCTTCCATGTGTCGGTCGTTCTGGATCTGCCGGAGACAGTGGAACAGCTTCTGGGTGACGTTCGAGCGCTCGCTTCGGAACTCGCGGCGGAACACGTTCTCACGGTGGAGAGGAGCGGGCCGTTCGCTGACCTCTCGTGGAAGCCGCTCGATGAGGACGAGGTGTTCTTGGCGGAGTACGTGGCAATCGATGGCCCCGAGCGGTTCGCATGCATTGCGAAGTTCTCGAACGAGTACCGCTTCTTCGCTGGGCCGCGCAGCCTGACAGCGAACGCTCCGTGTCTGATGGACTCCGAGGCGGAACTCCGACGGGCGGTCACGCGAGTCCTCGACTACATGACAGCTAGGAGCGCGTGAGCCGAACGCCGGAGAGTGCGGTTCCAAGGGCCGAGTAGCCCTCGTCGGACAAGCGGGAGAACAGGATCCGGAACGCGCGGGGGGCGGACACCTCTCGGCATCGCCCCCCACGTTGCCCCCCCACAGGGAGGCCAAAGCCCCCCACGAAACGGGGGCTTAGTCTCGACGGATCAAGGTCGTCAGCTCTTGACCTCGGAGAGCGCGAAGGCGGCCGCAACCCCGCCCGCGCTCGACGCTTCCACGCAGCCCGCCTCCCAACCCGGTGCCCAACCATCCGTGGGCATCGTCCTGCATCTGGATGCCCTCCTGGGTGACACCCCGGCGGGCTTCGTGGATGCGCTCTGCCGCCTCGCGGCTGCGTGGCCCGAGGCGTTCCTCACCTTCGTCCGTGATCCCGAGCGCGTGGCGATCGTCTGCCGCGCGCTGCGGGACTCCATGCGCCTCCAGCCGGAGGCAAGGAAGGCGTCTTCGTGACCAAGAACAGCAAGACCACCGACGAGCTGGAGAACGAGGCCACCGCGAAGCTCGCGTCCATCATGGCGAGGGCGCCCGATGTCCGCGACGCGGTTCAACGGCTGGGGATGGGCGACCACTGCCGGAAGGTCTTTGGCGCCCCCACCTTCTTCGTGGACCCCAACAGCAACCACGACCTCTCCAAGTGGATCATGATCGGGGCGCTCAGCCTGCGCGTGGAGGAGCTCCAGGAGCACCTCCGCGAGATCAAGGGGAAGGCCGAGATCGCCTGTGCCGGGGAGAAGAACTGGCACTTCGCGTTCGCCGCGAGGGACAAGCTCATCTTCGCGAACAACGTCGGTGACCATGCGGAGATGCCCATCGACGTGGCGCACGCGATCTTCGTGCAGACCCCTGCCGACTGCCGCCTCCGGAAGGGCAAGACCAAGGTCACCTTCTTGCGGGGGGACCGCCGCGTGGCCCGGATCCCGAAGTCCCTCTTCTCCCACCTGAACAAGGTCCTCGAGTCGGTGCCCTGGACCACGCTCGTCAGTCGGCAGGTCCAGCCGCCGGCCAAGGGGAAGGCATAGCCATGGCCAACCTCGACGCGCGAGAACGGGCGGTGCTCGAGTACTTCGCCATGAGTGGGGGGCCGGTGGTCGTGAAGCCGCTCCTGGGGCGCGTGCCGAAGAACGCCGCCTACAACATCATCAGCGCCTTCCAGAAGAAGGGCTGGCTCGACCGAGACGGGACGAAGTACTTCGTGACCCCGGCAGGGCGCGAGGCCTGGGCAGCGATCACCGCGCCCACGCCAACGTGCGACTCCGACGGGTTCCCCCAGCTCGAGCGGTACCTGCCCCACCTCCGGCACGTGCCGATCCCCGAGTTTCGGCCACTCTTGTTCCTGATCTACCTGGCCGTGATCGCACGCTGGAACCGGATCAGGCCGAAGCACCACCTGACGTTCATCGTGTCGGGCCCGCACCTGCGCTGGAAGAGCTGGATCGCCGAGGCCATGTGCCGGATCCTCGGCCTCGACCCGGAGACGCTCGTCTTCTACCTTGGCCACGAGAGCGGACGCGCGCTCCTGGGTCGGAAGAACTCGAAGGGCGAGTCGACCACCGTCCTGGACGCCCTCAAGGCCCCGATCGTCGGCTTCGACGACATCAACCGCTGGCAGCCGGAGGTGAAGGCCCAGACCGAGCCCTTCATGTTCGGCAAGGTCTCGCTCCCCTCGCCGAACGGCGCCTTCGAGGCCCTGCCCGTCCCGATCCTCACGGTGAACCCGGAGAGCGGCACCACCTGGCCGGAGAAGCTCGGCTACGACCCGCCGATGCTCAGGCGCACGGTGATCTCGGACGTGACGTCGCTCGAGATCCCCTTCGACATCCTCGAGAAGGGCGACGACTTCCTCGAGCGACTCGGGACGCTCGACCCCGCGCCGATCCCGAAGCCCCGCCGCCTCGACTGGGAACCTGGCGAGGAGGTGAAGGCGAGGCTCCTCGAGGTCGCCAGGGACCGCGAGGCCCTCGGCGACATCAACGTCTCGTCGCTCGCGATGCTCGCCATCGCCGCGACCGCGATCGACGGGCTCGAGGAGCCGCGCGATGCCGTGGACGCGATGCTGTTCTGCTACCTGAGCGTCACCGAGGCGCTCGGGCGGTATCGGCCCGACTGGAGGGACGTCGCCAGCCAATGGCGCGCAACGGGCGCCGCGCCCTGCGCTGCTGGCGCGACGATCGATGGTCCGATGAGCGCGAGCCTCTTCGACTACAACGCGAGGCTGCACGCCCTCGCCGAAGCCTGCGACGCCTGCCGGGTCGCCCCGGAGGACGCGGAGCAGGTGATCCGTCTCGGTGTCGACAAGGAGAGGCTCCGCGAGCTCGCAAGGCTGGAGCGCGCGCTCAAGCGCGCGAGACTAGGGGTGCGCGACGTGCGGCCGCTCGCTTCGGCAGCACAGAAGGTCGCGCAGACGCTCGGCCTCTCGGTCGAAGACGCCGGCGTCCTTGGCGCATACCTCCTCAAGGAGGTTGCACGGCAAGCGAGAGCGAGCCAGCGACATGAGGTCGATGCGCTGGTCCGGGCCGTGATCCGAAAGGCCCGTCGGGTCTGCCTGGACTAGCGCAGCGCAAGTCCAGGGGCTTCGTCGTGTTGTCATCTGCGCTCGCACTGTTCAGGATGTGGCCGTGGCCGTGCACCGATGACCGACGCCCGACTGCGCAATCTGGAACGCCGATACCGGGCAACTGGAAGAGCCGACGACGGTGCGGCATGGCTCCTTGAGCGCGTCCGGTCCGGAGATCTGCCCATGCAACGGCTGCGGCTCCTCGCGGTGCTGGGACATGACCCCGCGCTGCATGCGCTGGGGGGCGGCGCTCGTGTCCCGCATGAGTGGGTCGAGGAGGTCTGCGCGGAGCGCAAGGTGGCCGTGCGTGCAGCCATCCTCTCGTGTTTGGAGATGCAACGCGTGATCGACGCTCCGCTGCCGCGGCCGCCGCTCTTCCCCGTTATCCATGCCGGACCGGCCCTGCAGGAGCTCGGCGACCTCCTGCGGACCTCCGCGTCCGCACTGCTATGCGGTCGGCCCGAACAGCTGGGCGGCGCCTCGAAGGCGAGTACCGAGATCGCACGCCGCCTCGAGCGCCGGCCGGACGTGCTCTGCGGCTATGGCCAGGTGCGGGGCCCCAACGCGGCGGAGAGGCGCCCTGCCATCGCCGTGCGCAGCGCGATTCGTGCCCTGGCTTACAGCGGAAACGCTCCGGCGCTTCGGTCGGCGAAGGAGTCCATCTCGTTGGCCCTGGACGTCGTCGGCGATCGCGCCTTGTCCGAGTGGACCCAGTGCAGGCTTGGAACTCAGAGCGACGGGCCGGGTGACTCCAATGAGGCGATCGCGGATTGGCGACGGAGGCACCAGGCGGTGTGCGAGCAACTCGCGTCGTCCGCCGCCGACCGCCTTGTCCGAGCGGTTAGCGCGCAGCTGTGCCCGTGGGTGATCTCCGACCGATCCCCGGACCCGCTGAAGCTCGTGATCCACGGCTGAGCTTCTTCACGCCCGGCGCCCCCAGTCCTCGTGGTCAGTAGTCTTCTCGTTCCTCCTCGTCGATCGCGTTGTTGATGCGGCGGTTCAAGTAGTCGATCCGATCCTCGAGCCAACGCCGCACGTGCGGGTCCGACTCGCCTTCGGACCAACGCACGACGTTCTGCAGGCAGCGGCGGTAGTGGCCGGCCTCCGAGCCGCACCACCCCTCCGTCGAGAAGTTCGCGTGAAGCTCACCCATGACGTGTTCGATCCCGCCGTAGCGGACCAGGACATCTCGCGTGAGCGCGCCGGCCGCACCTTCGAGAGAGTTGTGCACGTTGCGGGCGAGAAGCGGCGCTCGTCGCTGGGGCTCGACGTCTACCCACGCCCACAGAAGATCGCATGGGACCAGGTGAAGCAGGCCAGGACCGCGATCGCCGAAGACGTGGGCGCTGTCCTGCAGCCAATGAAGGACGAACCAGGCGTTCGTCCAGTCTTCCATGAGCGGCGCGAGCCTCTCCCAAGCGGCTCGCGGGTCCGCGGCGAAGATCGCGTGGAGGACGCTTGCGGCCTCGTCCGATGCCGAGATCCGTTGTCGATCCTCACGAAGCCGTTCAAGGACGAGCACCATGAGGTCGAGCGCGTCCGCCGGGTACTGCTGCCGGTACGCCTCCGCGATTCGCGTCCAGTCGTACTCCCGGCTCGCGTCCTCGCTGCCCCTCGCCGGGAATCCCTGGTGAAGCACACGGCGCGTGAGCTCGCGCGGTAGCTGTCGCTCGGGACCACGTGGTTCGGTGCTGGGGCAGAAGTAGTCCGCGAACAGCGCCGTGGCTATGGACGTCGTCTGCGGGGTCGCCACCGCCAAGAGCTGGATGATCCAGAGCTCCGCAACTTCCCAGGGCAACGCCATGAAGTCACGGCCGATGTGCCAGAAGGCGAGCGTCGTGGGCGGCGCGGCGCCCGCTTCGATGACTCGGTGGACCCGGCGTGCGGCTCTCTCGTCCAGCCCGCCTACACCGCTCGATCGCCACGTCAGCTCCGGGACCCACGTTGCTCGTGTTCGATGAGCCGCCAACTCATCTAGGCGTCGGTGCCAGTTCTCAGCTCCGCGTTCCCGCTCGACGAGAAGAAGGCCTGCGAGGAAGCAGAGGCTCGCCGACTCGGCTGGCGTCGTGTCCTGCGCCTCCACGACGATGTCGACGAAGCCCTCCGCCACGGGCACCCGGGCGATCTCGACTGCGAAGAGCATGGCGCGCTCCGCCGACCGCGAGAGGAGCCATGGGAGCAGTTGTCGAAGCGTCGGCTCATCCCGGACGCACTCGGTTGCGAGCTGACGGAGCCTGTCCCGGATGATCTCCTCGGACTCGGAGTAGGTCCGCGATCTCGGTCGATCGGCTCGGAGATTGAGCCCTACATGCCGGTGGACACGATCGACCAGTGACGTACCCACCAGCCGATCGTGGAGTGCTTGGAGCCTCGCGCGGATGGGGGCCGCGTAGCAGGCACCTCGCCTCTCATTGTGGTCGGTGTCGAGCGCGTTCAAGGTCATGTCGAGCAGCGCGCGGCGGTGCTGCTCTACGGCCGCGAGCTCCTCGAACGTCTCGACGATCAGTTCATCGAGCGCGTTGCTGAGGAGGCGAGGGCCTGACTCGATCAGGATGGTGCCCGCGGTGAGCTTGTCCTCGCCGTCGAACAGCCTCCAGGCCTCCAACGTGAGCGTCCACACGGAGCGGTAGGCCTGCAGCAGTTCCTCCTGATCACGTGGTACCCAGGGGGTTGCCTGATGCAGTCCGCGGAACTCCGCGCCCCCTATCCTGGTGAACGGCCCGCGGTAGAGGGCGGACCGGCAGGCCTGAAGACCGAGCTGACGCCGCGCGACGCGGTCCGACAGGAGAACGGCCCTCAGGGTGGACAGGCGTTCGGCTGGCGGTGCCTCCGTCGGAGCGCCACTGCCGTTGCCGAGAGAGAACAAGCCGGCGAACACGCCGGACGCGTTGTTGCCGCACCGTTCGTTCTCGCACTCGGCGAGGCGAGCGAGCACGAGGGCCGCCCGCGGGAACGAGGACCTGCCCATCGCGATCTTCTCCAGGGCGAAGATCACCGAGCGCCGGCCCGGCCCGAAGGCACGAAGGATCTCGTCGCCCCAGCGGCCGAGTGTTCGTTCGAGGAAACGAACGGCTGCCTCAGGGCACGCCTCTGCAAGCGCGTTGAACATGGCTGCCCCGGCGTGCTCTTGCAGAGCGGCGTCGTTCAGCACGGTCGGATCGTCGAGAAGCGCACGCGCGCGTGATGCCGCCGCTGGAGACGATCCTGCGTAGCGGAAGAGCTCACAGAACCACGCGGGCAGTCGACCTGGAAGGCCGAGGAACCGCGGAGCGTCGAACGTGGGCCCATGGTGCTCCCACCACTGGGTCCAGAGCCAGACATGCAGTGCGCGCGGGACGAGCCGCAGAGTGGAGGCGCCCTGCAAGACTCTTCGCCTTCGCATGTCTCTCACGACCGAGCAGAACACGTCGAACGTGATGGTCGGGTCGGCCGCCTGGATCAACTCGGCGATGGCGCGGCCCTCTCCCGCGAGCTGGCCCTCCATCCCGAACCGGAGGAACAGGGCGACGTACCGGAGCACCAACCAACGCTGTCGGACCCGCGGCGACGCCGGGTCATCGGCACCGACCACGAATCGTTCCCAAATGTTGCTGTTCGTGGGAGGCGCCAGCACGTCTCCTGGGTTGTGCTTGAGGTTCCCGCCGATCACGTGCGCGACGCGTGGGGACCCTTCGCAGATGTCCGCCCAGTGGTAAGCGGCGCCAGCAAGGACCTCGTGCCCACGCAGGATCTCGATGATCTGCTCGCGCGGAAGCAGTGGCATGCTCCGCCGAACGGTCTGGGTGTCCGTCGTCAGGTCATGGTCGTGGCCGACCGTCACCAGGCGGATGCGGTCCGAGCGCGGCTGGATCGCGTCCCAGATGTTGCTCAAGTCCGCCGTCGAGCAGTCGTCGACCACGATGATCGCGTGGAACCTGTTGTCCGGGCGCAGTATCTGCTTGAAAACCGAGCTCTGCAGAAATCGCTCTGCGTGCGCACAATAGAGAACAAGCGGCGCGAGATCCGGTGAGCGGAGCGACTCGAGCACGATGCGAGTTTTCCCCAGTCCTGGCTCACCCGTGAGGCGGACGTGGCGAGTGCCCCCGCGAAAGGCGGCCTGCAGTTCGGCGAGAAGGGCCTGCTGGGGGGGGCCCGGAACGAAGGCGCTCCTCAACGACATGGTGTTGGCCCAGCTGTCGAAGCTCTGCAGGTCGAGCCAGTCTCTCCCGTTGAATTCGAGGCACAGCGATGGGAACGGCCGTGCAGCTCCGAGAAGCTGCCCGATTCCCCACACCTCCACGTTTGCCGCGCCGAACCCGGCTGCAGCAAGCTGATTGCGGAGGTGGGTTTCGGCTAGCCGCCTTCGCTGAGGTGTCAGGTCATGACCGAAGGTGACGAGCACATACCGGTCGCTCTGCTCGAGGCAACGTCTCACCTCGTCGCCGAGCGCCGTGCCAGAGGGCTTCTTCTTCCCGAACAGCTCCTTCTTTAGATCCGCCAGCTTCCATGGCTCGAAAGAGGCTCCTCCCTTGATCTGGAAGGACGTCGTTCCGGAGACAAGGAGGCTTCGTCCTGGCGCGATCTGAGCGCGGACGTCCGCGTCCACGCCGCCGTCCGGGATCTCGATGCGCTGGTTGATCGTGACGCTCGCTGGCGATAGGCCCAGCCGGTATGCCTCCGCCCACAGCAAGTCGCGGAACGCGAGCACGGCCTGCTGGCCCGAGAACGGACGCAGGGAGTCCGCACCCACCGTGAAGATGGTCACCGCGTCATCTGCAGCGGGAGTCCGCTGACGCACTCCAGCGCCTGGAGTGCCGGCAGTCGGCTGGCCGGAACTGCGCGCGGTCGTTGAGGCGGCCTTGGACGCCGTTTGGCGCTTGGCTGATTTCCGCGCCGAGACCCCCTTCGCTCCTGTCTTGCGCTGGCCTGCTCCTGACTTGCGCTGGCCTCGTTTCGGCTCGACCTCCTTCTTGGGCGCCTTGGCCGCTGAGCCGCTCACTCGCCGCTTCCGTGCGCCGCTCGGCCTGTTCTTGCTGCTCACTCGCATCGCCCTCGGGGTGACGTATCGATCATGTCGCGGCCTGCCTCCATCGAACGGAGCTGGCGCGAGGCTCAGATCAGCGGAACACCTCCTCCAGGCGATGTGTCAGGCGCCGGGCACTCGGCCAACCTGCCTTCACGAACACATCGAGCAGCTCGCGCAGGGCTGCCCGGCTCTTCTCGTCATCCCTGAAGATGTGCCGGTGATCGGCGAGGTAGCGGCCGACGAACTTGACGATCTGGTCAGCTCCCATGGATTCATGCTGGTAGCCGCCGCCTACGCCCGCCACAACCATCCGATGCACCGCGAGAAACACCCCCCGCGCGTCAAATGAGACGAGTGTCTCGTAGATCTCCATCAGCCTGTGAGTGGTCGAAGGATGTCCGAGGGAGCCCAGCGTCTCGAGGATGTCTCGTGCTTCAGTGTAGAACCGCTCTCGTTGTCCCTTGGACTCGGCTGTCTCATTGCCTCCCTTGTTGTCTTCTACGTCGTGCGCGCCCGAGCCGAAGTAGAGCTCCATGTCCAGCGAGTGAGCGACCGAGACCAGCGCTTCCCATTCCTGGAGAGAGTCCGCAGGGATCTCGTCGCGTGAGGTCACGTTGGAGTAGGTCCTCTCCAGAGATCCAATGAGCTTCACTACGTCATGCGTCAGGCCCCTCATGAGCCCGAGCACGCGTCCCCGTTGGGCATCGATCGCTGGGTCGGGAGGCAGGACGGGTCCCATTCGCATGCAGTCCCGCATCAAGGCAGGAATCCTGGCTGACTCTGGAGAGTGCTTCGCCGGGTTGCCGAGGAGGGACTGTAGAAACGACTTCGCCTCCGCGTCTCCCGTCCGAATGTACAGTTCGAGGTATCGGGTGACGATGGCTTCCCGCGACTCCTTCCAGTCCTCGCCGTCGTTTGTACGGTGACGGGCGAGCGTCAGGAGCTCCCGACCGACAGGCTGTTCCAGGATGGCTGCCAGCGGGCCCCAGATGATCTGTGAGAGCACCGGGTCGCTCGTTTCCTCGCGCATCCGACTCGTCAGGACGGCTTGAAAGACTGTCGGCTGCGCTTGCGCGAGCGCTTCGAGCCTACGTGCAATCTGGTACCGCACGCTGACTACGGGATCCCGGCTTAGCGCCTCGAGAGCGTCGAGGAGCGGTCCTTCGCTGGCGACTCCCGCTCCCACGACTGTACCGATCTGCTCGGCTGTAGTGATCCGGACGCACGAGCCCCACATGGGCGAGTGCTCGAAGCTCTCCTCCGCCTCTGCATTGAATTGGGGGTCGGAGTGTCTACTGGCCTCCAGAAGAGCCGCGATGAGGGCAGCGCGCTTCGCTTCGACGTGTGGACCGGCTTTCAGGAGCAGCCCGCCAGCGGTCGCGGCGAGCGCATCCCAGATTCGCTTGGACAGCTGTTCCGGCAGAGCTTGGACCAGTGAACTTGCGCTCAGCGCCTCGAAGTCCGCAAGGATCGTCGAGGCCAGCTCCAGTGACCACGGGCGCGGGGCCTTCATGCGCTCCGCGACGGTGCGAATTCGATTGAGGATCGCTCGACTCTCGGACGCCTTGACGTCTATGCCCTCCCACTCGAGCCATCGATCGTCAGCGTCAACGGGAGTCAGTCGTCCGAAACGCATGGGTTCATCGTCATCGGGTCCGGCGAACGACTCCCCTGCGGGCAGCGTTGCCTGAAGCTCACCCCACGCGGTCTTGGCCGATTCAGTGACGAAGCCATGCTTTGCCAGCAGCTCGAGAAGGGACCCTTGCATGCGCTGAAGGCGCCGAGCGGAGGTTCCAGGAGGAAGTTCGGCGCGGGGCAATGCCGCGATCGCCTGCTCAATGGCCACCCTCTGGGTTGAGTCGAGCTTCTCCACCAAGGACGCGGCAAGTGCACCGACTCGCAACGACGTGTCGCGGCAGGTCAGGAATGCAGGCTGGCTGGCCAGGCTGCGGAGCTTCCAGCCCAGCATCGGGTGCGTCTTTGCTGCCCCAAGAAGTCTGCGCCATACGGCGGCATGGTGATTCTCTTGGACCACCACCGCGATGACACGGTCCAACTCCGCCTCGCGCTCCGCCGGCCACTTCTCGAGCCCGACCTGGAAGGCGTGAAGGATCTGGCAGGCGTCGTCGCTCGTCTCCTTGCCGCGGTCCCAGAGCGAGCTCGCGTCCTCGCGGAGTAGCCCGCGCCCCCCCGAGAACTCGAACGCCTGTGCGTCCTCCAGATTCGAGTACGGCTCCGAATCCACCTTGAGTGCACGATGCGCCGCGATGCTGCGGGCCAACGCTCGGGTTGCGTGCTCAGGTGACTTCTCCAGGAACTCAGGGAAGAGCTTCGTCAGCTGCCACCGAGCGTGATGGTAGTCCTGTCTCTTGTTCGACCGCATCGAGAGGATTCGGCTGCGGCCGAGCTGTACCTCCTCGGTGGACTTCTCGGTGTAGCCGTACGCCGCGGAGTAGACTTCGACGACGAACGCCGGATCGATCGGGAGGATGTGCTCCAGACGCAGGCAAAGACGTGGCAGCTCCTCATAGCCGAACCGAGCCAGATGAGCGGGTTCGAGGCTACGGCGCAGGAGATCGGCGCTTTGCCCTGGTTCCCCGGCGAACGTCATGCAGACGTTCTCCAGCCCCTGAATGACGAGCCCGGAGTTTCGCTTCGTCGCCCGCCACGCAAACTCGAGCTGCGATCTCGATGCGCGGTTGAGCCGCTCGCGATCAGCTTGCTCGATCTGAGGAAGGGCGCAGAGCTTCGAGAGTAGCGGAGCCACCGTGTAGACGACCTCTTGCCGTTCGCTGGAGCCGAGGTCGGCGAGCAGCTCACACCACGGGCCTGCGTCCGGTCCATGGAGAGGCTCCGCGGCATCCATCATCACCAAGAGCTCGCCGGCGAGATGGCGGAACGCCGTGTCAGCGACTTCGAGGCTGCTCATGCGCCCGTCCTCTTCAACCGGTCGGTGAGGGGCTTCAACTCCTCAAGGGACCGCGCCCGTCGAGCTGCGATCGAGGGCGCGAGAGCCTTCACGGTCTCAGGCACGCCCTTGTCTGCGAGGAGGGCGAACGTGATGCGCCAGAAGGAGGCCCTGTTGGGCTCGGCAAGCCAGAGGGCTTCGAAGCACTGCAATAGACTCGGCCGCGCGACGATTGCGAGGTCCGGATTGGTCCGGAGTCGCTGCGGCAGGCTCTCCATGTCGGTCTCGAAGACCAGGCGTGAGGTGGCGTAGTCGAACAGGACGTGGTGCGAGAACGCGATTCGGTATCGATCGACCACTCCTGGACCGGTCTCCACCTCCATGAGGATGTGTGCGCGAAGCAGTTCTTCAAGGGTGCCACCGACCATTGCGGCCGCGAGCGTCATGCGGGGAGTGTTGAGCGCCCGGGCGGCCAGCATGCTCTCGCACGCGCGTCGCAGCAGAAGCTCGCGATCGTCTGAGCCCTGGTCGTTCCGAACAACCCGTAGCTTCCAGTACCGGTCGAGCAGATCCCGTTGCGTGCGGAAGGGCTCCAGATCCGGGGTCAGAACGCCCGCTTCAAGGAGCTCGGAGAAGATGTGCAGGTTGAACGGGTACCGCAGAAGTGCGCGCGTCGGCCCCGGGATGTCGCGAAGCGCTTCGTGCAGCGCGGGCGATGCCGACTCGAGCTGGCCGAGCTCCGCCTCCGAGAGCGGAGCGACGTTCACGTGTCGGACCCGCGGGAACTCTGGATCGGCGTGCTCTGGAATGGGCTCGCCAGGAAACAACTGCTGCCACGCATCCCCATACCGGAGGTCGAACTTGCGAACGGACGCGACGACCCTCCAGCGAGACGCTGGCGTTCCGATGACCGCTTCGAGGAGATCACGCAGGGTCCGCTCGCTCTCTCCATCGCGTGCCGCGTCGAGTGCGTCGACGAGGAGGAACCCTGGCTCCGCCCCCTCCCAGTGTGCGACCACGTCCACCAGATCGTGGCGGAGGTTCCATTCGCCCCTGAGTTCGCCCAGGCTGCGTGCCGCGACTTGATCCGCGGCGATCAGAATGACGTCGCGCTTCTTCTCGACCAACGCTCGAGCGAGCTCATGCACCGCACCGGACTTGCCGGTTCCGGGTTCGCCGACCATGAGCAAGTGGCCTTGGTCGGCCGCGCTCGCCAGGAGGTCTTCGAAGTCCCGCTTGATGTGGGCCGTCCGGGGACGATCCAGGTGCGCGTGCGCGGAGAGCCGCTTGAGAACTCCCTCGCTCAGCGAGCGGAGGCACTCGATGTCGTCAGCGTAGCTGCGCGGCTGCTTGAGTTTGAGGCCCGCGGAGTGCAGCACCGTTCGCATATCGGCGGCGTGAACGACCGAGCGTGCAGGAGCGAGCGTCGCGCAATGTGTCTGAATCACGCCCCAGGCCGCATCCACCTGAAGCGTACTCTCAAGCACCGTTCTCCTGAGAGCGTTCTTGCAGCTCAGCTCTTCGCCCTCGCCGGGTTCGAGCCTGAGTTCCGCCACGTGGCAAAGCCGAAGAACATCCAGTAGCTCGGAGTCGGTCGGATCGAGACCTCGCGCCACCTTCCACGCCTGCTTGATGTGCGCGGTGGCGATTCGCAAGGCCTCCGTCTCATCTTCGCTGGCCGCCGCCTGGTTGAGGGCGTGTCCGGGGGGAAGGGCTCGGAGTTTGTCGAGGACCTGCCTCAACGTCTGCGTGATCGTCTTGGGAGCCGCGCTCCCGACGGCGAGCACAAGCCTGTCGCGAGTGACGTCGATCTTGCGCTCCCAGGGGCTGGGGCCAGCGGTCGCGGACGTCCAGGCCATGAATTGCCGGACGAACTGGTCGAACACCGAGGCGAGATCGGAGTCGGCCTTGTCGGACAGCGAGATCGTGCGCTTGGACTGCGTGAAGATGACGCCGCCGAGCGTGGTGACGGCGAGAATGTCGTCAACGGGTTGCTTGGTTTCCGCGTGCAGGGAGGCAATGCCGCAATCTCCAGGCAGGGCCCAAGGCAAAGACGCTTCCTCCTCGGCGATCATCTGAACCGCGAACCAGGCCGCCACACGGTTCTGGAAGTTCACCCCGCCGGTGGTGGCTGCTCCTGCTCCGGTGGATTTGGCCATGGTGCATTTCCAGCGAACGTGGGCGCAATGCTAACCCACGCCCCCGACTGTCTTCGGCCGGGTCAGCCTTGGATATGCTCCCAATGCGCGGGTTCGAGTGGATCGTCGTCGCCGGCGAGCATGAGGAGCCGCCGCAGGGACATATCCAGGTGGCGCACGTTGCCACCCCACTCGAAGCCGCGCAGGTGCGTCAGGCAGGCCTCCGGAACCGACACGGTCCGCCCCTGACGCCGCAGCAGTTCGCTGACGAGTAGTCGGAGATCGTCGAAGCGCTCGCGAAGCGCGGGGATCTCGATGGGGTGTTGCGCGAGCTCTCGGCGCCAACCAGCGTCTGACGCTTCTCGACACGTTCCGACGAGAAGCCGCGACCCACGCGTTCGGCAGAGCTCGTGCGCGCGTGTGGGTCGCTCGTCCGGGTCTGCGTACGCAAGGTAGAGCGTTCCCTCATGCGGAGTGTGCTGGTCGAGCTCGGCGAGGAAGAGGGGATCGGTAAACGCGGCAGCATGGACGATGCCGAGCTCTCCACGGCCTCCGAGCTCATGAATGGCGCGAGCGATGAACTCGTGCCCCACGCCGCTTTCGCCGACCAGGAGCACCGGGTGCGACTCGCGCGCGTAGCGCGCGGCGAGCGCCCGCACCCGGCGCATGGACGGACTCTGACCGACGATCCTGCCGAGCGGAGGCCACCACTCGCGAAGGCGCGTCGTTGCCGTCTCCGACCCGGCGCACGCAAGTCGATCGACGACGGGAGCCAGCATGAGCCGACAGTCCGGTGGTAAGGCGGCAATGGTCGTCAGGACCGCGGCGACCACTCGTTCATCGGGCGGAACATGGCTGCTGGGTCCGACGAGGGCATCGAGGACCTCCGCGACGAGTTCCTGGGCACCGGACCGACCGGCTAGGGCCAGGAGTGCTTCGGCAGCATCGAGGTCGCCCGAGGATCGCCAGACCCGTTCGGCGTCGCGAAACGCGGCGTCCATGCTCACGCCCCGCCGTCGAGTTCGCGGAGTGCAGCTTCGTAGATCTGCTTCCTCGCGTACTCGAGTCCGATGATGACCCCACGCTCCCAGTCGGCGTCGATCTTCGAGATCGCCGCACGAAGCAGGGTCTCCTTGATCGCCCGCGGGCGGCCGGGGTCGCGAAGCTGCTTCCTGAGGTCGGGCGGCAAGTACGCGACGGCTGGTGGCCTGCCTCCGAGCACCATCCTGGACAGGCAACGACAACGTTCTTCGCGGTCTCGGGCGCATGCATCGCAGAGCTCGGAGCCGCAGACCAGGCAGGACCACCAGGGGGCGTCAGGCTCCGTGGATCGCACGTGGAGGCTGTCTGGCCCATCACCCGACGGAGACGCGATGCACCAGCCGCGCCCCCAGGTCGAGAGGCTGTTGAGCCAGACCGACGGGAACACGTCCGAGGTCATGGGATCGCCGCACCCATCGCAACGGCCTGCAGCTTCGGCCGCGCAAGCCGCACACCGGAGGGCGCCGCAGATTCGACACCCAGAGAATGGGTGCCACGGATACTGCGTGTCTCGGCGGGTGGTGAAGAGCGGGTGATCCACTCCGATCGGTGCCTGGCACCGCCCGCACCTGGCCTGCCGCGCAGCGGTCATGGTTCGATGGTGGCAGAGGCAGACGTCACGCGCGACCTCGCACCGTCCGCGACCTCAGTCGCTGCCACCAGGCTTGGGTCCATGGAACTCGCCGATCACCTCGATCGGCCCGACCATGTGCCTGTGCATGTCTTCCTGCTCCTCCGCCGGAATCCAGTACTCCTGGTGGCGGCGCGCCCCGACGGTCTGGACCTCATACCGCTGGAGGAACGACGCCTGGACGCGGAACCTGGTCACGTAGCCCGCGTAGCCCGAGGCGGCGTCCTTCGTGTTCCAGTCGCGCGCGATCTCGACGGCGTAGTCCTCGTTGAGCACGGGGTAGAAGATCGGCTGCGTCGGAAGACGCGGTGGGAACTTCGCGAAGTTCGCGGCGCGGATGAGGTCCAGCTCGGCTTGGCCCACCGGTCGGTAGAGGACGATGACGTCTTCCATGGTCCCTACAAGCGTAAACGAGGGGAGCGGATCCTGGCAGTTCCTGGTACGGTACCGACATGCAGGCCGATGACCGTCTGGCTCGGGCGCGGCTCTCGCTCGAAGGTCTCTCCGTCGGCGATGCGTTCGGCGAGCGCTTCTTCGGGCCGGTTCGCGCCATCAAGGCGCGGCTCGAGTCACGCGACCTGCCGCCCGGGCCGTGGCACTTCACGGACGACACGGAGATGTCGCTCGCCGTCGTCGAGGTCCTCGCGCGTCACGGCGGGATCGATGCGGACGCTCTCGCCGCAGCCTTCGGCCGTCGCTATCGCGCGGATCCGCGTCGAGGCTATGGCCGCGCGGTCCGCGACACGCTGGACTCGCTAGCGGCCGGCGAGCCGTGGCAGGCGGTGGCCGCGCGCCCGTTCGGTGGGCAAGGGAGCATGGGCAACGGGGGCGCCATGCGAGCGGCGCCCGTGGGCGCGTTCTTCGCCGACGACCTCGCCGCGCTCGTCGAACACGCGGATCGGAGCGCCGCGGTCACCCATGCGCACGCGGAAGGGCGCGCTGGCGCCGTGGCCGTTGCGGCGGCCGCTGGCTGGGCATGCCTGCAGCGTGCGCGTCCCGAGGCGGTCGCGGGGCACGATTTGCTCGGGTTCGCCCATGCCCACACGCCGGCGGGCGAGACGCGCGATGGTCTCGCCGCGGCGCGAGAGCTCGGGCTGATGGCCACCGTCGACGCGGCCGCGGCGCGCCTCGGGTCCGGCGTGAAGATCACCGCGCCCGACACGGTGCCGTTCGCGCTGTGGGTCGCGGCGCGGAATCTCGGCGACTACGAGCGCGCCCTCTGGGAGGGCGTGGCCGGGCTCGGCGACACCGACACGGTGTGCGCGATCACCGGCGGCGTGGTCGTTCTCGCGATCGGCGTCGACGGGATCCCTGCAGCGTGGCGCCGCGCCCGCGAGCCGCTCCCGGCGTGAAGCTGTACTACGATGCCCGTGACGAGGCGATCTGCGAGCGGCGCGGGGACCGCCGGCTCTACTGGCTGGACGATCTGGGAGCCGTTCCGTTCGCCGAGGCACGCCCCGACGAGGCCGGGTTCCTGTTCGCCGGCGCCCGGCCGTTGGAGGACTACCATCGACTCGTCCGCGGCCATCCAAACGTCCGAGACAGACCTGACGAGCGTGCGCCGCTGCTCCGGCTCGACCAGGTTCTGGATGCGCTCGCCGCGGCCCGTGTCGACGTACCGGCGCCGCGGACCTGGCGGCTCGCCGTCGACGCTCCCGCGCCGTCGGACCTGACCTACCCTCTGTTCCTCCGCACGCCGGCGTCCTCATGGAAGCTGGGCGGCCGCGTGAGCCGGGTCTCCACGCCACGGCAGCTCGCCGAGGAATCCGAGGCGCTCCGGCGTGGGTTCGGCTGGGACCAGCCGATCCTGGCCCGCGCCTGGCTCGATTTGGCGCCCGCCGGCGAGGCCCCCCACGGCCCGGTCCCGCAAGAAGTCCGCGTGTGGATGGTGGACCGGGCCCCTGTGGCCTGGTCGTTCCACCACCTGCATGTCGTCGCGACGCCACGAGGCTTCCCTCTGCAGCGGCCCGACATCGATCGGCTCCGCGAGCTCGCGGCGCGCGTCGGGTCGGCGTTCACGTCCCGCCTCGTCGTCGCGGACTTCGCGCGGGACGTGAGCGGCACGTGGTGGTTCATCGAGGCCGGGCCAGGGAGCTGCGCGGGGACCGCACACGAGGCGGTGTTCAAGCACGTCGCGTCGCGTCTGCTCGGCGAGCCGACTCGTCTCGGCGAAGACGCCGTCGGCGGCCCGCTGTAGGCTTCGATCGTTCGTGCGCGATGATCGTGGCGATGCCGCGCGCGTTCCCGCGGTGGTGAGCGCGCATCGTGACCTCGACTCGATCGGGCCGAACCGTGTAGACGGCCTCCGGCTCGAGGAAAACCGGGCCTGAGCGCGCGGAAGTCGGGGGTCGCACTCGCGTCAGGTCTTCGTGAGGTGGTGGAGGCGCGTGACGATCCAGTCCCGGGCACCGGGGTGTAGTCGCTGACCATCTGACCCCCCGGGCCCGGGCCGGCAACACCCCCCGCCGGGGGGCTCCGTACACGACGAGGCCCCGTCGCGCGCGACGGGGCCTCGGGTCGTTGCCGCGGTCGAGGGCTCGAACCTCGCCCTCCGGGGCGTGAACCCCGGCGTGCTGACCACCTACACCACCCTGGCAAGAGTCGGCGGCGGCGCCGAGGCGCCGCCGCCGGGGTCGTCGACTACGACTTGACCTCATAGTCCGCGTCGATCACGTCCTCCTCGGGCTTCTTCTCGCCGCCCGGGCCCGCGCCGGGGGCCTCGCCGCCGGTGGCGCCGCCGGCCTGCTTGTAGAGCTCCTCGCCCATCTTCTGGGACGTCTGCATGAGCTCCTCGACCGCGCGCTCGATCGCGGCCTTGTCGTCGCCCTTGCCGGCCTCCTCGAGCTTCTTCACGGCGGCCTCGATCTTCTCCTTCTCGCCGGCCGGGACCTTGTCGCCGAGCTCGGTGAGCTGGCGGCGGGTCTGGTGCACGAGCGAGTCGGCCTTGTTCTTGGCCTCGACGAGCTCGGCGCGCTCGGCGTCCTCGGCGGCGTGCGACTCGGCGTCCTTCTTCATGCGCTCGATGTCGGCCTTGGAGATGCCCGAGGACGACTCGATCGAGACCTTGGTCTCCTTGCCCGTGGCCGTGTCCTTGGCCGAGACGTTCAGGAGCCCGTTGGCGTCGATGTCGAAGGTCACCTCGATCTTCGGCGCGCCGCGCGGGGCCGGGGGCAGGCCCTCGAGGCGGAACTCCTTGAGGAAGCGGTTGTGCTGGGCCATCTTCCGCTCGCCCTGGTAGACCCGCACGTCGACGGCCGGCTGGTTGTCGGCCGCGGTCGAGAAGACCTCCTTCTTCGAGGTCGGGATCGTCGTGTTGCGCGGGATCATGATCGTCATGACGCCGCCGAGCGTCTCGATGCCCAGCGACAGCGGCGTGACGTCGAGCAGCAGGATGTCCGACTTCTCGCCCGAGAGCACCGCGCCCTGCACGGCCGCGCCGACGGCGACGACCTCGTCGGGGTTGACGCTCTTGTTCGGGTCCTTGCCGAAGATCTCCTTCACCAGCTCGCCGCAGGCGGGCATGCGCGTCGAGCCGCCGACGAACACGACCTCGTCGATGTCCTTCGGCGAGAGCTTGGCGTCCTTCAGGGCCTGCACGATCGGGTCGCGCGTGCGCTCGATCAGCGGCCGCGTCAGCGACTGGAACTTCGAGCGCGTGACCTCGACGTCGAGGTGCTGCGGGTTGCCGTCGAGCACCGTGATGAACGGCAGGTTCACGCGCGTCACCTGCGACTGCGACAGCTCGCACTTGGCCCGCTCGCAGGCCTCCTTGAGCCGCTGCAGCGCCAGGCGGTCCTTGCGCAGGTCGATCCCCTTGTCCTTCTTGAACTCCTCGGCCACGTGGTCGATCAGCACCTGGTCGAAGTCGTCGCCGCCGAGGTGCGTGTCGCCGTTGGTCGACTTGACCTCGACGACGCCGTCGCCGATCTCGAGCACCGAGACGTCGAACGTGCCGCCGCCCAGGTCGTAGACGAGGATCTTCTCGTCCTTCTTCTTGTCGAGCCCGTAGGCCAGCGCGGCCGCCGTCGGCTCGTTGATGATGCGCCGGACCTTGAGGCCCGCGATCTCGCCCGCGTCCTTGGTCGCCTGGCGCTGCGAGTCGTTGAAGTAGGCCGGGACCGTGATCACCGCCTCGGTGACCTTCTCGCCCAGGTACTCCTCGGCGTAGGTCTTGAGGTAGCCGAGGACCATGGCCGACACCTCGGGCGGCGTGTAGTCCTTGTCGCGGATCTTCACCTTGACCAGCTCGTCCGGCGACCCGGTGATCTTGTAGGGGACGAGCTTCTCCTCCGACGACACCTCGCCGCGCCGGCGGCCCATGAAGCGCTTGATCGAGTAGACGGTGTTCTCGGGGTTGGTGATCGCCTGGTTCTTGGCGCGCTGCCCGACGAGCCGCTCGCCGCTGTCGAGGAAGGCCACCACCGACGGCGTGGTCCTGAGGCCGCTCGGGTTGGCGATGACCTTGACCTCCGAGCCCTCCATGACGGCCACGACCGAGTTGGTCGTGCCGAGGTCGATGCCCACGATCTTGCCCATGTGGTCCTCCAGGGCCCGGCGCGGGACCGGCCCGTTGATCCGTTGTGCTGGTGGTCTCCCGTGACCCCCCGGGCCCTGCGTCGGCCCGGAGTTACGGCTGTCGAGAGGATCTTTAGCAAGGCCCGGGCCAGCGTGGCGGCCGGGCAACGGCCCGCCACTGCGAGACTTACGCGGCCGGTCGGCCGGGACACGCGCGCCGGAATGGCAGCGGTGTCAGGTCGACCCCTGCCGGGCGGCTAGCCGACGAGGACCCAGGTGGCGATCGTGAAGTAGATCAGCACGCCGGTGATGTCCGCGATCGAGGTCACGAGCGGCACGCTGGCGGCCGCCGGGTCGAGGCCGAGCCGGCTGAGGAGGAACGGCAGCGACAGGCCGACGAGGCTGCCGACGCACACGACGAGGACCATGGTCGACGCCACGACGAGGCCGACGCCGGGGCCGCCGCGGTAGACGCCGACGAACGACACGGCGGCCGCCATGGTGGCCCCGAGCGTCGAGGCGACGAGCAGCTCCTTGCGCATGAGGACCAGCCAGTCGCGCAGGCTCACGTCGCCCGTGGCCATGGCGCGGATCGTCAGCGTGGCCGCCTGCGAGCCGGCGTTGCCGGCGCTGCCGATCAGCAGCGGCAGGAAGAACACCAGCACGACGCTGTGGGCGATCGTCTCCTCGTAGAAGGCCATGCCCGCGCCGGAGAGCAGGTTCACGAACACGAGGGCCACGAGCCAGACGATCCGCTTCTTGTAGAGCACCCAGGCCCCGACCTCGAGCAGGCTCTCCTGGATCGGCCCGACGGCGCCGACGCGCTGGAAGTCCTCGGTGGCCTCCTCCTCGGCCACGTCGAACACGTCGTCGTGCGTGACGATCCCGAGCATGATCCCGTCGCCGTCGACGACGGGCACGGCGAGGAAGTCGTAGTGGCTGAGCGTGGCGACGACCGCCTCCTGGTCGGCGTCCACCCTGACCGAGATCGGCGGGAACATGAGCTCCCGCACCTTCTTGTCCGGGCCGGACAGGATCAGCGTCTCGAGCGAGCAGGCGCCCTGGAGCCGCCCCTCGGCGTCGACCACGTAGAGGGCGTAGATCGTCTCCCTGCGGCGGGCCACCTGCCGGATGTGCTCGATCGCGTCGCGGGCCGTCTCGTCGGGCGTGAGCGAGACGTAGTCCGACGTCATGATCGCGCCGGCGGTCCCGTCGGGGTAGGTGACCAGCCGCGCGACGTCGCGCCGCTCCTCGGGCGGCAGCGCCGCGAGCAGCCGCTGCCCGAGCTCCGTCGGGAGCTCGCCCATGAGGTCGGCGCGGTCGTCCGACGCCATGCGGGCGACCGTCGTCGCCACCTTCTCCGGCCCGAGGAGCTCGACCAGCCGCACGCAGGCGTCGGTCTCGAGCTGCCCGAACACCTCGACGCGCCGCTGCAGGGCCAGGGCGTCGACGAGCCGCGCCGCGTCCGCGTCCTCGAGCTGCTCGAGCAGCTCCGCCACGTCCGCCGCGTGGAACGGCTCGAGCGCCTTGCGGATGTCCTCGGGCGTCCCCTCGCGCAGGAGGTCCTGCACGTCCGGCAAGACGAGCCTGACCAGCGCGTTGATCACAGCCCGAACTTCTCGATCTTGCGGTAGAGCGTCCGCTCGCCGATCTGCAGCAGGTCCGCCGCCGCCTTGCGGTTGCCGTCGGTGAGGCGCAGGGTCTCGCGGATCGCCTCCTTCTCGATCTCGTCCATGGGCCGCCCGGCGAGGCCGATCGGCGCCGCCGGCGCGCCGACCTCGACCGGCTCGGCGCCGCGCAGCTCGCGCGGCAGGTCGCGCGCGGTGAGGCGCGGGCCGTCGGCCATGACGACCATGCGCTGCACGACGTTGCGCAGCTCGCGGATGTTCCCCGGCCAGGCGTGGCGCCGCAGCGCCGTCATGACCTCGGGGTCGGCCCCCTCGAAGCGCTTGCCGTAGGCCTCGGCGAACTCGCGCGCGAAGCGCTCCACGAGCGGGGCGATGTCGGCGCGGCGCTCGCGCAGGGACGGGAGCTGCACGCGCACGACGTTGAGCCGGTACCACAGCTCCTCGCGGAACTTCTTCTCCGCGATCAGGGCCGGGATGTCGAGGTTGGTCGCGGCCACGAGGCGGAAGTCCGCCGTGACCGAGCGGTTCGAGCCGACCGGCTCGAACGTGCGCGTCTCGAGCACCCGCAGGAGCTTCGTCTGCGTCTCGAGCGGGATGTCGCCCAGCTCGTCGAGGAACAGCGTCCCGCCGTGCGCCATCTCGAGCTTGCCCGCGCGGTCGCCCAGCGCGCCGGTGAACGCGCCCTTCTTGTGGCCGAAGAGCTCGCTCTCGATCAGCCCCTCGGGCGTGGCGTAGAGGTGCAGGGCCACGAACGGCCCGCTCCGGCGCGGGCTCGAGACGTGGATCGCGCGGGCGATCAGCTCCTTGCCCGTGCCGCTCTCGCCCAGGATCACGATCGGCGCGTCGGTCGGCGAGGCCTTCCGCAGCACCTCCATGACCTCGACCATGCGCGGCGTCGTGCCGACGATCCCCTCGAAGTGGACGTCGTGCGCGAGCGCGAGCTGCGCGCGCTTGTCCGCGGCGAGCTGGGAGCGGCGCGCCGCGCGCAGGGCGCGCATGACCTGCAGGAGCAGGTCGGTCTGCGTCATGGGATGCGGCAGGAACGACACCGCCCCGTGCGCGATCGCCTCGGTGATCACGAACACGTCGGCCGCCCCGCAGAGCACGACCTCGAGCCCGGCCGGCGAGCGCTCGGCCGCGTCGAGGACGGGCGCCGCGTGGCCGACCTCGGCCACGACGACGTCGATGTCCAGGCGCCGCCCGATCAGCGCCAGCGCCTCCTCGCGCGTCCCGGCGACGAGGACGGCGTAGCCGACCTCCTCGAGCCACAGGATCGCCTGCTCGCGCGCCGTCGCGTCGTCGATGAGGAGCAGGACGAGCCCGGCGGGCTCGTCCTGGTACGCGCCGCGGTGCTTGCCCGCCGCCTCCGGCAGCTGGGCTCGTTCGGACGGCGCGCGCGGGGGCACGTCGGACACGAGGCCCTCCCCTCGATGGCCGGGGTTCGCTGGGTGAAGGCCGTCAGTCTACCCGTGGTCTCCCGGCGGGGAAGCGTGTGACCGACGGCGGGCGTGCTGCGGCTTTCTGGGGCAGGGAGCCGCGGTCGCAGCCGTCGATCAGCCCTTCAGTGTGCGACCGGGGTGCCCAGCACGGCCTCGATCCGGCGCATGGCCTCGTCGAGGGTGGCGGCGTCGTCGGCCTCGGCGTTCACGCGCAGGAGCGGCTCGGTGTTCGACTTGCGCGCGTTGAACCACCAGCTCCCCAGGCGCAGGGTCACGCCGTCGACCCGCGCCACCTCGGCGTCGGGGAAGGTCCGCACGAGCTCCTCGAGCGCGCCGTCCTTGTCCTCGACGTGGAAGTTGCGCTCGGGGCTCCTGGCCGTGCGGCGCAGGGGGCGCATGGCCTCGGTCAGGGACTGGCCGCTGACCGTGAGCTGCGCCAGCAGCCGGCCGGTGGCGATCAGGGCGCTGTCGGCGTACCAGTGGTCGCGCCAGTAGTAGTGGCCCGAGCTCTCGCCGGCCATCGGGGCGTCCAGCTCGCGCATCGTCTTCTTGATGAACGAGTGGCCGACGCGCTCCTCGACCGGCCGTCCGCCCAGCCGGCGGACCTCCTCGCGCACGACGCGGCTCGAGCACACGTCGACGACGATCGCCGCGCCCGCCTCGCGCTCGAGGATCGGCTGCACGAGGAGGGCGGTCATCAGGTCCGACGACACGATCTCGCCCTCGCCGTCGACGAACACGCAGCGGTCACCGTCGCCGTCGAAGGCCACGCCCAGGTCGCAGCCGTGCTCGCGCACGGCGCGCTGCAGGTCGGCCACGTTCTCGGGCACGAGCGGGTTGGCCGGGTGGTTGGGGAAGTGGCCCATGGGCTCGAAGTAGAGGCGCACCGGCTCGACGCCGGGCCAGCGGCGCAGGAGCGAGTCGAGCGTCGGGCCGACGACGCCGTTGCCGCAGTCGAACGCGACCTTGAAGCGGCCGACCTCGCCCGCGAGCCGCGCCACGTGCTCGGCGTAGGCCTCGCGCACGTCCTCCGTGAGCGACCGGCCAGGGTTGGCCACGGGCGGCGGCGCGGGGCGCGCGCACTCGGCCTCGATCTCCTTCAGGCCCGTCGCGCTGCCGATCGGCTTCACCTGCTCGCGGCAGAGCTTGAAGCCGTTGTCGTCGGCCGGGTTGTGCGACGCCGTCACCATGACGCCGCCGGCGAGCGAGCGGCTGCCGACGAGGTAATAGAGGGTCGGCGTCGTGCACAGGCCGATCTCGACCGTCGACACGCCGCCGGCGTGGATCCCCTCGCACAGCGCGCGCGCCAGGGCGGGCGAGCTCTCGCGCATGTCGTGGCCGACGCCCACGGTCCCCTTCCCGCCGAGGAAGTCCGCGTAGGCGCGGCCCAGCCGGCGCGCGAAGGTCTCGTGGATCTCGTGCGGGACCTTCCCGCGAACGTCGTAAGCCTTGAAGATGCCCACCGGGCCTCCTGGGGGCGCGGATTCTACCCGCGCGGCCGGACGTCCGCGCGCAAAGCCCGCGCCGGAGTGGAACCGGAGGGGAGCGCCGGACGTCCCATCCACGCGCCGCCGTTGACCTGACCGCCCGTCGGAAGCACAACGGACGCTCGCCGATCCCCCGAGGAGCCGCGTTCATGCCCCGTCCCCCGCGCCTCGCCCTGGCCCTGGCCCTGCTCGCCACAGGCTGGGCGTTCCTCCCCGGTCCCGCCCGCTCGCAGCCGGGCGGCCCCGTGGGGAAGATCACCGACCGCGAGGGGACCGCCGCGCGCAAGGCGCTGGCCGCGCCGCGCTGGAGCCCGGCCGACGCGCGGACGCCGGTGCTCCCGGGCGACTGGCTGAAGACCGGCGCGCGCGGGGCGAACGCCTTGGCCGTGGCGCTCGACGGCGGCGCGACGCTCGTCCTCGGCCCGGGCGCGCTGGTCGAGGTCGTCGACGCCGGCCGCCTGAAGCTGCACGCGGGCGAGGTCGAGCTCACGCCAGCGGAGAAGGGCAAGCTCGTCGTCGAGGCGAAGCCCGCGCGCGAGGTCACGGCGCGCACCGTCCTGCGCGCGACCTCCGACGGCGGGCTCGAGGCGCTGGCGCAGGACCCGCGCTGGCTCACGGGCTACAAGGAGCGCGCGCCGACCGAGGCGGTGGGCGCGCTCCTGGCGACGATCGACGGGCGCAACGTCCCGCTCACGCTCGGCTACCACAGCGTGACGGTCGACATTCGCGACCAGCTCGCCCGCACCGAGATCGAGGAGCGCTTCGTCAACCACACCTCGGAGGTGCTCGAGGGCGTCTTCTACTTCCCGCTCCCGGCCGACGCGTCGATCTCGGGCTTCTCCATGTGGATCGGCGACGAGCAGGTCCACGGCGAGATCGTCGAGAAGCAGCGCGCCCGGGCGATCTACGAGACGATCCTGCGCGAGAAGCGCGACCCGGGCCTCCTCGAGTGGGCCGGCGGCAGCCTGTTCAAGGCGCGCGTCTACCCGATCGGCGCCGAGAAGCGGATCAAGATCAGCTACACGCAGGTCCTCCCGCAGACGGTCCGCCCCGACGGCACGGGCGAGGTCGTCTACCACCACCCGCTCGCGGCCGAGCACCTGCGCGCGCACCCGCTGAAGCAGCTCTCGGTCACGGTGACCGTGTCGTCGCAGCGGAGGCTCCTCGACGTCGAGGTCCCCGGCCACCCGGCGCGCGTGCAGAAGACCGACCACGCGGCGCGGGTCGAGCTCGAGGCGCAGGAGGTCGCGCCGACGAAGGACCTCGAGGTCCGCCTGCGCGTGGCGCGCCCGCCGAGCGGCGTCACCCTCGCCTCGCACCGCAGGGCCGACGACGGCTACTTCCTCCTGCTCCTCGACGCGCCGCCCCTGCCCGCGCCCGCGCAGGCGGGCCCGCTCGACGTGCTGGTGCTCGCCGACACGTCCGCCTCGGTCTCGGGCCCGGCCCGCGCCGCGCAGGAGCGCTTCGTCTCGGCGCTGCTCGAGGCCCTCGGCCCCGGCGACACGTTCGACCTCGCCGTGTTCGACACGGACGTCCGCTGGGCGCACGGGCGCTCGACGGCGCCGACGCCCGCCGCCCGCGAGGAGGCGCTGGGCCTGCTCCTCGGCCGGGCCCCGCTCGGCTGGACCGACCTCGACCGCGCGGTCGCCTCGGCCGCCCAGCGCGCCGGCCCGCGCACCCACGTCATCTATGTCGGCGACGGCGCCGTCACGACGGGCGACGCCGACGCGGCCGCCTTCGCCCGCCGGGCGCCGTCGCTCTACCGGGGCCAGGGCGTGTTCCACGCCGTGGTCCCCGGGGCCCAGCGCGAGGCGACGGCGCTGAAGGCGATCGCCGCCCTCGGCGGCGGCTCGGTGCGCGCGCTCGGGCCCGACGACGCGGCGCAGGTGGCCTTCGACCTCCTGCGCGAGGCGACGCTCCCGCGCCTGCGCGACGTGAAGCTCGCCTTCGAGGGCCTGGCGGTCGCCGCCGTCTACCCGGAGACGCTCCCCGACCTGCCCGCGGGGTCGCAGCAGGTCGTCGTCGGCCGCTGGGACCCCACGACCGCCCCGCCCGACGGCCTCAAGGGCAAGGTGCGGCTCACCGGCCGCGCCGGCGACAGGCCGTTCGAGGTCACGCACGAGGTCGCCCTCGGTGCCTCGCCGGCGGACGACGACGCGTCGTTCGTCCCGCGCCTCTGGGCGCGCGCGCACCTCGACCACCTGCTCGCGCAGGGCGCGACGCCGGCGATCAAGGCGCAGGTGATCGCGCTCTCCGAGGACTTCCAGCTCGCCACGCCCTACACGTCGTTCCTCGTCCTCGAGACCGACGAGGACCGCGAGCGCTTCCAGGTCAAGAAGCGCACGCGCATGCGCGACGGCGAGGAGTTCTTCGCGAAGGGCCGCGACCAGGCCGACCACGCCTTGCGCCGGCAGGCGGTGCTCGCCGCGAAGGCCTGGCGCCAGCAGCTCCGCGCGCAGCGCCTCCAGGCGCTCGCGGACCTGGGGCGGGGGCTGGTCGGGCACCTGACGAGCGAGGCGGCGGGTCTGGCGACGGTGTCCGGGCGCGTCATGGTCGACCCCCGGCGCCCCCTCCCCGTGGGCAAGGCGCGCGCGGCCGAGAGCAGCCAAGCGGCCTTCCGCGAGGGCGACAAGAACGGCGACGGCGTCCTCGACTACCTAGAGGTCCCCTTCCGCGAGCCCCTCGACCTCGACGTGCGCGACGACTACGGGGAGGCCGACCTCGCCTTCCACGACGCCAACGACGTCCTCGGCGGCGACGCCGACGTCCCCGCCGAGCCCGAGCCTTCCGCCGAGCTCCGGGCGCCGCCGGCCCCACCGCCCGCGGGGGCGCCCATGCCGCAGCAGCAGCAGCAACAGCGCCAGCGCCAGCGCCGGGCCGAGGCGAGCACCGCGGGCGACCGCCACTTCGCGACGAACCACGCCGGGTACGATCTGTGGTCCAGCGGGGCCGGCGGTCTCCTCGGCGGGCGCGACGACGTCACGCACTGGGCGACCACGCACCACCCCTTCGAACCCCTCCTCCCGCCCCTGCCGCCCGCGCACGCCTCCCCGGCGCCGCCGCCGTGGCCGCAGGAGGTCCTCGACGCGCTCTCGCCCGCCGACCTCCGCGCGCGCGTCGCCCGCGGCCACCTGCGCGTCCGCACGAGCGTCCAGCGCCCCGACCGCCGCGCCCGCCTCCGGCCGGCCGGCGACGGCCTGTGGCTGCTCTCCGCCGAGCGCTGGGCCACGGCCTCGGTCCACCTCGCGGGCGACGACCACCGCCTCGACTGGCTCGCGCCGGGCGCCGCCGTCGTCGAGCGCGGCGCGCTCACGGGGGCCTGGACGCTCGGCCGCGTCCGGCCCGGCGAGGCCGCCGACACCGGCGCCTGGAGCGAGCCCTGGCCGTTCGCGTCGGTCGCCGCGCTCGCGCCCTACGCCGCCTGGACGCCGTCGCTGCGCCGCCTCGACGACGGCGCGCACGAGTTGACGCTCGCCCGCCCCGACACCGACTACCGGCTCGTGCTCGAGGTCGACCCGGCGAAGGGCGTCCGCGTCGTTCGCCACCGCCAGGGCGACGCGACCCACTGGACGATCACGTTCGAGCACGCGCAGGTCGGCGGCGCCTGGTGGCCGTCGCGCCTCGTGCGCACGGGCCACACCGGCGAGGTCCAGGAGGACACGACGATCGCCGTCGAGCCCCTCGCGCCGGCGGCCTTCGACGCCGCGCTCACCGACGCGCTGAAGGTCCGCGCCGAGGCCCTGCTCCTCGGCCCGCCGCCGGCGAGCCTGCGCGCGGCGCGCGCCGCGAAGCAGCCGACCCTCGAGGACCGCTGGGCGCTCCTCGGCCACCTCGCCGCCAGCCAGCGCTGGGACGCCGCGCGCCCGCACCTCGACGCCGTGCTCGCCCACGCCCGCGGCAAGCGCGGGGCCGCGGCGATCGAGGCCACGGCGCTCCTCCACGGGCGCCGCCACGAGGAGCTCCGCCGGCTCGTCACGGGCGCGGCCGACGCGCTCGCCTCACGCCCCGGCGACGCGGCGGCGGTCCGGCACCTGCTCCAGTGGTCGGGCGCGCTGTCCGACGGCGCCGAGCGCCTCGACCTCGTCGGTCGCCTGCGGCCGGTCGCCGAGCGCCGCACGAGCGCCGACCTGCGCTGGGCCCTGGACATGACCGAGGTCCAGGCGCTCGACATGATCGGCCGCCCCGACGAGGCCGAGGCCGCCCTGCGCGCCTCGGTCGAGCGCGAGCCGGAGCGGACCGACGGGCACCAGCAGCTCGCGTGGCGGCTCGCCCAGCACGGCGACGCCGAGGCCGGCGTCGCGCACCTCGACGCGGCGCTGGCCCAGCACGGCCCCTGGCCCGCCGGCGAGCGGCAGCAGCTCCTCCAGGCCGCGCAGCAGCTCCTGTGGAGCGCGCAGCGCTACGAGGGGCTCGTCGCGCGCTTCGAGCGGCTCGAGCGCGACGACCCTGAGGCGACGCTCTCGGTCCTCGACCAGGCGCTCACCGCGCTCGTCATGCTCGACCGCGCCGACGCCGCCTGGGCGCGCGTCACGGCGTGGACCAACCTCCAGGGCGGTCCGCCGCTCGAGGGCGTCGCGCGCGCGCGCTTCGACGCCGCCGTGCGCCACGCGCTCGGGCGCGGCCCGCGCGGCGGTCAGCTCGAGGACGACGTCGCGCGCCATCTCGCGGCGGTCGTCGAGGCCGGGCTGGCGGCGGGCGCGCACGACCTCGCCCGGCCGGTCGTCCACGACTGGCGCTGGCACCGGACCGCCGTCGCCAAGGCGCTCGTCGCCGCCCGGGTCGCCGCTCTGACTCGGGACGCCGCCGCGCTGCCGCCGGCGACCGCGGTGGCGCTGTTCCACCTGCTCCGCCACGCCGGCCCCGCCGCCGAGGACCCGAAGGCCTGGGCCGCGGTGCTCGACGCCTTCGAGGCCCGCGCGGCGGCCGTCGCCGCGACCGACCCCGCCGGCGGGCGGGCGCTCGAGGAGGCGGCGCTCGCCTACGGCGAGCCCGAGCGCCGGCTGCGCCTCCTGCGCGGCCGCCTGGCGACGGGCGGCCGCGACGCCGTGGTCGCCCTCCTCGCCGCGCTCCTCTCGCAGCCCTGGACCGCCGACCTGCAGGCCGAGGCGGCGACCCTCCTGCCGCGCGCGGGCGCCGCGCCCGACGACGTCCCCGACGTCGCCCGCGCCCGCGCCGCCGAGCAGGTGCTGCTCCTGCACCGCCTCGTCGACTGGTCGACCGACGCGCGCGCCCAGGCCGACGTCGCCGCGCGCCCCGACCACGGCCACCTCGACCGGCGCCGCCTGGCCGCGGCGGCGCTCGATCCTCGCGTCGCTCGGCGACGCGCTGCCGGCGGCGCGCGAGTGGCTGGCGCTCGAGCGGGCCCACCTGCTCGTGAAGCTCGGCCGCGACCGAAAGGCCGCGCGCCGCCTGCCTGGCCGTCCTCGACGCGCGCCTGGCCGCGGGCGAGTGGACCGCCGAGCGGCGCCTGCTCGCGGCGCGCGCCCTCGTCGCGCTCCTGCACCTCGTCGGCACCGACCCCGCGCCCGCCGCACCCGCCGCCGCCCTGGCCGAGCGCCTGGCGCGCCTGCCGGCCGAGGCCGGAATCGACGCGCGCGAGGCGCGCCTCACGCTCCTCCTCCTCACCGACGACCTCGCCGGCCTCGAGGCCGGCCTGCGCGCCTGGCTCGCCGAGGACGACGCAGAGGCCGCCCGCTGGGGCCGGCCGCTGGCGCACGTCCTGGCCGAGCTCGACCGCCTGCCCGAGGCGGTCGAGGTCCTCGCGCGCGTCGAGCGCGACGACGAGGCCACGCACGACGACCTCCAGAAGCTGGCGCTGTGGCTCACCGCGCTCGACCGGCCGGCCGACGCGCGCGCGGCGAAGCTGCGCGCCTGGGCGCTCGTCGACGAGTGGCAGGTCGCCGGCTCGCTGCAGGTGGACGCCCGGCGCGTCTCGCGCCAGGGCGAGCACGTCCCCGAGCCGCTCGACGCGGAGGCGCCGCTCAAGCTGGTCGTGCTCCTGAAGAAGGCGCAGCATCCGGGCAGCCACGTGTGGGTCGTGCGCAACCTCTACGAGACGACGCGCGACTTCCGCCTGCTCGAGGCGCTCGCCGAGGGCGTCCTCGGCCACAGCGCCCAGCGCGTCTACCCGCTCCTCCAGAACCTGCGCCCGCTCACCGACCTCCTGCAGGAGGAGGCCACGCTCGACCGGCTGAAGGCCGCGGTCGACGCCCACGCCGCGCGCGCCGAGCTCACGCCGGTCGACCGCCGCGCCCTGCGCCTCCTCGAGCTCCTGGCCACGTTCCAGGCGGCCGGCCAGCGCCAGGGCGCGGCGCCGCACGTGGAGGCGGCCACGACGGCCCTGCGCGAGGCCTGGACCCTCGCCGAGGCCCGCGAGGGCGCCTGGGCGCCGGGCGAGCGCGCGCTCTACGCCGGGCTCGTGGCGCACCTCGGCGCCCTTCCGGGCGCGCTCGGGCAGGAGCAGGTGCGCCAGCTCCAGGCGCTCGTGCGCCAGGGCGCCGACGCCGCGGAGCGCCTCGCGCTGACGCTCCCCCTCGCCGACGCGCTCTGGGCGCATGGGCGCCACGACGACGCCCTGCGCGCGCTCGCCCCGGCGCTCGACGCCGTGCGCGCCGCCGACGGCCGCCTCGCGCCGCGGCACCATCCGGCGCTCGAGAAGCTCGCCGGCCTCCTCGCCCAGCGCGGCCGCTTCCTCGACGCCGAGGCCCTCTACGGGCGCGAGCTCGAGGGCGCCCCGCCGCCGGCCAGGCGCTGGCTGCGCCTGCGCCTGCACGGGCTGTGGCGCCAGGCGCTCGAGCGGAAGGCCGAGACGCGCCTCGGCCAGGGCCCGGCGCTCTACCGCGCCGCGCACGACGCGCTCCTGGGCGACCTCGCCGAGCGCGCGACCGAGCGGCACGCGGGCGAGCTCGTGCAGGCGCTCGTCGCCCTGTGGGACGCCGGCGCGCGCGCCCGCGTCCCGGGCGTGGGCGACGACGCGGCGCGCTTCGCCTTCGCCGACCTCCCGCGCGTGCTGTCGACCTACCAGCACCGCCAGGCGGCGCACCTCGTCGGGCAGGTCGTCGACGCGCTCGCCCGCCACCGGGGGCCCGCGCAGGCGCTCGAGGTGCTCGTGACCCGCATGGAGGCCGAGCCGGCCTGGCTGCGCCTGCAGCACTCCCACGGCTGGGCGCAGCACGGCTGGCGGCTCGGCAACCTGCGCGCCCAGGCCCGGGCCCTGCCCGCCCCGCTGGCCGCGCGCCTGCTCGAGCTCGTCCGGCGCGAGCTGCGCCAGGACCTGCGCCTCGGGCAGGGCGGGCCGCCGATCTGCTGGTCGCGCGGGAACGACGCCTTCTGGGAGGAGCAGGCCGACGCCTTCGCGAAGGTCGCACACGAGGTCCTGCGCGAGCGCCAGGGCGACGAGGCGACGGTCCGCCACGTCGCGCAGTACCTCTACGGCGGGCTGGGCCGCCCCGACGAGGCGATCGCCGCCCTGCTCGACGCGGACCGCCGCGAGGCGCTCGGCTGGGACAGCCGCCTGCAGCTCGGGCAGTGGCTCCTCGAGGCGCGGCGCCTCGCCGAGGTGCTGCCCCTGGCCGAGCGGCTCGTCGCGGCGCGCCCCGAGCGCCTCGACGCGCGCGGGCTCCAGGCCACGGCCCTCTTCCGCGCCGGGCAGGCCGAGCGCGCCGCGCGCGCCGTGGCCGACGCCGAGGCGCACGCGCGCGAGCAGAAGGCCTGGGGCGAGGCCGCCGCGGCCTTCCTCGGCGGGCTGTGCGTCGAGGTGGACCTCCCGGTCGAGGCGGCGCGCCTCCTCGACGAGGCGATCACCTTCCACACGCGCGGGCGCGCCGACCGCGGCGTCGGCAGCCACACGCTCGCCCACTACTACCAGCAGCTCGCGCGGGCGCGCCTGGCGCTCGGCGACACGGCCGGCGCCGTCGACGCCGCCTGCGGCGCGGTCGTCGTGTGGGCGCGCCACCAGGACCTCCGCGCGCAGGCGCTCGAGCACCTCGCGCAGGTGCTCGCCGACGCGCCCGACCTCGACGCCTACGCGGCCGCCCTCGACCGCGAGGAGGCGCGCACGCGCCTGGTCAACCCGACGCTGCGCCGCTCGCTCGGCCTGGTCTACCGGCGGACGAAGCGCCTGAAGGAGGCCGAGCACCAGCTCCGCCTGGCGCTCGAGGCGCAGCCGAACGACGTCGAGGTCCACCGCGCCCTCGTCGAGGTGCTCGACGGGCTCCGCCGCCCCGCCGACGCGGCCGACCAGCTCGAGCTCTTCGCCCGCGCCGCCGGCCGCGACGTGACGCTCTACGTGGAGCTGGGCGACCGCCGCGCGAAGCTCGGCCAGCCCGATGAGGCCGAGCGCGCCTGGACGACGCCGGTCGAGCTCGTGCCGGAGGAGGCCGAGGGCCACCGCGCGCTGGCGCAGGTCCGTGAGCGCCAGGGCCGCTTCGCCGAGGCCGCCGAGCGCTGGCGGCAGGTCGTGCGCGTGCGCACCGACGAGCCCGAGGGCTGGCTCGGCCTGGGCCGCGCGCTCCTGCGCGCCGGCGAGAAGCCCGAGGCGGCCGAGGTCGCCAGGCGCGTCCTCGGGCAGCCCTGGGACGACCGCTTCGGCGACGTGCACCGGGCCGCCCGCGAGCTGCTCCAGGCGGCGAGCCGGTAGTGTCGGGGCGATCGGGCAAGGTTCGGGTCCGTGAGCGACCCGTTCGACCCGGTGATAAGGTGGAGGTCATGGCCCGCCCGCAGGTCCGCTACACCTACGAGGACTACCGGCAGCTCCCCGACGACGGCCGGCGCTACGAGGTGCTCGACGGGGAGCTCGTCGTGAGCCCCTCGCCGAGCCGCCGGCACCAGCAGCTCTCCGCGCGGCTGGTCTACGAGCTCTACCGACACGTCGAGGCCGAGCACCGGCTCGGCGAGGTCTATCACGCGCCGTCCGACGTGATCCTGGCCGAGGACACGATCGTCCAGCCCGACCTGCTGTTCGTCGCGACGGAGCGTCTCGACGCCTTCAGCGACCGCGGGCTCGAGGGCGCGCCCGACCTCGTGGTCGAGATCCTCTCGCCGAGCACGCGGGCGCGCGACCGGGGCAAGAAGCGCGAGGTCTACGCCCGGTTCGGCGTGCGTGAGCTGTGGCTGGTCGACCCCGACCGCGACGCGGTCGACGTGTTCGAGCGCGCGGGTGGCGACCTCGCGCCCGCCGGCATCTTCGGCCGCGGCGACACGCTCGCGAGCCGCGTCGTCCCGGGCCTCCGGATCGACCTGGCGGCCCTCTTCGCGTAGGTGTCGGCGCGATCGGGTAAGGCTCGGGTCCGTGAGCGACCCGTTCGACCCGGTGACAAGGTGGAGGTCATGGCGAGCCCGCAGGTCCGCTACACCTACGAGGACTACCGGCAGCTCCCCGACGACGGCCAGCGCTACGAGGTGCTCGACGGGGAGCTCGTCGTGAGCCCCTCGCCGAGCCGCCGGCACCAGCAGCTCTCCGGGCGGCTCTTCTACGAGCTCTACCGGCACGTGCAGGTCGAGCACCGCCTGGGCGAGGTCTATCACGCGCCGTCCGACGTGATCCTGGCCGAGGACACGATCGTCCAGCCCGACCTGCTGTTCGTCGCAACGGAGCGGCTCGACGCCTTCAGCGACCGCGGGCTCGAGGGCGCGCCCGACCTCGTGGTCGAGATCCTCTCGCCGAGCACCCGCACGCGCGACCGGGGCAAGAAGCGCGAGGTCTACGCGCGGTTCGGCGTGCGCGAGCTGTGGCTGGTCGACCCCGACCGCGACGCGGTCGACGTATTCGAGCGCGCGGGCGACGATCTCGCGCCCGCCGGCACCTTCGGCCGCGGCGAGACGCTCGCGAGCCGCGTCGTCCCGGGCCTCCGCGTCGACCTGGCGGCCGTCTTCGCGTGAGCGCGCGGGTCGCCACCTGCCTGGCCGTCCTCCTCGGGGCGCTCGGCGCGCGCGCGGGCGAGCCGCCGCCGGTGCTCGAGGAGGTGCGCGCCGTCGGCGGGCCGACGCTCGCCGCGGTGTCCTGGGGCGACGTCGTGGAGCTGATCGGGCGAGACATGCACGCGTGCGAAGGCCCGGCGTGTCGGCACGACGACCTGTCGGTCCACTTCGGTCCGGCGCTTGCGATGGTCCTCGCGTCGAGCCCCGAGCGCGTCGTCGTCATCGTTCCACACGACCTCCCCCTCGGGCCCTTGCAGGTGCGAGTGACCGTCCAGGGGCGCGGTACGGCCGGGCTGGAGGTGAGCGTTTACGCGCGGGAGTCGACGGGTTGCCCCGCCCCCGTGGACAGCGACGCGCGCGACGTCGAGGACGTCCGGATCACCGCCTTCGAGGCCCTGACCGACGAGCGTGGGACACGCGTCGAGGTCGCCTGCGCCATGGACCGCGTGCCCGACGGCATGACCGTCACGATCTCGCTCGACCTCAGAGGTCGCGAGCTCGAGCGGCGCTCGGTCCAGGTCACGACCGGGGCGGGCGGGAGCGTCGCCCGCGCGGTGTTCGGCCCCTTCGAGCGGCCCTTTCCGGCGGGCGAGTACGTCGCTCACGTCCTCTTCGAGCTCGGCAGGCAGCCCCGGCGCCTCGCTCGTGCCTTCCGGCAACAGCTCCCGCCCGAGGAGGCGAGCGCGTTCGACCGCATCGAACGCGCTGCGCGCCTGCGGATCGGCACGGCCCTCGACGCCGACCGCGAGCGGGCCCAGGCTCGCGCGCGGCGGCGGCCGCTCTACGACGCGCTCGAGGCCACCCTCGGCGAGATCGAGCAGCGCGCCCGGGGCGCCGGACCCGCGCTCGACGCGTGGTGCGCCTCCATGCTCGAGCGGTTGGCCGAGGTGGTCGCGACGGCCACCGCTGACGACGAGCGCACCGCCTTCCCCGTTCTCCACCCGGGCTCGCACCCGGTCCTCCTGGCGGACGTCGTGCTCGGCGCCCTGCACGACCTCGCGCGCCGGGTCGGGGTGACGTTGCCGCCTGCGCCGGCGCCGCTCGCGGAGCGCCGGCCATGCGTGGAGCCGGATGACCGGGCGGCGTTCCGATCGTCGCGGGTCGCCGCGGAGCGCTGGCTCGCGCGAGACTGATCGCTGACGGCCGGCTCTCCGGCCGTTCAGCCCAGCGTCAGCATCTCGACAGGTTCAGCGCCCGGGCCCCCGAGATGGAGCCGATTGGTGGGGCACACGGGTTGCAGACGGAGCGCGCGATGCACGAACGCCGAGCACGGATGGTGACGTGGGCGTGCCTGCTCCTCCTCGCGCCGAGCGTCGGCTGCACCGGCGTGCAGCGGCTCGGCGCGCGCGAGTTCCACGCCTTGCTCCACGACGGCGGGTCGCCCGGGCCGGGCGACCTCGTCGCGACCTTCTTCGCCACCACGCTGGGCGACGCGATCCTGCTCGAGCTCCCGTCGGGCGCGACGCTGCTCGTCGACGCCGGCGTCGGCTGGCAGGTGGGCTCGATCCTGCGCTACCTCGAGGCGCGCGGGATCGGCCGGCTCGACGGGCTCCTCCTCACGCACCCGCACATGGACCACTACGGCGGCATGCGCGCGCTCGTCGAGGCGGTCCCCGTCGGCGCCTTCTATTGCAACGGGGTCTCCGCCGGGACGTCGGCCTACGCGGCGCTCGAGGCCGCCCTCGCCGGGCGCGGGGTGCCGACGCGGGCCCTGCGCCGCGGGGACCGGCTCGACGACCTGACGGGCCCCGGCGCGACGATCGAGGTGCTCTACCCCGACGAGCCCGCGCTCTCCCTGCGCGACGACCTCAACTGCGGGAGCGTCGTCCTGCGCGTGACGCACGGCCGTCAGCGCCTCCTGCTCATGGGCGACGCGGAGGCCGAGGAGGAGGAGCGCCTGCTCGCGCTCGACGGCGCGGCGGGCCTGAAGGCCGACGTCCTCAAGCTGGGTCATCACGCCTCGTTCGGCTCGGGGACCCCGGCGTTCCTGCGCGCCGTGCACCCGCGCGTGGCGATCGCGCAGGGGACCGAGTTCCTCGACGTCCCGCTGTTCTTCCCCCGCCCCTGCCACTCCGTGCGGCGCGGGCTCGGGGAGCTGGGCGTGCCGATCCTCACCACCTACCGGCACGGGGCCGTGCAGGTCGTCTCCACGGGCGCGAGCCTCCGCTGGCGGACGGTCTTCGGGTCGACGCCGCGGCGCCATCCGCTCCGCGCGTCGTGAGGCTCGACAGGACGACGAGGAGGCCTCGTGCCCGACACCCTGCTCCCGCGATCCCGGTCGGCGCGCGCCTGTGTGGTGCTCGCCACGGCGCTCCTGGCGCTCGGGCCTGGCTGCGCGACGGTCTACTCCCTGACCGCGTCGTCGCCGCCCTTCGACGGCCCCTTCGCCGGCGTGACCACGGACGGCGTGATCGTCGGCGTCGCCGTGGCCGGCGCCGGACAGGGCTTCAGGGGCGGTCAGATGCGGGGGCTCGCGCTGCTCCTGTTCCTGCCGGCGCTGATCGACCTGCCGCTGAGCCTCGCCCTGGACGTCGTCGTCCTGCCCTACACCGCCCTGACGGGATCGTGACCTCGCTCAGGCCAGGTGACGAGCCGCCGGTCAGGCGAAGACGGCGGCCAGGTCCAGGCGCAGGTCGGCGAGGAGGGGGGTGACCAGGACGTCGCCGGGCCCGAAGGTGCCCGCGTGGGCGAGCTGACCGGCGGCGAGCGTGAAGAGGTCGACCGTGCCGGCGTCGGGGTCGACGAGCCACAGCTCGCGCACGCCGAAGCGCGCATAGACCTCGCGCTTCTTCCCCCGGTCCCGCGCGCGGGTGCTCGGGGAGAGCACCTCGACGACCAGGTCCGGGGCCCCCTCCAGCCCGCGCGCGCTGAAGAGCGCCTGGCGCGCCTCGGTCACGAAGATCAGGTCGGACTGCACGACGTTGTCGTCGGCCAGCAGCACGTCGAAGGGCGCGAAGTAGACCTCCCCGCGCCGCCGCTCGCCCTCGACGTGCAGCACCAGACTCACCGCCAGCCGCTTGAGGACCTGCTGATGCCGGCGGCTCGGCGCGGGGCTCACGACGTGCTCTCCGTCGAGCACCTCATGGCGCTGGCCGTCGTCGGGGAGCTGCCGGTAGTCCTCGTAGGTGAACCGGACCTGCGGTCTCTCCATCTCCTCCACCTCAGCACCGGCTCGAACGGATCGCGCACGGACCCGAACGATACCCGACCACGCCGGCGGCCCCCGGCGTCGCTGGATCAGCCCGGCTCCCCGCAGGGGCAGGCCCGCCGACCAGGGAGGCAGGCCTCGTGCGACACGCGCAGGCAGGCGGTGCAGGCCACGAGGTCCTCGCGGCGCGCGACCACGACCGCGCACACCGGGCAGGGCGGGCCGGTCTCGCGGTCGTCGGCGCAGGCGCGCAGGACGAGCCGCCGCGGCACGGGCGCGTGCAGGAGGTCGGCGAGCCACTGCCAGGCGAGCCGCTGGCGCCAGACGCCGGACGCCTCGGCGGGGGCGTGGACCTCGTTCAGCCGCGTGTAGACCAGACGCCAGCGCTGGCTCAGCGAGTCGACCTGCATGGTCCCACCGTAGCCCCGTCGCGCGGGGCCGTCCACGTCCGGAACGCGCGCGCCCCGGCCTGGCAGGCCGGGGCGCGCGGGTCGCGTGAGGCGCAGGGGCGGCTACTTCGCCGGGAGCGCCAGCGTGGCGCCGACGACGACGTTGTCCGACGGGAGCTGGTTGAGCGTCTTGATCTCGCGCCAGCGGTTGCCGTTGCCGAGCTCGCGGCGCGCGATCGAGTAGAGCGTGTCGCCCTTGGCCACCGTGTAGGTCTTGCCGCCCGCCGGGGCGGTCGCCGTCGTCGGGGCGGCCTGCCGCGGCGCGGACGCCGGCCGCGAGCGGTTGACGTCGGCCGTGGGGAAGATCAGCGTCAGGCCCGCCCGGACGTGGTCGGGGCTGGGCAGCTTGTCCTTGTTGGCCTCGTAGAGCTCCTTCCAGCGGCCCCGGTCGCCGAGCAGCTCCTGCGCCACGTCGCTGAGCGTCTGGCCCGACTTCACCGTGTAGCGCAGCTCCTCCTTCGCGAGGCTGGCCACCTGCGTCGTCGCCGTCGTCGACGGCGCCGGCGTCGGCTCGGCCGCGACGGCCGTGCTGGTGACGATCGGCGCCGGCTCGCTCACCGGCGCGCTCGCCACCTGCGGTGACGACGGCCCGAACGTGCCCTCGACCCGCACCCCTTCACCCGAGGTCGACGACGACGTCGCCCCGTCCTTCGGCGCCTCGTAGGTCACCGCCGCGAGCACGATGACGGCCAGGACCCCGACGGCCACGTACTTCCCCATGTCCACGCGCACACTCCTCCGCGACTACGCCGCGACCCGGGCGGGCGCCTCGGCGCCCGCCGCACTCCTGAACCCCGCGACCTCGACGAGCCGCCGCGCCACCGCGGTCGCGGCATCGGGCCGGGCCGCGAGCAGCGCCGCCTGGCGCGCCCGGGCCAGCCCGACCTGGTCGTCGAGCGCACAGATCGCCTCCGCCAGCGCGGCCGGGCCGAGGTCCGCCTCGGCCAGCACGACGCCGGCGCCCGCGCGGGCGAACGCCCACGCGTTGTGGAGCTGGTGGTCGTCGGCCACGCCGCGCAGCGGGACGACGCGCGCGGGCAGCCCGACGGCGAGCAGCTCGGCCAGCGTGGCCCCGCCGCCGCGCACGATCGCCAGGTCGGCGGCGCGGTAGGCGAGGCCCACGTCGGCCAGGAACGGCAGCACCGCGTGGACGACGCCGGCGGCCGCGTAGGCCGCCCGCAGGCGCGCCGCCTCGTCGTCGCCGCCGGCGAGGTGCACGACGCTCACGGCGCGCGCCCGCTCGCCCACCGCCGGCAGCGCGGCCTCGACCCAGCGGTTGAGCGCCCGCGCGCCCTGGCTGCCGCCCATGACGAGGAGCGCGCGCCCGCTCGCCGGCAGGCCCAGGCGCGCGCGCGCCTCCTCGCGCGTGAGGTCGCACGCGGCCGCCTCGTTGAGCGGCGTGCCGAGGCGCCGCACCTCGCAGCCGAGGCGCGTCGCCTCCCACTGCGCGTAGGCCTCGACGGCCAGCGGCGAGAGCCAGCGGTTGGCGCGGCCGGCGGCGGCGTTGGGCTCGAACAGGCACAGCCGCGCGCCGACGAGGCGGCCGGCGAGCGCCCCGGGCACCGAGGCGAAGCCGCCGAGGCCCAGGACGACGTCGGGCCGGAAGGCGCGCACGCGCCCGTAGGCGCCCACGAGCGCGCGCGCCTGCGCGAGGAGCGCCCGGGGCGAGCGGCCGGGCGCCGACGGCACCACGGCGTAGGGCAGGCCGGTCGGCTCGAGGATCCGGCGCTCGACCGGCCGCCCGCTGCCCAGGAACAGCACCTCGGCGCCCGGCGCCTCGCGGGCCAGCGCGCGCGCGACGGCCACGGCAGGGCAGACGTGGCCGCCCGTGCCGCCGCCGGCGAACAAGACGCGAGGTGCGCGGGTGCTCATGCTGGACCTATCGGCTCCGGCGGGTGGTTGGGGCGAGCGTCACTCGGACCACGTCTCGGGCATCTCGACCGGCGCCCGCTCGGGCGGGCGGCCCTCGGCGGCGACGCGGGCGAGGAGGCCGGCGGCGGCCGCGGCGAAGAGCAGCGACGACCCGCCGAAGGAGAGGAAGGGCAGGGCGATCCCCTTGGGCGGCACCGACGCGGTGGCCACGGCCATGTTGAGGATCGACTGCAGGCCGAGCGTGAGCAGGAGCCCCAGGCCGAGGAGGAAGGCGAACTCGTCCCGGGCGCGGTCGACGGCCTTCATGCCGACGACGACCACGCCGGCGAAGACGCCGATCACGGCCAGGGCGCCGAGGAGGCCCAGCTCCTCGCCGACGAGGGCGAAGATGAAGTCGGTGTGCACGTCGGGCAGGAACAGCAGCTTCTGCTGGCTGGCGCCGAGGCCCACGCCGAACGGCCCGCCCGAGCCGATCGCGATCACCGCCTGGCGCGTCTGGTAGCCGACGCCGCCCGGGTCCGAGGTCGGGTCGAGGAAGGCGTTGATCCGGTGCGTGATGTAGGTCAGCTTGCGCGCCGCGAACAGGAACAGGAGCGCCGCCCCGGGCGTGCCGATCAGCAGCAGGTGCCGCAGCCGGACGCCGCCGGCCAGGAGCACCGTCGTGGCCACCGTCGAGAGCAGGAGCGCCGTGCCCATGTCCGGCTCGACGGCCACCAGCCCGGCGACGAGGCCCACGATCCCGAGCGCCGGCAAGGCGCCGCGGAGCGTCTGCAGCTCCTCTCGCCGCCCGGCGGCCCACGCGGCGCAGAAGACGACGAGGGCGATCTTCGCCAGCTCGGACGGCTGCCCGTTGAGGCCGGCCACGCGGATCCAGCGGCGCGCGCCGTTGACCTTGGCGCCGACCCCCGGCACGAGGACCAGCACGAGCGCCAGCACCGTGAGGCCCAGGAGCGGCCAGGACCAGCGGCGGAGCGTCGCGAGGTCGGTCGTGCGGGCGAGCGTGAACACGCCGGCGCCCAGGGCCACCCACAGGAGCTGCCGGCGCAGGAACAGCGTCGCGTCCTGCGCCTTCATGGCGATCCCGACCGAGGTCGACGAGTAGACGAGCACGACGCCGAGGACCGCCAGCGCGGCCACGAGCACCGTGAGCGCGGCGGCGGCCCGCTGCCCGTGGTCCGGGTCCGAGGCGGCGACGGCGTGCGCGCTCACCAGGCCCCCAGGCCGACGCCGACGAGGCCCAGCGCGGCGAGCGCCAGCGCGGCCGCGTGGAAGCGGCCGACGATCTTGGTCTCCTTCCAGCCCTGGAACTCGTAGTGGTGGTGCAGCGGCGCGCAGCGGAGCACGCGCTTGCCGGTGAGCTTGAACGAGGCCACCTGCGCCATGACCGACAGCGCCTCGGCGACGAACACGCCGCCGACGATCACGAGCAGCAGCTCCTGCCGCGTCAGGACGGCCACGAGGCCCAGGACGCCGCCCAGCGGCAAGGAGCCCGCGTCGCCCATGAACACGCGCGCCGGGTGGCGGTTGTAGACGAGGAAGCCCGTGAGCCCGCCGGCGAGCGCGGCCAGCGGCACGACCAGCGCCTCGGCGCCGGGGACGTGGACGACGCCGGCCCGGGCGGCCAGCGCCGGGTCGCCCGTGACCAGGGCCACGCCCGTGTAGGCGGCCGTGGCCGCAAGCGCGCAGCCGCCGGCGAGGCCGTCGAGGCCGTCGGTCAGGTTGACCGCGTTCGACGAGCCCGTCGTCACGAGGACCATGAGCGCCAGGAAGCCCAGCGCGCCGATCGGCAGGGCCCACCCGGCGAACGGCACCTGGAGCGTCGTCAGCCGCTCGAGCGCCGCCGGGTCGGCCCAGCCCTGGGCCAGGGCCAGGCCGCCGGCGACGAGGCCCACGCCCACCTGCCCGGCGAGCTTCTGGCGCGCCGTGAGGCCGCGCGTGCGCGCGGCGCCGAAGGTCTTCGTCCAGTCGTCGACGAGGCCCAGCGCCCCGAGCGCCAGGAGGACGCCCAGGAACAGCGCCACGGGCGCCGTCGGCGCGCCGAAGAGGAGCGTCCCGGCGCAGGTGCCGGCGAGCATGGCCAGCCCGCCGACGATCGGCGTGCTGCGCTTCTGCTGGTGGAGCTGGTTGAGCAGCTCCGACTCCGACTTGCCCTCGCGGTCGGCGAAGCGCCGGCGGCGCGCGGCGCGCGCCAGGAGCGGCGTGGCGCCGAGCGCCACGGCGAGCGACACGGCGGCGGCGGCCCCGGCGCGCAGGCCGGGCGAGGTGCCTTCGAGGAGGGCGTCGAGGATCATGGCCTTGGCTCCGGTGGGGTCAGGCCGCGCGGGCGCGGGGCGGCGCGGCGGTGAGGGCGGCCCGCGCCGCGGCGACCGCCCGCTCCAGGCGGTAGCCGCGCGAGGCCTTGAACAGGACGGCGCGCCCGGGCGCGAGGTGCGGGCGGAGCGCCGCGAGGACGTCGTCGGCGGTCGCCACCTCGACCACGGCCGAGAGGCCCGCCGCGCGCGCGCCGGCGGCGACCTCGCGCGCGTCGTCGCCAACGGTCACGAGGAGGCGCGGCGCCAGGCCGGCCGCCTGACGGCCGACCGCGCGGTGGTGCTCGGCCGCGTCGGCGCCGAGCTCGTTCATGCCGCCCAGGACGACGAGCCGGTCGGTCGCCAGGCCGGCGAACGTCTCCAGCGACGCCTTCACGCTGGCCGGGTTGGCGTTGTAGGTGTCGTCGACGAGCGTCACGCCGCCGGCGCGCGTGACCTGCATGCGGCCCACGGGCGCCTGGAAGGTCGAGAGCGCCTCGGCCGCCCGGGCGGGCGGCACCCCCAGCACGTCGGCGGCGGCCAGCGCGAGCAGGGCGCTCCTCAGGAACGGCTCGCCCGGGACCGGCAGGTCGAAGGTCACGTCGCCCGCGGGCGACGTGAGGCGCGCGCGCAGGGGGCCGAGCGCCATGGCCCGCCAGGCGGCGCCCTGACCCAGGCCGCAGGCGTGGTCGCCGGGGCGCAGGGCCGGGCGCAGGCGGTGGTCGTCGGCGTTGAGCACGGCCACGCCGCCCGGCCGCAGGTGCTGCAGGAGCGAGCGCTTCTCGGTCGCGACGCCCTCGATGCTCCCCAGGCCGGCGAGGTGGGCCGGGGCGATGCACGTGATCACGGCCACGTCGGGCCGGGCGATCGCGCCCAGGCGCCCGATCTCGCCCGGCCCGCTCGTGCCGACCTCGACCACGGCCACGTCGGTGGCGCGGTCGGCCGAGAGCAGGGTCAGCGGCACGCCGACGTCGTTGTTGAAGCTCGCCGGCGCCTTGACCGCGCCCAGGTGCCCGCGGAGCAGGTGGTGCAGCAGGTCCTTGGTCGTCGTCTTGCCGGCCGAGCCCGTGATCGCCACGACCCGGAAGCCCAGCGCCGCGCGGTAGCCGGCGGCGAACGCCGCCAGGGCCGTCCGCGCGCACGCGACGCGCAGCACGGGCCGCCCCGGCCCCGCGTCGACCTCGCCGGCGACGACGAGGGCGCGGGCCCCGCGGGCGAAGGCCTGGCGCGCGAAGGCCGCGCCGTCGTGGCGCGCGCCGCCGAGGGCGAAGAACACGGCGCCCGGCCGGAGCGCGCGCGTGTCGGTCGAGACCGAGGTGAGGAGCACGTCGCCGGCGCCGGCCGGGACGTCGGCGCCGATCCAGCGCGCAAGGCGTGCGAGTCCGATCGCCTCCATCGGGAGCCTCCCGGAGACTCTTCGGCGGGGAGGCGGGGCGGGCTTGAACGGGCCGTCAGCCCGGAGGCCAGGCGAAGCCGCGGCCGCCCAGCACGTGCACGTGGATGTGGAACACGGTCTGACCCGCGTCCGGCCCCGTGTTCACGACCAGGCGGTAGCTGTCGAGGCCCTGCTGGCGGGCCACGTCGCGCGCCGCCAGGAGCAGGGCGCCGGCCAGGGCCTGGTCGGCGTCCTCGAGGTCCTTGATCGCCTCGACGTGCTTGCGCGGGATCACCAGGTAGTGGTGCGGCGCCTGGGCGTTGATGTCGCGGAACGCGACCGCGTCCGACGTCTCGAGGACGACGGCCGCCGGGATCTGGCCGGCGACGATCTTGCAGAAGATGCAGCTCGACACGGGGCGCGCCTCCTGGCGGCCGGCGATCCTACCGCCGGCGGCCGCGCCGTTGCGTCCGCCTGGCCCTCTGTTACGATCGCGCCGTCTCGGCGGCATAGCCAAGTGGTAAGGCAACGGATTGCAAATCCGTCATCCCCCGGTTCAAATCCGGGTGCCGCCTAACGAGGAACCCGGCCCCGCAGGCCGGGTTCCGGGCGTTCCGGAGGGACGCAGCGGGCGCAGCCTCGGCTGCGTCACCTGCGCGCGAGCGCGACCGTCGGCGCACCCCTCTGGTGGCGGCGCGCGGCGGCCTGCGAGCTTCCCGACTCCCGATGGCGGAATTCCGCCGCGTCGTCTCAACTCCCGCCCAGGCGGAACCCGGAGGCTGGTGCTCCGCGTGCGACGCCGTGGGGCCTCATGATGAAAGCCCCTCTGGACCTGGCGTTGGACACGACGATCCAGGAGCCCCCGCCCGGCGCGCCGGGTCCCGACGACGAGACCCGTCCTCACCCTCCTCCGCCACCGGCCGACGCGGCGCCGCCGCGGCGCCCCGAGCGCGTCGGCAGCTATCGCATCCTGGGCGAGCTCGCCCGGGGCGGCATGGGGGTGGTCTACGTCGGACGCCACGAGCGCCTGGAGCGCCTGGTGGCGATCAAGCTCCTCCTGGCCGAGGACGCGTCCGCGCACGAGCTCGAGCGCTTCGAGATCGAGGCGCGGGCGGCGGCGCGCCTGCGCCATCCGAACGTCGTGGGGATCCACGAGGTCGGCAGCCACGAGGGCCGTCCGTTCATGGTCATGGACCTGATCGAGGGCCGCTCGCTGGCCGACCGCCTGCGGCGGGACGGCCCGCTCGAGCCGCGCGAGGCCGCCCGCCTCGCCGAGCGCCTCGCCGAGGCGCTGGCCTACGCCCACTCGCGGCAGGTGCTCCATCGCGACCTGAAGCCGGCCAACGTGCTCCTCACCCCCGACGGCGAGCCGGTCCTGACCGACTTCGGCCTGGCGCGGGACCTCGCCCGCGCCGAGGGGCCGACCGTGACCGGGCAGGTCATGGGGACCCCCTCGTACATGCCTCCGGAGCAGGCGGACGGCCGCCCCGACCGGATCGACCGCCGCTCGGACGTGTACTCGCTCGGGGCGACGCTCTACGCCTTGCTCGCCGGCGTGCCGCCCTTCCACGGCGCGTCGGTGCCGAAGGTGCTCCGGGAGGTCCTCGAGCGTGACCCGACGCCGCTGCGCCGCCTGCGCCCCGAGGTGCCCGCGGACCTCGAGACGATCTGCGGCGCCTGCCTGGAGAAGGACCCCGCCCGCCGGTACGACTCGGCCGGCGCGCTGGCCGAGGACCTGCGGCGCTTCCTGGCCGACCTGCCGATCGCCGCGCGCCGCCCGACGCTCGGGCGGCGGCTGGGGACGTGGGCCCGGCGCAACCGCGCCCTCGCGCGCGCGGTCGTGACCACCGCGGCGGCGGGCCTGGCGCTCCTCCTGGCCTCGGGCGCCGCCTTCGTCGTGCGCCTGCGCGCCGAGCGCGACCGGGTCGCGGCGCGCGAGCGGATCGCCTACGAGGCCCTGCAGGCGCTCACGCGCGACGTGCAGGAGCGGCTGGGCGAGGTCCCGGGCCCGCGCGCGCGGGCGCTGCGCCAGGACCTCCTCGCGCACGCGCTCCGCGGCCTGGAGGCCCTGCGCGCCGCGCGGGCCGAGGAGTCGACGCTCGAGCTGGAGACGGCCCGCGCGGAGGGCTTCGTCGGCGAGGTGGAGCGAGCCACGGGCGACCGGGCCGCGGCCCGCGCCTCGTACCAGCGGGCCGCGGCCGCGGCGCGCCGCGCCCTCGCGCACGACCCGGTGAGCGCGCGCGGGCTCCTCGTCGCGTCGCTCGTCGACCTGGCGCGCGTCTGCCTCGAGGACCAGGACACGGCGGCGGCCCAGGCCGCCGCCCAGGCCGCGGTCACCGAGGCCCGGCGCCTCGTCGAGGCCACGCCGGCAGACGGCGAGGCAGAGGCCGCCCTGGGGCGGGCCCTGGCGCTCCAGGGGCGGGCGGCGCGCATCGCGGGGCGGGCCGACGCCGCGGCGGCGGCGCTCGACGAGGCGGCGGCGCGGCTGCGCGCGGACGACCGGCAGCGGTTCGCGCTGGTCACGGCCCTGCAGGACCGAGGCGACCTGCACCTGGCGCTCGGCGAGCCCGGCCCCGCGGCCGAGCGCTTCGAGGAGGCGCGGGGGCTCGCGCGGGCGCTCCACGCGGATGCGCCGGAGCGCCCGTCGTTCGGGCGTCAGGCGGCGGTCGCCGCCCTCAAGCAGGCCACGGCGCGGCAGGCGCTGGGCGACGGGCCGGCCGCCCTGTCCGGCTTCGAGGAGGCGCTGACCGGCTTCCGCGCGCTCCACCGGAGCGACCCGGGGGACGCCACCCTGGCGCGCGACGTCGCGGCCACGTTGCTGCACATCGCCGACGCCCGGCGCGGCGCGGGCGACCTCGCCCGCGCGGAGGGCGCGCTCGTCGAGGCCGTCGACCTGTTCGAGGCGGCGGCCGGGGCGGACGACGGCCCGGGCTGGCGCGCCGACCTCGAGGTGGCCCTGCGCAACCTGGCGCTGGTGCGGGCGCAGCGCCAGGACGTCGCCGGCGCCCACGCGGCCCTCGACCGCTGGGAGGCGGTCGCGGCCAGCGGCGCGCCCGCGCCCGACCACCTGCACGGGCACCGCCTGCGCGGCCGCCTGCTCTACGAGGAGGCCGTGGCCGCGCCCGAGCGCGCGCCGGACCTCCTCCCGCGGGCGCTCGCCGCGCACCGGCGCGCGCTCGACGCCTCGGCGGCCGACGCGGACGCGCGCCACGGGTCGGGGCAGTGCCTCCTGCGCCTCGCCGACCTGGCGACGCGGGCGGGGGACCTCGCGCGGGCCGACGCGCTGCTCGCCGAGGCGCACGCGATCTACACCGGGCTGGCCGCCGAGGGGGACGGCTTCGCGCCGAAGAACGTCTTCGCCGCCCTCTTCCAGCTCACCGGGCTGGCGACGGCGCAGGGCAGGGCCGACCTGGCCGCCGAGCGCGCCGCCCTGACCGTGACCGCCGGCCGGGCGCTCCTGGCCGCCGAGGCGCCGGACCCCCGCGACGCCTGGAACGTGTGCCAGGCGCTCTACCAGCAGGGCCGCGCCGAACGGGCGCGCGGCGGGGTCGCGGCCGCCGCGGCGGCGCTGCGAGCGGCCGTGGCCGACCTCGAGGCGCTCGCGGCGCGGGTCCCGCCGCTCGCGCGCCACCTGGACGCGTTCCGCGCCGAAGCAGGCCGGCTCGCGGCCGAGGAGGCGCTCCTCGCCGGTCGCGCCCCGCGCGACGCGCGCGAGTGGCTGCTGCTGGCGCGGGCGGCGCGCGACACGGGCGACCTCGCCCGGGCGCTCGACGCGTTCACCCGGGCGCTGGACGACGAGGCCCTGGCAGACGACCCGCAGGAGGGCGCGCTGTTCGACGGGGCCCGCTGCGCGGCGCGCCTCGCGGACGCGCAGCCCGGGGCGCGCGAGCGGGCGCTGGGTTGGCTGGCGCGCGACGTCGCCCTGCGCCGCGAACTGCTCGAGAGCGTGGGCGAGGAGCTGGGCGCGGAGCTCGCGCCGGAGGAGCGCCGGGCGCTCGAGGCCGCGGCCGAGGCGCTCCGCCGGCACCTGGCGCAGGCGCGCGACGAGGACGACCTGGCGCCCCTCCGCGGAGACGCGGCGTTCCAGGCGCTCTGGAGGCCGTAGAGACGCAGGCGCCTTGCGGCGCCTTGCCTCCGGCGGGCCGGCCCGGCTACCCTCCCGCCGGGGAGGGTCCATGAGCACGAAGTGCCCGTTCTGCGCGGAGGAGATCCAGCCGGCGGCGATCAAGTGCCGCCACTGCGGCTCGTTCCTCGACGGCCGCGAGGAGGCCGCGCCGGCGCCGACGCCGCCGCTCGGGGGGCTGATCCCGGTGTCGAACCCGCCGGCGCTGATCGCCTACTACACGGCGCTGTTCTCGATCATCCCCTGCGTGGGCCTGCTCCTGGGGCCGATCGGCTTCACGCTGGGGATCATCGGCCGCAACAAGGTGGCCAAGGACCCGCGCATCGGCGGGACCGCCCACGCCTGGATCGGGATCATCCTCGGCGGGATCGTCACCCTGCTCCACGTCGTGTTCCTGGTGCTGCCGTTCATCGCGCGCGCGATGCGCTGAGCTGGCGCAGGAGCTCCCGCGCCTCGTCGGCGCGCTCGTGGTCGGGCGCCAGGTCGAGGAACCGCGCCAGGTCCTCGACCGCCGCCTCGGCCTGCCCCGCCCGCGCGCGGGCCGCGCCGCGGACGAGGTAGGCGGTGGCGCTCGACGCGTCGAGCGCGAGCGCGCGGTCGAGGTCGCGCAGGGCCTGGTCGTGGTCGCCGCGCACGAGGTGCAGCGTCCCGCGCTGCTCGAGCCCGGCGGCGTGGTCGGGGACGCGCTTCAGCGCCTGGTCCAGATCGTCGATGGCCCCCGCCACGTCGCCGAGGGCGGCCCGCGCCCCCGCGCGCAGCTCGAGCGCCACCGGGTCGCCCGGCAGGAACGCGAGCGCCCGCGTGAGCTCGGCCTCTGCCGCGATGTGGCGCCCGAGCGCGGCCAGGGCCACGCCGCGGCCGTGGCTGAGCGTCGCCGTCGGCGCCGAGACCTCGAGCCCGCGGTCGAACGCCTCCAGGGCCGCCGCCGTCCGGCCCAACCGCAGGCGCGCCCCGCCCAGGTTCGCCCACGCGATCCCCGAACGCGGCGCGAGCGCGACGGCGCGCGCGAAGTCGGCCTCGGCCGCGTCGAACTGCCCCGCGTTCAGCGCGGTGATCCCCCGCTGGCCGAGGAGCCACGGGTGGTGGGGGTCGAGCTCGAGCGCCCGCTCCAGGTCGAGGCGCTCGCGCGCCGCGTCGCCCTGCTTGCGCCGGGCCAGCGCCCGGTAGCCGAGGATCAGCGCCTCGCCCGCGTCGTAGCCGAGCGCGGCGTCGAGCTCCGCGATCGCCGCGACGTCGAGGCCGCGCGCCACCCAGGCCGCCCCGCGCGCCAGGCGGGCGAGCGCCACCCGGTTGTCGAGCCGGCTGGCCTGGGCCGCGTCGTTGAAGCCGCCCGCGACGTCCCCCTGCTCGAGGCGCACGAGCGCGCGCCGCGCCCAGGCCGCCGGCGCGTAGGCGTGGAGGAGGGCCGCGTGGTCGAGGTCGCGGCGCGCCCCGGGCAGGTCCCCGAGCTCCTGGCGCAATCGCCCGCGCGCGAGCAGCGCCCCGAGGTGCAGCGGGTCTCTGCGCAGCGCGTCGTCGAGGGCGGCGCAGGCGGCCTCGAGCTGTCCCGCCCGCCGCAGGTCGGCGGCCGCCGCGACGCGTGCCGCCGTCGTCGGCGGGGGCGGCGCCGGCGGCGGCGGCGGCGACGGCGCGGCGACGGCCACGGCCGCGCCCCCCGGGCGGGTGATCATCCAGGCGCTCACGGTCTCGCTCACCGGCGCGGGGGCGCCGGGCGCCGGGCCGAGCATGACGACGGTCGCCGGCAAGGGCGCCGACGGCGGGGCGGCCCCCGGCGGGTTCGCGGCGCTCCTCGGCCGCAGCCCCGGCGGGGCCATGCCGGCGCGCCTCAACGAGCAGTTCGGCCAGCTCTTCGGCCAGGACTTCAGCGACGTCCGCATCCACACGGGCGAGGCCGCCGCGCGCGCGGCCGACGCGATCCACGCCCAGGCGTTCGCGATCGGGCGCGACATCTACTTCGGCGCCGGCCGCTGGGACCCCAACTCGCCCGCGGGCATGGCGCTCCTCGGCCACGAGCTCACGCACGTCGCGCAGGAGCACGGCGGAGCGAGGACGATCTCGGCCAAGGACGTGCGGGCGAAGGGCACCTACGGGACCGCGCGCGCCTACTGGGAGGACGTCGGCACGCGCGGGGTGACCCAGGGCGGGCTCCGGGGCAACGCCAAGGCGGCCGGCGCCGCGCTCATGCTGGCGTTCGCCGACCCGCTCGAGGTCAACACGGATGGCGAGGCGTTCGATGCCGCCCTCCGCGGCGGGATCCGGCGGTGGGGGGGGAAGGTCAGCTTCGACGACCCGCAGCGCCGGACGCCCGCGGAGCTGTGGGAGTTCATGGACCGGACGGGCGGCGCCCAGTTCAACCGGGCGCCGCCGCGCGGCGACTTCCCCGGCGGCGCCATGGCCACCCAGCAGCTCCAGGCGTGGGTCCGGCGCAGGATCGAGGGGGGGCAGCGGACCACGATCGAGGACCTGATCCACCAGGCGATCGTGTTCAACCGCGGCAACGCGACCCTCGCCATGGGGTCGCTCGCCGAGGTCTTCTTCGACCCGAACCACCGCCCCTGGGCCCGCAGCATCCACGGCATGCGCGGGCACCTGAAGGACTACTACGTCTTCGCGGGCGCCTACGTCGGCCTGCAGGAGTCCGCGGTCGTCCGCGAGGCAGGCAAGGTCGGGTCCGCGGGCAACATCCTCGGCAACCCGATCGCGTACACGTTCGGCGGGCTGGGCATCGCCGCTGGCGGGGTCTGGAACGGCGACCGCGAGCGGGCCCGCGAGGGCTTCAGGATCGCGGTGAGCCGCTGGGGTCCCCGCGACAACTGGAACAAGGTGCGCGAGTTCTCGATCGGCTACCGCGCGGCCGCCGAGTACACCGGCGCGGACCGGCGAGACCTCCGCCCGACCTCCGTCCCCCGGATCCTGCGCAAGGGGCTCACCGTCGCCGGCCACGATGCCTTCGAGCAGCAGGCGCTCGACAACGAGCGGGCGATCCTCCGGGCCATGCAGGGCGGGCCAGCCCCGGCGGGCCGGCCGGGCTACGTGGCCCTGCGCGCGTCGGGGCGGCTCGCCCGGCGCACGGGCGTCGTCGCCACGCGCCAGAGCCGCTGGGACCGCTTCCGCGCCTGGGTGTCCGAGACCCTCGACGAGAACCGGCAGTTCTGGGACGAGGTGGGCGTCGCCGGCATCCAGCGCGGCGGCGTGCTCGGCCACGCGCAGGCGGGCCTGGCGGCCGTGTTCAGCGGGATCAACCAGCCGGAGCTGGCGCGGGCCTACGTCGAGGGGCTCGGGTCGGGCGTGGTCAACGGCGTCAAGGGCGTCGTGAACATGGTCGTCCACCCGATCGAGACGGCCGAGGGCATGTACCGCCTCGTCGTGAACTTCGACGAGACGAAGGCCGGCCTGAAGGAGAAGGTGCGCGAGTACGTCGAGGCCGCCTCGAGCGACCCGGAGAAGTTCGCCCGCATGACGGGCGAGCTCGTGGGGCAGATCGAGGTCGCGCTCGTCGGCCCGAAGGTGATCGGCGGCCCGAAGGAGGTCCTCGGCGCCGTGCGCACCGCGCGCAACGTGCTGCCGCGCGGCCGGACGCTCTGGTACTACACCGACGAGGCCGGCGCGGCGGCGATCGGCCGCACGGGCCAGGTGGGTCGCACGGGCGCGGCCGAGGTCTTCGCCACGGGGCTCGACCCGCTGCTGGGCGGCTCGCGGTCGCTCATGGGCATGTTCGCCCGCAACGTGTTCCTGGGCGGTCGGCTCGACTTCGTGAAGAAGGCCGGGCAGCTCCTGCCGTCGGTGCGGCTCAAGGGCGCGTTCACGCACGCCGTGGGCTTCAAGGGCGGCCAGTTCCGGCACATCTTCTTCACCGAGGTCGAGAACGCCGTCGCGCGCGCGGCCAAGAGCGTGTTCCCGCAGTACGCCGCCAGCGGCCCGCAGCAGGTGCAGGTCGTGGCGCAGGCGATCCTCGCCCGGCGCGAGACGCTGCACGCGCTCCTCGACGGCGCGGGCATGCTCGGCGCGGGGTCGAACCTGATCGTCGGCAACACCGAGGTCCCGTTCCGCGAGGTCATCGAGTCGACGCTCGACTACTACGGCATGGGCGAGCTGCTGAAGAAGGAGCGCTCGCCCGCCGAGCAGTACCTCGGCGACTCGCCGGGCGAGCGGCTGCGCCGCGGCGGCCGGCTCGGGCGCGCCGTGGACCTCCTCGACGAGCCCGGCCTGCCGCTCGAGCTCTCGGTGCGCAACCGCCTGGAGGCGGCGCTGGGGGCCGACCTGGGCGCGGTGCGCGTCCACACGGGCGACGCGGCGGAGCGCCTGGCGCGCGAGATCGGCGCCGAGGCCTTCACGCTGGGCACGAAGATCTTCATGGGTGAGGGCGCCTGGAGCCCCGACACCGTCGAGGGCCTGGGCACGCTCGTGCACGAGGCCACGCACGTGGTGCAGGCGCAGCAGGGGCGGCTGGCCGGCCCGGCCAGCCCCATGCGCACGCGCGAGCTCGAGACCGAGGCCTACGCGCGCGAGCGGGCCTTCGTGGCCGGCGCCCGCGGCGGCGCCGGTGGCGGGGGCGTCGCCTCCGCGCGGCCGGCCCCGCCGCCGCTGGTCATGCGCGAGGCGCCGCCCGCGCAGGAGGAGCTCCCCGCGCCGGAGGCCGGGCCGGCGGCGCCCACCCGCGCCCTGCGGAAGGCGGCGGGGGGGACCGCCAACGACCCGATCCAGCGCGTCATGGAGTCGTGGAGCATCGCCGAGCTCTCGCGCGAGGAGTTCCTGGAGCAGTGCACCGAGCGGGTGCTCGAGCTGCTGCGTGAGGAGGTCGAGCTCGACACCGAGCGCGGGGCCACCAACATGGCCTGGAGCTACGACCTCCCCCTCAGTTGATCGCTCGCGCCGACCGGCGGAACCCTGATCAGTCTCCCGTTTTCGTTCCCTGTTCTCGCCCGGTCGGTCTCGAGCCATCAGGCCAGGCTTGTGTCCTCTGCGGCCAACGACCAGCGCGTGTTGCTCGTCGGGCGTGAGGCCGGCCCCGGTCTCTCCCGGTATACTCCTCCTCGTGGACGACCCGTCGCGCGCCGACCCACCTGTGCCCCCGGTCGAGGCGCCGCCCGGCGACGGGCCCGCGCCGGACGCGCCCGCGCC
>JAHBXY010000089.1 GCA_019636275.1 Planctomycetota bacterium | reverse complement strand
GGTGCTGGCGCTCGTGGGCCTGAAGTGCACGAAGACCGAGGCCCGCGAGCTCGTGCGCCGGGCCGGCGAGCGGCTCGCGGGGCGAGGCGAGGACCGCTCGATCGAGGCGCTGACGGCGGAGGCGCTGCGGGTCGTCGGCGACGGCCTGATCGGGCGGGGCGTCGAGCAGGTCGACAGGGGCACCCGGTCGGCGTAGCGAAGGCTCACGGGGGGCCAGACGGACCGAGGCGCGCTTCGGGGACGACGCCCCCGGGAGAAGGCCCGGGCGGGCCATGCTCACGGACGCCAGCCACTCGGCCGCCCTCGTCGACGACCCGCGCGCCGGGCCATGCTCACGGGCACCAGCTTCCCGACGGCCCTCGTCGACGAACCGCGGGGCCGACGTCCCGCGCCGGGCCATGCTCACGGGCACCAGCCTTCCGACGGCCCTCGTCGACGGACCCCGGGCCGACGTCCCGCGCCGGGCCATGCTCACGGGCGTCGAGCCACACGGCCGCCCTCGTCGACGACCCGCGCGCCGGGCCATGCTCACGGGCACCAGCCACCCGACGGCCCTCGTCGACGAACCCCGGGCCGACGTCCCGCGCCGGGCCTTGCTCTCGGGCGTCAGCCACTCGACCGCCCTCGTCGACGAACCGCGGGCCGACGTCCCGCGCCGGGCCATGATCACGGGCGTCGAGCCACTCGACCGCCCTCATCGACGAACCGCGGGCCTACGTCCCGCCGCCGGCCATGCTCACAGGCGTCCGCCACTCGGCCGCCGTCGGCGACGCGGCGCGCGCGGGCCCTGGGCGTGGTAGGAGTGCAGACGTGGACCTCGAGGCGCTGAGCGAGGAGCAGGTCCTCGCGCACTGGAAGCGCGCGGCCGGCGACACGTCGGCTGAGCCCTGGGGCTGCGCCGAGGCGCTGGGCGCCTACTTCCAGTGGTTCCGCCCCGACGGGTTCGGGGTCGAGCGCGCGCTCCTCGGGCTCGCGCAGGGGCCCGAGCTCCTGGAGCGCGTGCGGCGGCTCTTCCGCGCGACGGCCCCGGGCGACGACCTCCGCGGGGCCTACTTCAGCGTCCGCCAGCCCGAGCGGGTCACGGAGGACGTCCTGCTCGTCGCCGCGCAGGACCACATCAACCGGATGATCGACGTCGCCCGCACGCAGGACGACCCGCAGCTCGCCGCTACCCTGGCGCGGTCCCGCCCGACGATCCGACGCCGATCGTCTCTCGCCACCGCGGAGAGCCCCTCCGACCTGGACCTCCAGGTCTACGAGCGGGCCGTGGACTGGGTGGCGGAGCTGGCGTCCGTCCCGCGGACGCACGCGCTCCTCCTCCGAGAGCCCGCCTACCTGATCGCCTGCGACCCCCACCTGCGCGACTGGCTCCTGTGGCCGGTGTTCGCGTCGCTGAGCCCGGTCGACGATCCGTTCGAGCCGTACGCCGCCCTGTGGCTCCTCGGGTGCTCGCTGCGGTTCGAGGCGGACGCCGGCCTCGTCGTGGAGGCGCCGACGCAGCCCTGATGCCCGTGGCGCCGGCTCACCCCCGCGCCCCCTCCAGCACCTCGCGCCACCAGACCTCGAGCCAGAGCACGGCCCACAGCTCGTGGTGCCAGTCCCAGACGCGGGCGAGGTGCTGGTCGAGGAGGCCCTCGACGGCGCGCGGGTCGAGGACGGCGCGGATCCGGGCGTCGGGGGCGAGGACGAGGTCGCGCAGGAGCGGCACGAGGGGGCCGCGGAACCAGGCGTCGATCGGCACGGCGAAGCCGCGCTTGGGCGCGCGGGCGACGGCCGGAGGCAAGAGGCGGCGGGCCAGGCGGCGCAGGAGGCGCTTGCGCCGGCCGAGGCGGACCTTCTCGCGCAGCGGCACGCGCATGGCCCACTCGACCAGGACGTGGTCGAGGAGCGGGGCGCGGCTCTCGAGGCCGTGCGCCATGGTCGCGACGTCGACCTTGGTGAGGATGTCGTCGGGCAGGTAGAGGGCGAAGTCGGCCCACAGGACGCGCTCCTCGTCGCACGTGGCGTCGGCCTCGCGGAAGCGCGCGCGGTAGGCCTCGAGCGGGTCGACGTGGGACACCTGCGCGGCGAAGTCGGGCGCGTAGAGGGCGGCGGCGGCCTCGGGCTTGATCGCGAGGCCCCAGGCCGCGTTGCGGCCGGCGACGTCCTGGTCGTCGAACGAGCGGACGAAGCGCTTCAGGTAGCGCAACGGGTCGCGCGGCCGCGGCCGGTGGGGCAGCCGCTCGACGAGCCCCGCGAGCGCCGTGCGCAGCGGCCGCGGCAGGTGGCCGTAGACGCGCGCGGCGTCGTTGGCGGTGTGGCGCAGGTAGCCGGCGAAGAGCTCGTCGCCGCCGTCGCCCGAGAGCGCCACCGTGACCTGCTCGCGAGCGACCTGCGCCAGCCGGTAGGTCGGCACCGCCGACGAGTCGGCGAAGGGCTCGCCGTAGCGGCGCACGAGCGTCGGCAGGAGCGACGTCGCCTCGGCCGGCACGACGCGCTCGGTGTGCGCCGTCCGCTGCCGCTCGGCCACGAGGCGCGCCAGGGCGCGCTCGTCGTAGGCCGCCTCGTCGAAGCCGATCGTGAAGGTGCGCACGGGGTCCGGGCGCAGCCCGGACATGGTCGCCACGACGAGGCCCGAGTCGACCCCGCCCGAGAGGAAGGCGCCCACCGGCACGTCGGCCACGAGCTGCAGCCGGACGCTCTCGGTGAGCCGCGCCTTCAGCTCGTGCGTGAGCGCGTCGCGCGAGGCCGCGTGCGGCCCGCGGAAGGTCGGGCGCCAGTAGCGGCGCACGCGCGCGGGCTGGCCGGGCGACCACTCGAGCAGGTGCGCCGGCGGGAGCTTCCGCGCGCCGGCGAAGGCCGACAGCGGCGACGGGACGTAGCCGTAGTGCAGGTAGTGGTGCAGGCCGAGCGGGTCGGGCGCCGGCGGCGGCGCGGTCGGGTCGGCGAGGAGGCCGGCGGGCTCGCTCGCGAACCTGAAGGCGTCGGGGTCGGCGCGGTAGTGGAGCGGCTTCTCGCCGGCGCGGTCGCGCGCCAGGAGCAGGCGCCCGGCCCGCGCGTCCCACAGGGCGAAGGCGAACATGCCTCTCAGCCGCTCGACGAGGTCGGGGCCGTGCTCCTCGTAGAGGTGTACGAGGACCTCGGAGTCGGTGCGCGAGCGGAAGCGGTGCCCCCGCGCCTCGAGCCGGTCGCGGTGCGCCTGGAAGTCGTAGACCTCGCCGTTGAAGACGACCCACACCGTGCCGTCCTCGTTGGGCATGGGCTGCGCGCCCGCGGGCGAGACGTCGATCACGGCCAGGCGCCGGTGGCCGAGCGCCGCCGGGCCCACGACCTCGACGCCCTCGCCGTCGGGCCCGCGGTGGGCCAGCGCGCGCGCCATGGCCCGCGCGGCCGCCGCGTCGCCCGGGCGCGCGGGGTCCTGCCAGATCAGGCCGGCGATCCCGCACACTCAGGGCGCCTCGGGGTCGACGCGCTCGGGCACCACGCCGAGGAGGTCGCGCACGAGGCCGTCCACGTCGCGCTCGCACCCGGCGTCGAGCACGGCGTCGACGCTCACGAGCGACCGCTGGAAGCGGCCGTCGAGCAGGCCGCCGACGTCGACCGCCACGCGGCGCAGGTCGCCCCGACGGTCGTGCGTGACGCCCACCAGGACGACGAAGTCCGCCGGACCGTCGCCGCGCGCGAGCTCGTAGCCCCGCTCGAGCAGCGCCACGCGCGCGGCGCGCAGGGCCGCCTGCAGCGGCTCGGGCGCGTCCTCGACGCGGCCGACGGTCCACTCGCCCTCGCCCGGGCGGTAGTGCTCGGCCAGCGGCAGGACGGCCGCCGGCGGGTCGGCGAAGGCGTCGCCCTCGACGAGGCGCGTGACCAGCACCGCCGCCGTCCGGCGCTCCTCGAGCTTCGCCCGCGCGTCGGCCTGGAGCGCCCGGTAGCGCACGCAGCCGCAGCCGGTGAGGAGGAGGAGGACGAGGAGCACGAGCGCGCTCGGCCTGGCCGCCGGGCGGAGCCAGCGTGGTCGACCTCCGCCGACCAGGCGCCCCCACCGGACGACGCTCTGGCGGCCCATTCGACGCAGAGAAGCCTCGGCGTCCCGTGAGGCCAGGTCCCGTCCTCGGGTCGGGCTCGCCATGATCGACTACCCCCTCCCCAGCGCGACCAGCACGTCGCCCGCCTGCAGGAGGACCTGGTCGCCGGCGACGAGGACGACGGCGCGGCGCGGCCCGCTCTCGACCGGCGCCTCGTCCCACAGGCGCAGCTCGAGCTCGTCGACGAGCGCCTGCACGTCGGCCGGCAGGACGAGCGGCGCGAGCGGGCCGCCGCGCGAGGTCCAGAGCCGCTCGACGCCGTCGGGGTCGCGGGCGCGCAGGAGCAGGCCCTCGTCGAGCGCCAGGGCGGCCGGATCGGCGGCGCCCGGCGGCAGCTCGAGCGGGCCGGCGCCCGGCGCCTCGACGAGGCGGCGCGCGAGGTCGACCCGGGCCGTCCGCGGTCGGAGCGCGTCGGCGCGGCCGACGGGGTCCTCGTCGGCCGCCGCCGTCCAGCCGGCCGCGCCGAGCCACGCGCCGCCTTCGGCCTCGCCGGCCTCGAACACGGCCCAGTCCTCCTCGGCGTCGCGCCAGCGCACGGCGAAGCGCGGCGCCTCGGCGTCGAGGGCCAGGGCCAGGAGGTCGTCGTCCCAGCCCTCGAGGGCCAGGTCGGTGTCGCACAGGGCCTCGCCCGCCTGCGCCCGCTCGACCAGCGCGTGGGGCGCCGCGGCGCCCCAGCGGCCGCCCGGGGCCAGCGCCACCTGGAGCGTGACCTCGACGCGCGCCGGCCCGCGCTCGAGCACCTCGCGCTCGGTGGCGCGCGGGCTACCACGACGCGCTGCCGCGGCGCGGGCGGGCGAGGCGCGCCTCGTGGCGCGCCGACACGGCGAAACCGCGCCCCAGGGCGCCGCCGCCCAGCCGAGCACCGTCGTGCGCTCGGTGTCGAGGTCGGCCGCGGCGCGGGCGGGCCCGGCGGCGGGGACGGTCCACAGGAGCCGACCCGCGCGGGCGCAGCGGCCCTCGAGCGACCGGTCGAGGTGCTCGAGGACGACGACGCTCGCCGAGGCCCACCGCGCGCGCCCGTCGGCCCGCCAGCGGACGGCGAGCGGGCCTGCGTCGGGCCCGCGCGGGGCGAGCGCGGGCGGGCGGCCGCCGACGGCGACCCGCTCCCATCGCGGCGGCGGGTCGAGCGCCGGGTCGGCCTCGTCGCCCGTGGCCGCGCGCACGCACAGGGCGCCCTCGAGGGCGTCGAGGCCGGCGAGGTCGCCCTGGCGCTCGAGGGCGCGGCGGTACTCGCGCGCGAGGGCCGGGTCGCCCCCGGCGGCGAGCAAGCGGCGGTGCAGCGAGCGGAGGGCGTCGTCCACGTCGCCCTCGATCGTACTCCAGATCAGGCCCGGCCGCGCAGACGCAGCACGACCGCCGCGAACGAGGCCAGGGCCAGGAGGGCCAGCCCGTGCGCCAGGAAGGCCCAGGCCGGGTGCAGGTCGCGGCCCGGGCGCGTGTCGAGCTGGCGCCCGAACAGGGCGCCGACGGCGGCGCCGCCCGCGTGCGCGGCGTGGTCGAGCTCGCGGAAGAACAGGAGCGAGAAGATGGCGATCGTGAACAGCCAGCTGCGCAGGCCGGCGGCGAACGAGCCCAGGCGCTCGGGCACGCGCGAGGCGTAGACCCAGCCGAGGAAGATCAGCCCGAAGGCGCCGCCCGAGGCCCCGACCGAGACCGCCGCCCGGTCGGAGACGGCCTGCCAGCCGGCCGAGCACACCGAGCCGCCCACGGCGGCCAGCACGTAGATCACCCACAGGCGCGCGGAGCCGAGCTGGACCTCGAGCACGCGCCCGACCGCGAGCAGGGCGAAGCTGTTGAACAGGATGTGGATCACGTCGGCGTGCAGGAAGGCGCTCGTGAGCAGGCGCCAGGGCTCGCGGATCACCTCGGGGTAGACGTTGCCCCCGAGGTGGTAGAGGACCTCGGGCGGCACCGCGAAGCCGCCGCCGGCGCGGCTGAGCGCGAACAGGAACAGGACCACGTTCGCGCCCAGGAGGCCGAAGCACACCGGGTAGCGATCGAGCAGTTCGAGGAGGCCGCCGCGGCCGACGTCGGGGCGGTCGGAGTTGCGCACCCGGGCTTACTCCCCTCCCGCCGCCGACGGGCGCGCGTTACGCGTCTGGCGCGTCGGCGCGCGGCCGGGCGGCGCGGGGCGGCGCCCCACGTCGGAGGGATGTCTCACAGGCCGCCGGTGGGCGCGCGGCGGCTCGGGGCGGCGGCCGGGGCGGCCGCGTCGCGCTTCGACGCGTCGTCGCGCCGGGCCGGCGTCGCCGCGTCGGGCGAAGTCGGCGACGCGGCCGGGCGGGCGGGCGGGCCGCCGGAGCGCGGCGTATGTCGGGCGCGGACGGCGCTGGCGGGCGGGAGGGTCGGCGCGCCGTGGGGCGTCCGGGCGCGGGCGTCGAGGCGGCGCCGGGCGCGCGGGCATCGGGCGCGGCCGGATGCGCGGCGGCCGGGCGCGCGGGCACGTCGGGCGCGGCGGTCGGCGGGGTCGGGCCGGGTCGGGTAGTCGTCGCGCGCGCCGGACGTTGTCGTCGCGCCGCTCGCGCGTGACCGGCGGCGCGGGCGTCGTCGTGGAGGCGAGTCGAGCCGCCGCGTCGCCGGGCCGAGGTCCGCCCCGACCCGCGCGGGGCGCCGCCAGGGCGCACGTCAAGGCGCCGAGCAGGACGAGGTCGTCGATCAGACCTCGGCCCGCGCGGCGCGACCGTCGCCGGCCGGCCGAGCGCGCGCGAAAGGGCCGAGCGCCCGGCGCCGGCGAGGGCACGCAGGGCGCCGACGGAGCGAGCCGGCGGCGCGGTCGGGCACGACGAGACCAGCGCGCGTCGTCAGCCGCCGGCGCGGACGCGAGGGCGGCCTCGAGGGTCCGCGGGCCCTCGACGTCGAGGTCGGGCGCGCGCGCGCGGACCACGTCGCGGGCGAGCGCCAGGCGCCGCACGCTCGGGTCGTCGCGGCCGGCCGTCGGCCCGGCGGCCGTGTAGGAGAGCAGCGCCACGCGCGGGGCGCGCGCGAGGAGGCGCCGGGCCAGCCACGCCGCCTGGAGGGCCATGTCGGCGACCTCCTCGCTCGTGGGGTCGGACGCGCCGGCCGTGTCGCACACGAGGAGCAGGCGCCCGCCGACGGCGACGAGGTGCACGCCGGCGAGGTGCTGGTGCTCGTCGCGCCGCCCGAGGAGGTCGGCCCCGAGGTCGAGGCCCTCGAGGCCGTCGACGCGCGCCCCCGTGAGCAGCGCCGCGTCGGCCTCGCCCTGGACCACGGCCAGGGCCGCGAACACGGCCGGCTCCTCGACGCGCCGCGCGGCGTCGTCCGGGTCGAGGGCGCCGGGCCCGAGCAGGCGCGCGAGGTGCTCGGCGTAAGGCGTGCGCCGCTTGTCGCGCGCCGGGTCGAGGACGCGGATCCCCTTGAGCGAGACCCCCTGCTCCTTGGCCCGCGTCTCGAGGCGGAACAGGTCGCCCAGGAGCCAGGGCACGGCCAGCCCGGCGTCGGCCAGGGCGCGCGCGGCGCGGACCACGCGCGCGTCGTCGCCCTGGCTGAAGACCAGGCGGCGCGTCGCGGCGCGGGCCGCGTCCAGCGCCGGGCGCAGGGCGCGGCGCAGGGGCGAGCGCAGGTCGGCCAGCGCCTCGGCGTAGGCCGCCGCGTCGACGCGCGCCGGCGCAGGCCGCTCGTCCGTCGCAGGCGCCCGCTCGTCGGTGGCCTGCGTTCCGGTGCCCTGCGCGCCGGTGCCCGGCTTGCCGCCGGTCTGCGCGTCGGGGACCTGCGCGCCGATGCCCGGCCTGCCGCCGGTCTGCGCGTCGGTGACCGGCTTGCCGCCGGCCTGCGCGTCGGCGACCGGCTTTGCGCCGGTGCCCGGCTTGGCGCCGGTCTGCGCGTCCGCGACCGGCGCGTCGGCGACCGGCCTGGCGCGGGTCTGCCCGCCGGTGCCCGGCTTGGCCCCGGTCGGCGCGTCGGTGCCCGGCTTCGCGCCGGTGCCCGGCTTCGCGCCTGCCTGCTTCTCGGTGGCCGACGGGTCGGCGACCTGCTTCGCGGCCGGCGGATCGCTCACCGGACGAGCCCGGGCCGCCGCCGCCTCGAGGGCCACGGCGGCGACCGGCGCGAGCGTCACGAGGAGGCGCGGGTCGTCGGCGGAGGGCAGCCGGCCGTCGTGGGCCAGGTCGGCCAGGGCGCGGGCCAGGGCGGCGCAGGCCTCGTCGTCGAGGAGCGCGGGGCCGCGCGCGTGGTCGACGGCGGCGCGCACCAGCCACGGGAGGACCAGGTCGAGGTCGGCCTCGACCCAGGCGACCGTCTCGCCGTCCGGCTCACCGTCCGCGTCACCGTCCGGATCACGATCCGGCTCACGATCCGGCTCACGATCCGGATCGACGATCAGGTCGGGCGCGACCTCGCCGGTCCGACCCGCCGCCGCGGCCGGCGGCCGGCCGAGGACGGCGGCCACGTCGCCAGGCGGGGGCGGCGTCGACGCCGCCGGCTCGTCGCCGTCACTCAGGACCGCGACCTGCTCGGCGGCGAGCCCGGCGGCGCGGAGCACGGGGGCGAGATCGGCGGCCCGGCCGCGCAGGCCCACGCGCCGCGGGGCGGCGGGGCGCGAGGGCTCGGAGAGGTCGTCGCGGGCGGCCTCGGCCTCGAGGCCGGCGAGGCGCGCCAGGGCGGCGGCGGCGTTGCGCACCCGCGCCGCCTGCGCGGCCACGACGACGGGCCGGGCCGTCTCGACGGCGAGGTGCCGGGCGAGCTCGACCGGGTCCTGCTCGCCGTCGCGCGCGGGTCGGCGCAGGACGAACGCCGCGCAGGGGCTGGCCAGGCCGCGGCAGAGCACGACCACGGCGGCCTGCTCGCGCTCGGGCAGCGCCAGCACGAGCGGGTCGAGGACGGCGCGCGCGAAGCTCGCGGCGAGGGCGGGCCGGTCGGCCTCGTCGGCGCCCGGCGCGTCGAGGACGGTGACCCGCTCCGGCCGGAGGTCCGGCCGCTCGGGATCGGGGGTGGGGTCGCTCACGCCGCCCTCCTCCGCGCGCCCGTCGCCCGGCGGGCTGCGCGCCGCCCTCGATTCTACCGGGGGCCGACGGGCGGGGCGGGGCGTCCGGCGCCCTCGCCGGCGAGCACCGGCTCGAACGAGAGCCGCGCGACCAGGTGCCAGGCGAGGAAGGCGCTCAGCACGTGCGCCAGGTGGTTCAGCCAGAAGCGCTCGCCCGCGAGCATGGGCGCCATGTTGCCGAGGACGCGGAACTCCTTCTCGACCTCCATGAGCGTGAAGGCCACGAAGAACGTGCCCACCCACAGGGCGCGCACCCAGGTCTGGCCGAAGCGCCAGCCGCCCTCGCGGAGCGTGCCGTAGCGCCGCCGGAACCACAGGTAGACGAGCGACATGGCGCACGGCACCGAGAGGACCTTGAACCACTGCGTGTTCAGGTCCCCCCAGAACGTCCCGTCGCTGGGGCAGCGGGTGACGTAGCGCAGGGGCGAGGCGGCGAGCGCCGCCCAGTAGGCCGGGTCGTCGCGGTGCAGGTCGCCCTGGACGTCCCAGTAGAAGCGCCAGCAGCCGACGAGGACGAAGAGCAGGGCCACGCCGACCGAGGCGGCGCCCCGAGGGTTCAGCCGCCCCATCCGACCGTCTAGTACTCGATCTCCGGCGCGGCGAAGGTCACGTCCTGGATCCCGGCCCGGACGACCTCGTTCAGGACGCTCACGATGTACTTCGTGGGCACCTGCTTGCGCGCGTCGATGATCACCGGCAGGCCCTTGTCGGACTTGCCCTTGTAGCCGGCCTTGAAGGCGTTCAGCTTGTCGTGGATCGCCGTCCACACGGGGCTCTTCTCGGGCACCGTGCTGCGCAGGTCGCGCTCGAAGTGGCCGGGGTCGTTGTAGTTCTCGTCGCCGATCTTCACCACGACGTAGCCCGCGTCGCCGTTGGTGGGCTTGCCGTCGTCCCCGTACCAGAGCAGCTTGATGCGCACCTCGTTGAGGTCGATCGTGGGCGTGCCCGACCCCTGCCCGCGGTTCTTGGGCAGGAAGCACATGATGAAGCCCTCGGTCGTCTTGAACTTCGTGGCGCACATGAAGAAGATGAGCAGGTTGAAGACGATGTCGATCATCGGCGTGATGTCGAGGTTCGGGTCCTCGAGGATCAGCTTCTTTCTCCGCCTCGCCATGTCGCACCTCGCCCGACGGCCGGGCCTCCAGCCTGCTCGCTAGTTCTTCGGGTCGTCCCGGGTCGCGCCGATGCTCGTCTTGTAGATGCCGTTGCGCACGCAGGCGTCGAACACCTGCTGCACGTACTGGAACTTGACCTCCTTGTCGGCGCGGATGTTCACGCGCAGGGCCGACGGAGGCGTCCCCGGCTGGCCCGGCTCGGGCGGCTCGCGCTCGTAGCCGGCCGCCTCGATCTCGAGGAACTCCTGCAGCCAGGGGTACTTCCCCTTGAGCTGCGGGTCGCCGGTGTAGGCCTGGCTGCGGATCTTCACGATGCCCGTGGGCATGACGTTGACCTGCAGGATCTTCTCCGGGGCCCCCGGCCTCGGCTCCTCGGAGCGGTCGGCGAAGGGGAGCTGGAGCTGCTCGACGGTGAGGTTCGACAGCTCCGACACGATCATGAAGAAGATGATCAGGTTGAAGACGATGTCGATCATCGGCGTGAGGTCGGGCTTCGGCTCCGGATCCAGCTCGAACTTGCGCTTCCGCTTCGCCATGACCGTCCTCGACCTTCAGCCAGCCAGGGTTGATCGTCCGCCGCGCGCCGGGGCCGGGAGCTACTCCTTGAAGCGCTCCATCAGCTCGCCCACGATCGACTGGACCTCGAGGATCATGCGCTGGACCTTGTTGCGGTAGTAGAAGTACACCACCGAGAACGGGATCGAGACCATGAGGCCCATGCACGTGGTCACGAGCGCCTGCTGGATGCCGCCGGCGAGCTGGGCCGGGGTGGGCGGCGTCGGGCTGGTCGAGATCTGGTTGAAGGCCGAGATCATTCCGGTCACCGTGCCGAACAGCCCCATGAGGGGCGCGACGCCGGCGATGAAGTTGATGTAGGAGATCGACTGCTGGATCTTCGTGGCCTCGAAGTCGGCCACCTCGCCCACCGCGTCCATGATGTTGTCGTAGCCGGTGCCGATCTTCGGCAGGCCCGCCGCGACGACGTTGGTGAGGAAGGTCGGCTGCGACTCGCAGACCGTCATGGCCTCCTCGTACTCCTCCTCGTCGAAGAGCTGCTCGAGCTGGGCCAGGACGTCGGGCGGGACGACGTTGTCGCGCTTGAGGCCGATCGCGCGCTCGATCGACATGCCGAGCGCCACGACGGAGCAGAGGATCAGCAGGTGGCCGATCATGCCGCCGTACTTGATGAACTGGATCGCCGACATGGACTCGGCGCCGCCGCCCGAGGGCGCGTCCTGGGCGAGCGCGGGGCCGGCGACGAACACGAGCAGGCCCAGCGCCAGCAGGCCGATCACGAGGCTACGACGAGCGTGCATCACGGGGAGCGGTCTCCTTGACTTCCTCTGTCGCGTCACGGGCGAGGCGTGGCTCAGGGCGCACGCGCCGGCCTCGGGTTGTATCCTCCCGGGCACGTCCCCGGGTCATCGCGGTGTAACGGGCCAGGTGACAGGGCCTAGCCGCCGCCGAGCTGGCGGACGAGCGGACTCTTCGGGTAGCGGCTCCGGAGCTCGTCCTCCTGGTGCTTGGCCAGGTCGGGGAGGTTCAGGAGCCGGTAGATCTGGGCCGACTGGAACAGCGCCCGCGGGTAGGCGCCGGGGACGCCGGCGTAGCGCACGACCGCCGTCTGGTAGGCGATCAGCGCCTCCTTGAGGCGGTTCTGGTCGTTGTTGCTGGCCTTGGCCTGCTCGAAGCGGCAGTCGCCGATGCCGACCCACGCGCCGCCGCCGACCTCGGGGTCGACCCCGCCGGACTGGCTGATGATCCCCTCGAAGTAGCGCACGGCGTCGTCGTAGCGCTTGTCGGCCACGTAGCACTTGCCGATGCCGACCTGCGCCTGCCGGCGGATCCCGGGGTGGCGGCTGGCGCTGCGCTCGGCCGTCTCGTACGCGGCGCGCGCCTGGGCGAACTGGTTCTGGGCGAACTGCGCGTCGGCCTCGCCCAGCTTGCCGCGGAGCCCCCAGCTGTCGCCGAAGCCCGAGTCCAGGCGCTTGAAGGTGGTCACCGCGTTGGCGTGGCGGCCGGCGTCGATCTGGGCCTTGCCCAGGGCGAAGATCGCCGCCGGGGCCAGCCAGTGGTCGGCGCCCTTCTCGAGGAAGCGCTGCAGCTCGGTCACGGCCTCGCCCGCGTTGCCCGCCTGGCGCTGGCTCTCGCCCAGCCAGTAGGTGGCGTGGAACCACACCCAGGTCCCGTCCTGGGCGGCGTTGCGGCAGGCGGTGAAGCTCTGCACCGCGCGGTCGAAGGCGCCGCCGCGGTACTGGCTCACGCCGCCCGTGAAGGCGCCCGGCGCCGCCTGGTAGCGGATCTCGACCACGCGGTCGCCCGGGATCTCGTCGTTGCGCCCGCGGTCGCGGAACTTGATCGCGGCGAACTTCTCCTCGCGCACGTCGACGCCCTCGCGCGTGCGCCCGTCCTCGAGGACGAGCGTGGCGATCGTCGACGCCGCGGCGGGCGTCTCCGGCTGCCCCGGGCGGGGCCGGTCGCGGCCGCGCCCGCCCTGCTGGGCGAGCGCCGCCGGGGCGCCGAGGAGCCCGAACCCGAAGAAGACCAGGGTCGCCCCCGTCGTCGCGTGGATCGTGGAGCGGTTCACTGCTTCGCCTCCGCGTCGCGCTTGATCTGCTCGAGCTGCTCGCGCAGCGCCGCCGGCGGCTGCTTGCCGAGCAGCTCCATCTGCTTGATGTCCGAGACGACCTCGCGCCACTCCTCGCGCGCCATCTTCAGGCGCAGGTACTGGAGGTCGGCGTCCCACTGGCGCACGGCGTGGTCGGTCGGCTCGAGCTGCGTGCTGCCGACGAGCTGCCGGTAGTAGGTCTCCGACAGCCCGCGCAGGACGTAGCGCAGCTCGTTGATCGCGGCCGTGAGCTGGCCGGCGAGGAAGCCCTTGTCCTTCCCGGCCTCGTAGATCCCCCAGGCCCCGCGCGCCAGGCCGTCGACGACCAGGTACTCGCGCTTGAGCGGCAGGACCAGCTTGCGCTGCTCGGCCGGGCTCCAGCTCGCCGTCGGGTCGTTGCCGAGGACGCCGGTGAACTCGGAGTCGGCGCCGCCCGGCTGGGCCACGTCGAAGAACTTCTGGTCCTGGCCGTTGACCTCGACGACCGTGAACCAGACCTTCGTCGACTGGCGGCGGCCCTGGAAGGTCATGTTGAAGGGCCCCTCGAGGCGGCGCTCCTTGAAGCGCCCGCGCCCGACGAGGCGGTCGTCGCGGTCCTTGATGTCGACCGTGTCGCGCAGGGCGAGGAGCATGTCGTAGCCCTCGCGCGGCTGACCGCTGGCGACGAGGGCGTAGGCGTAGTTGACCTGGGCCGTGTCCCAGCTCCCCTGCGTCCGGCCCGCCTCGCGGTCGGCCGCGTCGACGGCGGGGCGCGGGAAGCGCTGCAGGGCGTCGCGGTAGATCGCCGCCGCCTCGGCGTAGAGGCCGCCGTCGAAGACCGTCCCGCCGACCCAGAACAGGTGCGCCTCGCGGAGCGTGGCCTTGTCGCTCGAGTCGTAGAAGTCCTTGGCGTAGCGCCCGGCCCTGGCCCGCAGGCTGCGGGCACGGTCGAGCTGGTCGCCCTGCGCCTTGAGCGCCTCGCCCGCGGCCGAGCGCGCCGTCCGGGCCATGAAGTAGGCGAAGCGCGACAGGACCGGGTCCTGCCGCTTGTCGGCCACCTTGCGGTAGGCCTCCTCGGCCTTCTCGAACGAGTCCGGCCGGTCGAGCATCATGTGCGCCTGCGCCTGCTGGTAGCGGGCGCGGACGATGTAGCGGGTCGTCCCGCGCAGCTCGGCGTCGAACGGCGCCAGCGCCGCCAGGGCCTCGTTCGGCCGCTCCAGGTCGCACTCCAGCTCGCCCAGGTAGAAGGCCGCCAGCGACTGCGCCTCGAGGTCGCTCGCCTCGCGGGCCAGCCGCACGGCCTTCGAGAGCGCCTCGCGGGCCTTGGCCAGGTGGTCCTGGTTCTTGCTCTTCTTGAAGGCCTGGAAGTAGCAGTAGCCGGCGTTTGCCACGGCGTTGGGGTAGAACGAGACCTTGCGCTTGCCCCCGCCCTCCTGGTCGACCTCCGACGGGACGGCCAGGTACTTCTCGGCCGCGGGGACCCACTGCTCGCGGGTCTGCAGGTCGGCGGCCTCGCGCATGAAGATCACGACCGCCTGCTCGGCGTTGTTCTGCGCGGCGCTGTTCTCGATGCGCTTGTAGAGCTTCGTGATCGGCGTCGACGTGTTGGTCGGGTTCTCCCCGAACTGCTCGATCGCGCGCTTGGCCGCCGAGAGCGAGAACTTGATCGCGTCCGGCCCGTCCTCGTGGTCGGGGAACTCGGTCATGACCGTCTCGTAGGCCAGCGCCGCCTCGAGGTAGCGCTGCTGCTCGAAGAACAGGTTGCCGATCTGCCGGACCGCCTTCGGCACCCACTCGCGCCGCTCGGCCGGCGTACGGGCCGCGACGAGCACGCCCTTGAAGCCGGCGATCGCCAGCTCCGGCCGCTGGCGGAGGAAGTAGCCCACGCCGACGTGGTACTGGACCTCGGGCGGGTAGATCTCGCCGCCCGAGACGTCCGAGAGCTCGGACAGGGCCCGGCAGGCGCCGGCGCCGATGCGGCTCATGCCGAGGGCCGGGATCCTCTCCGACTCGGGGCCCTGCATGGACTTCTGGATGATCGTCCACAGGTCGGCCGCGCCCTGGGCGCCCTGGCCGGCGCCGGCCAGGGCCTTGGCGCGCTCGAACGTGAGCAGGATCCCGACCGGGTGGTCCTCCCAGCCCTGCGCGTTCTTCTTGGTATCGATCGAGCGGCCGGCCTCGACCGCCTCGGCGAACTTGCCCGCCTTGACCAGGGCGCGCACCCACGCGTAGTAGCCGCGGATGCACACGTCCTTGATCAGGTCCATGATCGCCTGCCGCTGCTGCGGGTCGCTCGGCATGAACGGCGGCTCGACGTCGGTGATCTCCCGCGCGTTGCCGATCGCCTCGTCGAACTTGCCCAGCTCGAGCTGCACCTCGACGCGGCCGACGAACGAGTAGTAGAGGAGGCGCGGGAACTGCCCGCGCTCGTTGATCTGGTGCTCGTAGCCGGCCAGCGCCTTCTTGAGGTTCTCCTCGCGGCCGGCGTCCTTCTCGGCGAACGTCTGCGCGTAGCTGGCGTAGGCCTCGGCCAGGAGGAACTCGGCGAGGTCGCGGCGGAACTCGATGTCGTGCTTCTTCTCCTCCTCGTCGGCCGCGAGCTTGCCCTGCATCTCCTTCTCGTTGAGCGCGTCGAACTGCTTGCCCAGGTCCACGATCGTGCGCTTGAAGGGCTCGATGTTGTCGGCGAAGAGCTTGCGCCCCTGGCCCATGAGGTCGTCGCGGCGGGCCGGGTCGGTCTCCTCGCGCGACTGGGAGATCAGCGCCAGGGCGCGGTCCTTGGCGGCCATGAAGCCGTCGATCCCGGCCAGCGCCGCGCGCCCGTGGTTGGGGTACTTCTGCTGGAGCGCCTTGAGGGTGTCCTCGTACTCCTTGAGGAGGGTCGCGTCGTTCGTGCTCTGGGCGATCACCTTGATGGCGTCGGCGGCCAGGAACTCGAGCTCGGCCTTCTCCTCGCCGCTGGCCTTGGCGGCCAGGCCGGGGGCCAGCCGGCGCACGAGGGCGGCGTGGACGTACTGCATGCAGCGCCGCATGACCTCCGCCTCGGCCTGCCCGCCCGCGAAGTCGCTCCAGTTCATGGGGCTGCGCGAGACGGCCGTCAGGCGCTGCTCGGCGCCGATGCCGCGCGCCTGCGACACCTCGGCCGCGGCGGCCGCGGCGGCGCGGGCCTCTGGGTTCGACGGGTAGAGGAGGAACGAGCGCAGGTAGTTGAGGAGCGCGTCCTCGGGGGCCGAGGCCTTGACGCAGTCGCCCATGCCCTTCCAGGCCCAGCCCTTGGCCGCCGCCGGCGCCTCGCGCGCGGCGAGCACGGCCTGGAACTTCCGGCGCGCCGCGTCGGCCTGGTTGGTCAGGAGATCGCACGTCGCCTCGCCGCAGCTGGCGAGGTGGCGCACGTCGGGGCTCGCGGCGCTGCCCGCCAGCCGCGCGAAGCTCTGCTTCGCCGGGCCGTGCTGGCCGGCCTGGAGCTGGAGCCGGGCCTGCATGTAGCCGCCCTTGTCCTTCCAGACCGGGCCGAACTCGCCCGACGCCAGCCGCTGCAGGCGCTGCTGCGCCTGCTGGCCCTGATTGTTGGCGAGCTGGTGCTCGACGATCTTGTACAGGCCGACCGGGGCGTAGAAGTGGTCCTTCTGCACGCCGGTGACGGCCTCGAACGCCTGGAAGGCCTCCTGCACCTTGCCCTGACGCAGGTAGAGCTCGCCGAGGAAGTACTGGGCGAACGGCTTGTAGAGCGCCTCGCCGCGGTCGAGCGTGCGCTTGAGGTTCGTCTCGATGCGGCCAGCGTCGCCGTTGTCCTTGAACAGGCGCATGGCCGTGTCGAACGACTGGTCGCCCGACGGGATGATGCGGGCGACCTCCTCGGCCTTGCGCTCCTGGTTCGACCCGCCCAGGCGGAAGACGACCTTGGTGGTGGTCGCCTCGCGGATGCCCTCGGCGGTGATGCTCGTCCCGTCGACGAACGTGATCTCGTTCGCCCCGGCCGCGCCCGACAGGGCCAGGAGGGCCAGGAGGTTGAGCGCCAGGGTGGGGATCGTCTGAGCGGCGTTCCTCATGCGGCGTACACCCGTCACTCCGTCCGGGAGTTCCCGCCGGGTCCAGATCGCGGCGTCACCGCCGTCCACGGACCCGACGCGCCCCCCCGAGGTCCTTCGAAACGGCGACGCGCGCCGAGGCGCGCGTCGGACTGGCTCCTCCCCCGGAGGGGAGGCGGCCGAGCTTACATGATCGACGCGCCGAGGACTACCGCCCCCGGAGGCCGGGGGCGGGGCGTCACCGGCCGGTCCCGAAGAGGTTCTGCTCGTCCTCGCGGATGATCGTGATGTCCGCCTTGAGGAGGACGACCAGGCTGGCCTTCAGCTTGTGGAAGGCCTGGCGACGGAACAGGTTGTTCAGGATCGGGATCCGCATCGCGAGCGGGATGCCCGCCTCGCCCTCGAACTCGTCGTAGTTCTTCAGGCCGCCCAGGAGCACCGTGCCGCCGTCGGGGACGGTGATCGTCGAGCGCAGCTTCTGGATCGTGATGACCGGGAGCTCGATCGGGATCGAGGTGAAGCCGCCGGCCAGGGTCACCGGGGCCGGGATGCGCGGCGGCAGCTCGGTCGCCAGCGTCGGCTTGACCTCGAGGGTCACGTAGCGGCGGTCGTGGCTGACCGTCGGCCGGACCTCGAGGATCGCGCCCGTGTTGAGGATGCCGATCACCGGGTTGAGGACCGGGATCACGCCCGTCTGGTTGACCTCGACGTCCTGGATGTAGGCGCGCTGGTTGATGCTCAGCACGTGCGAGCGCTGGCCGTTGAACACGGTCAGGCGCGGCGCGTTGACCAGCTTGGCCTTCTGCGTCTTGCGCACGGCCTCGAGCATGGCCTGGATCTGGAACCGGTCGAGGAAGTTGTACTGGAGCGCGATGCCGCCCTCGGGCGAGATGTTGAACGGCAGGCCGGCCGGCGCCAGCGACGAGAGCGTGTTCAGCATGCCGGCGCGGAAGTTCGACTGGCCCTGCGCGTCGGTGTAGTTGTAGCCGACCTGCATGGGCGGGCTGCCCACGCCGCGCGGGTTGGTGATCTGGCCGAACGTGTCGGCGACCTGACCGGCCGCGTTGGTGAGCAGGTTCTGGTTGAACAGGTCGATGCCGATGTGCTCGAGGTAGTTGTCCTGCACCTGGATGAACTTGGCCTCGACCGTGACCATGACGCCGACGGTCCGCCGCAGCGCGTCCAGGAGCTTGACGATCTTCTCGTGGCTGGCCAGCGGCTTGCGCACGATCAGGATGCCGGCGGAGAACTCGACCGAGCCCGCGGAGTCGTCCTCGCCCAGCTTCTCCTCGATGATCTCGACCAGCTTGTCGGCGTCGAGGCCGCCGCCGCCCGACTCCTCGTCGTCGTTGCCGAAGGAGAGGACGCCGCCGGCCGCGCCGCCCGCGCCGCCGCCGCCGCCGCCGCGGGCGAGGTTCAGGCCGAGCTCGGGGGCGGGGAAGTCGGGCGGGCTGCTGACGATCTCGGTCACGTCGTAGAAGACCAGGTGGAGCTCCTCCTCCTGGTCCGACTTCGTGCCGATCTTGATCACGCCCGCCTCGATCCGGTAGGTGAGCGAGTCGTGCGAGGCCAGGATCAGGCTGAGCGCGTTCTTGAGCGTGATGTTGCGCAGGCGCAGGCTGACCGTGACGTTCTCGTTCTCGACCAGCTCCTGGGCGTCGCTGGTGAGGACGTAGTTCAGTCCGGTGATGTCGCGCAGGAAGTCGATCGCCTCGCCGAACGCCTGCTGCTCGAAGTTCAGCGTGATCTGCTGCGACTCGAGCCGGCGGCTGATCTCGAGCACCTCCTCCGACGGGCCGCCGCGGCGGCGCGCCAGGAGCTCGCTCAGCGGCGTCTCGCGGTTGGCGATCTCGAGCCACTCGTCCTTGGCCGGGAACTGGAAGATCGGCTGGTAGGGGATCGCCGAGGCCTCGACCCACTCGAACTGCCGGCGCCAGTGCTCGACCTTGTCGCGGTAGTTGCGGTTGACCGTGTCGCGGTGGCGCTGGTTGACCGCCTCGGCGCGGAGCTGGGCGGCCTCGTTGTGGTCGGGCCGGCGCTCGAGGATGTCGTTGCAGAGCCGCTCGCACTTGTCGAACTTGCCGACGCGCAGCGCCTCCTTGGCGTCCTCGAGCAGCGCCTTGAGCGTGGCCTCGACGAAGCGCCGGCTGTTCGACTTCTCGTGCTCCGCCGCCTGGCGGGCGGCCTCCTGGAGCATCTGGCGGCGGCGCCGCTCCTGCTCCTGGCCCAGGCGCCGCGCGTCGGCGATGCGCCCCTCGGCGCGGCCGCGGAAGCCCTGGCGGTCGATGTCGTAGGGGAACCACTTGATCGCCTCGAGGACGCGCGCGAAGCGCTCCTGCGCCTCCTCGTAGCGCTGGCGCTGCATGAGCAGCTCGCCCTCGTTGAAGATGCGCTCCATCTCCACGCGGGCCTGGTCGATCTTCGCCAGGCGCTCATCGACGAGCTCGCGCACGGCGTCGCGGTACTCGGCCTTGCGGTCGCCGAGGATCCAGCGCGCGCGGTCGAGCAGCGCCTGCGCGTCGGCGTGGTTCGGGTTCAGCGCCGTGGCGCGCTGCAGGTTCGCCGCGGCCTCGCGGTAGCGGAGCTGCTGGAACAGGTTCTTGCCCGTGCGGAAGTAGTTCTCCGCCAGGGCCGCCTTCTCCTGGTCCTGGAGCTCCATCTCGCGCGCGAGGTCGCCCAGGCGCGGGTCGCCGGCGCCGCCGCCGCCGCCGCGCCGGCCCGGCTGCTCGTCGGGCGGCGGGCTCAGCGCCTGCGGGGCGTCCGACGGCCGACCTGCGGGCGCGGGCGCGTCAGCCGGCGGACGCGCCGTGTCGCCCGTATCTCGTGCCGGCGTCGGCGCGTCGGCCACATCGTCGGGCCGCTGGCCCTCGCCCGCACAGCCCGCCAGGGCGAGCAGCGGCAGGAGGGCGAGCACGTGGGAGTAGGTGCCCTTGAACCGCATGGAAGCAGCCTCTTTCGGATCCCGGGTCGTCGGACAGGTGCGCGGGCCCGTCCGACGCGTCGCGCGCGCGGGGCACGTCGACTGGGGGCGCAATGTAGCACGTTGCCTCTGGCAGGCCAAGCGTTTAGGCATGAAGGACGCGCCGGGGTCGATGACGACGCCATGACGTGCAGATGACTGCGTAACGGGCGCTGTCGCATGGATTTGGGTCGCTCCATGCCCGATGGGATCACCGCAGAGGAGCAGAGGAAGCAGAGGTCGTGTGGGTCCGGCGGCTCCGACCTCTGCTCCCCTGTCGCGAGCCATCGCTCCAGGGAGCACCGGCCTGCTTCGGGCTCCGGACGGATCCCAGGGGCGGCCATCCGTCAGGCTGGTGAGCGCAGAGAGGAGGGGTGGCGTGCGATTGAGAGCGCGGCCGGCTGCGACCCGTCGTTGTCGGCCGCCGATGGGCTCACCACAGAGAAGCAGAGGAAGCAGAGGTCGGGTGGTCCGGTGCTCCGACCTCTGCTCCCCTGTCGTGAGCCATCGCTCCAGGTAGCACCGATTCCAGGGGCGGCCATCCGTTCGGCTGGTGAGCGCAGTGACCGCGCTCACCGCTTGATCTGCGAGCGAAGCGAGCAGATCGAGCGGTGGCGCGCATCCCCGAGCGGAGGCCGCGTAGCGGCCGGAGCGAGGGCGACAGGTGCCTCACTGCGGATCGGAGCATCGAGCGGCGCGCCCGGACGTGACGTGGTGGACATCAGAACAAGCGACGGCCGCTGTGAGGGCGGCGTGCGACCGAGAACACGTCGGCTACGACCCCGTCGTTGTCGCTGTCCTCGCTCTCTTCCTTCCCGGAGCAGGTGAGGGCAGGGGGAAGAACAGACGGTCGATCCACCCGCCTTGCTCCCCTGCTCCTCCGTGGTGAGCCTGTGATGAGCCAACCGTCGCGAAGGACGCGGGAAGTCGAGGCAGCCGATTCGCCGCGTGACTCCGACGATCCGGCCTCTGCTCCCTCTGCTCCTCTGTGGTGACATCCTTCATGAGGGGCCGCGGAAGGACGCGGCAGGCGATCCACCCGAGAGCGACGGCCGCAGCGGCTCCGGCTCGTCCGCCCTCTGCTCCCTCTGCTCCTCTGCGGTGAACCATCCGTACGCGCGCGCGGGGAGGCCCGAGGCCTCCCCGCTCGCTTCGACGTCGATCGTCGGTCGGCCGCCTACTGCAACTCGGCCGGCTTCTCCTTGTCGTTGAACTCCTCGGTGGAGCCGTCGGCGAAGCGGATGCGGATCACGCCGACCTTCTGCTGGTGGCCGGGGATCGTCGGGTGCGGCCGCGACTCGTGGCGCACGTCCTCGAGCACGGCGCCGGTGGTGAAGTCGAACTCGCGCCCGCCGCGGAGCTTCTTCTTCTCGCCGATCGGCTGCTCGAGCCGGACGTTCGGGAACACCTGGTTCTGGAACGTCGACGTCTCGGGGTCCCACTTGTAGACGCGGAGCTGCGCCGACGCCTTGGCGTTCGGGTCGCGGATGAGGTCCTCCTCGGTGACCGGGATGACCGACTGCGGGATCACGTAGATGTCCCGCTGCGTGCGCACCGGCCCGTGCTCGCTGCTCTCGCGACGCAGCTCGTCGTCCTTCAGCTTCATGCCGTGGCGCTGCACGACCGGGCTGTCCTGGTCGGGCTCCGCGATCGAGAGCACCTTGTAGAAGTACTCCGTCCGCGGGGCGACCTTGGAGTCGACGTACTCCGTCGTGCCCGGGCCGGCGGTGTAGATGACCTGCCAGTCGCCGGTCTCGCCGGTGCGCCGCAGGAGCTCGTAGGTGCAGAGCACGTACTCGTTCTCGAGCGACGGCTTCCAGCGCACGACGACCTGCCCGCGCTGCGAGGCGTCGGCCGCGACGTCGGTCGGCGCCCCGTGCTTGCAGCGGAACGTGACGCGCTCGACGAAGATGTTGTGCAGGAAGCCGGGGCGGCGGTGGAACAGCCAGGTCGCGGCCGGCTTCGCCGACGGGACCGCCCCGGCGCCGAGCTGGCCCTCGAGCTTGGCGCGCCAGCCCGGGTCGCCCGCGACGGGCACCGTCGTGCCCTTCATGTGCTCGCCGATCGAGCGCAGGTCCTTGTCGAGCTGGTCCTTCAGCCCCAGCTCCGGAGGCTGGGTGACCATGCCCTTGGCGGCCAGGACCAGCCACACCGCGAACCCGGCCAGGACCACCTTGTCGAAGAGCTTGAGGGCGAGCAGCTTCGGGTCCATGGCTAGTTCCCCCCCTCGTCGGAGTCCTGCGCGGGCGGCGCGGCCTTGGGCAGCCCCGCGGGGTTGATGTCGTAGGTCTCGAGCGTCAGCTCGACCTTCACCGGCGGCTCGGGGAGCCAGTGCTCCTGGCCGCGGTAGGCCTCCTTCGACAGGAGCGTCGCCGTGTAGGCCTCCTGCGGGAAGACGTACTCGCGCCCGTCGACCGAGAAGCGAGGCCGCGTCTCGGCGAAGTGGGCGAAGCGCGGGTCGGTGCTCTCGTAGGAGAAGGGCTCCTGCACCACGCGCATGCCGGCGACCCGCATGGGGATCTTGCGCGAGAGGAGCTCGCGCACGACCAGCGGGATGCGCGGGAACGGGCAGGAGATGGTCACGCGCGCCGGGATGCGCTCGATCGCCTGCGGCTTGTCGGTGCGCTCCTGCGGGGGGATGGGGAAGTCGATCTTCTGCACGAGCCGGATGGGCATGGGCCGGACGGGCGCGTTGGCGTCGCCCGCCTGCGCCTGCGTCAGGGCCTCGAGGATCGCCTCCTGGATCCAGAAGCGCTTCTGGGAGGTCCGCAGCGCGCCGCCGGTCGGCGGCTCGTTGTAGACGTGCACCGTCCCGTCGGGGCCAGTGACGACGGGCTTGTACTTCTCCGCCAGGAGGCCCGCCTGCTTGTTCGACTCGGTGATGAAGTCCGAGAGCGTGGGCGCGTCCTTGAGGTCCTTGAAGGCGTCGAACCAGCGCTCCAGCTCGACGTCGGCGCCGTTGACGACCTGCACCAGGGCGGCGAGCTCCCGCGCGTAGAGGTCCTGCTTCTGCTTGAGCCGCTCGACGTCGCCGTCGGTGTAGACCGGGCTGTCGGGGTTGTTGGTGGAGATGTTCTTGGCCATCGTCGACGCGGCCCGCGCCGAGCCGGTCAGCTTGGCCGTGGCCTTCTTGTACTCGTCCTGGGCCCCGGCGACGACGACGAACCACAGGACGATCGGGACGATCGCCAGCACGTACCCGCCGACGAGGAGCTTGTTCCTCTTGAGGAGCTCCTTCGGGTCGATCGCGGCCATGGCTACTCTCCCTCCGCGGGCGGCGGCGGCGGCGGGGCGGCCTTGGCCAGCCCGACCTCGAACTTGATGGGGACCGCGATGCACGGGAAGGCCTGGCCGCGGCCGGGCTCCTGCTGCGCCGCGGGGTGGAGCTGGTAGAGCCGCGCCAGCGTCCCGACCGAGGCCTCGCCGTAGGCGGCCGGCGTGCGCTCGCCGTCGCGGATGAAGAACGGGGCGCCGGAGAGGCGCGCCACGAGCGGGCCCACGAACTCGGCGCGGATCTCGTCGCGGATGGTGAAGTCCTGCTTGCCCTGCGGCAGCGCCTTGGCGACGAGCAGCTCGACCCGGAAGAACTTGCGCACGGGCCCGCGCGCGGGCGTCGGCTCGCCGAAGCCGCCCGCGCCGCCGGCCGCATCCTCCGTCCGCTCGGTGACGTTCATCTCGAGCAGCCAGATCTTCTTCTCGTGCGTCTTGTCGCGCTCGAGCGCGCCCTTGAACTGCTGGAGCTGCTGCGGCAGCTCGCGGTCCAGCCAGTCGGCCGGAATGTCGGGCAGCCTGGCGTTCTCCCGCGGGAGGACGTCGTTGAGCGCCGACATGAGCTCGAGCATGAACGTGCGGCCCTCGCCCAGAGCGGTGAGCGGCACGGCCTGCGCCTCGACGGCGCTGACGTCCTTGACCGCCTGGGCCTGGTTCTGCACCTCCTGGAAGCGCGTCAGGGCCTTGGCCGAGTCGACCGTCTTGTTCACCTTGTCGGTCGCGCTCGACACCGACATGTGGCCGAGGACCAGGGCGCCCCAGGCGCAGGCCGCCGCGGCCAGCGCGAACGGCGCCTTGGTGCGCAGCTGCGAGTTGATCTTGACGTCCTCGGGGGCGAGGTCAATCGCGCACCGCGCCAGGCCGACCCCCTGGATCGCCAGGCCGAAGGACACGCCGAAGCCGAGCAGGTGGTTCTTCAGGACGTCGAGGTCGACCTCGGGGTCGATGATGAACTTGTCCTGCTCGAGCTGCTGCACGCGCTCGACGTCGTAGCCGAGCTGCTCCGACAGGTACTTCGTCGCGTTCTTCAGCTTGGCCCCGTCGCCGAGCAGGACCATGCGCTTGATCTCGAGGTCGTCGGCCTGGCTCTTGAAGAAGCCGACCGAGCGGTGCACCTCGCCCACGAGGTCCTTGAGCACCGACTCCATGGCGCTGAAGATCTTCTTCGACTGCTCGCTCTTCGACGCCTGGCGCTTGAGCTTCTCCGCCTCGGCGAACGGCACCTTGAAGCGCTCGGCCAGCGCCTTGGTGATGTCGTTGCCGGCGATGCGCAGGTTGCGGATCCAGAAGCGCTCGCCGTCCATGATCACCAGGTCGGTGTGCTCCGACCCAATGTCGAGGATGATCGTCGCGCCCTCCTCCGTCTCGCGGTTGTAGCGGACGAAGTTGTAGACGGCGAGCGGGGCGATCGTCACCACGTCGGGCGCGGCGTTCACCTCGCGCAGGTCGCGCAGGAAGCCGTCGATCAGCTCCGAGCGCGAGGCGAAGATCCCGACCTCGACCTCCTCGCCGGGCGCGTACTCCCGGTCGATCTTCACCCAGTCCCAGTTCACCTCGGCGATCGGGAAGGGGATCTGCTGCTGCGCCTCCATGCGGACCATCTGCGTGAGCTTGGTCCCGTCGACCGGCGGCAGCTTGATGAACCGGCTGAAGGCGTGCAGGCCGGCGATGGCCACGACCACCTGGTCGGAGCCGACCTTGTGCTTGATGAGGAACTGGCGGAGCGCGTCGTTGACGTGCTCGCTCTTCTGCTCCTCATCGTCCTCGGCTGGATAGGCGATGTGCTCGACCGCCTTGATCTCCAGCCCTTCCTTGGTCCGGCGCAGCTTGACGGCCTTCAGGGCCGCCTTCCCGATGTCTATGCCCCAGACGGCAGCCATAGCGCCCCCCGTGGTGCCGCAGGCTCAGCTCGGCGCCCAGAGATCCAAGTGCCCAAAGGGTTTACGAAGCAGGCGGGGATTCTAGAGGGAGGCCCGGTGCGTGTCAAGCCGCTCTGCGGCTGGAAACGTCGCCTAACTGCTTGAGCCGTGGCCGCTAGGCCCAAAGGCCCCTCCCCGACGGTCCGCCTCGACGCGCGCATTGGGTGAGACCCCTTCGGGGGTCCGATGACACGCGCACGACGACGTAACCAATGGCCACACGCGCGTCCCGTGCGTGTGTCGAGGATGTCATCGGGATGTCTCTGCGATGGATGATGCGCTCGCGAGGGGGGCGCGATCGGCGCAGGTGCCCGGGCGAGGGCGTTCGGCCCGCTCCGCGCCTCCCCATCGCTCGCTTGGGCCAGTGACTCCAATGCGGCGCGAAGGAGCTCAAGGCTGCTCAGGCCTGCGATGAGCCGGCCGCCCGCCGACGCGTGATGAGCGGGAACAGCTTCTGCAGGTCCTCCCAGGCCTTGCGCTTGTCGGCCGGGTTCCGCAGCAGGTACGCCGGGTGGTACGTGATCATCACCGGCGTGCCGCGCCAGTCGCGGAACTGGCCGCGGTTGCGGCCGAGCGCCTCGTCGGCCGCGATGAGCCCGAGGCCCACGGCGGCGATCTTGCCCAGGGCGCAGATCACCTTCGGGCGGACGGCCTCGAGCTGCTCCTGGAGGAACGGCAGGCAGGTGGCCATCTCGTCGGGGGCGGGCGTGCGGTTGCCGGGCGGACGGCACTTCACGACGTTCGCGATGAACACCTCGTCGCGCTCGAGGCCCATGGCCTGGATCATCTTCGTCAGGAGCTCGCCCGCCTTGCCGACGAAGGCCAGGCCCTCCTGGTCCTCGTGGTAGCCCGGACCCTCGCCCACGAAGGCCACCTCGGCCGCCGCGTCGCCCTGCCCGAAGACGAGCTGGTTGCGCCCCTCGCTCAGGCGGCACTTCGTGCAGCCGGCCATGCGCCGGGCGAGGGCGTCGAGCTTGCCCTCCGCCTCGCGGCGGCGCGCGGCGAGCGCGGCGAGGTCCTCGTCGCTGGCCGGGGCCGGCGGCGCCGCGGGCGCGGGGGCCGCGACGCGCGGCGGGGGCGCGACGACCGGGGGCGCGACGACGCGCGGGCGGGCGTCGAGCGGCCGCAACGGCGGGACGAGGGCGGCGGGCACGCCGAGGAGCCGGTCCAGCTCGAGCTGGCCGCGCGCCTGCGCGGCCAGCCAGGCCAGCTCGGCCGAGGGGTCCGACGGGTCGAGGACGTCGTCGCTCATGGCGCCATGATCGCCGATGGGACCGACGGCGCCGGCTACTCGTCGTCCTCCTCGGCGTCCTCGGGGTCCTTCTCGAGCATGTCGTCGATGTTGAAGCTCTCGAGCTGGTCCTTGAGGCCGCTGAGGTCGAGCTCCTTCAGGCCGAACGGCCCCTGGGGCTTGGCCCCCTGGAGCCCGCCGAACTGCACGCCTTCGGAGATGTCGTGGACCTTCTCCAGGACGGCGGAGGTGGCCCAGATGTCCACCTTCTCCTTGAGGGCCAGGACGAGGCAATCCGACGGGCGCGCGTCGATGCGCACCTCGTTGCGCTTGCCGCTCCACTCGGCGTTCTTGCCCACGCACTTCTGCTCGAGCACGAGCGTGGCGCAGAAGGTGTTGTCGACGATGTCCGAGATCACGATCTGCTTCACCGTGATGTCGAACCCCGACAGCACGTAGCTGAGCAGGTCGTGGGTCATTGGCCGCGGCGGCGTCTCGTCGTTCAGCTCGCGCAGGATCGCCGCGCCCTCGTAGGTGCCGATGAACATGACGAAGGTCTTCTCGTCGTTGCCGAGGAGCACCGCCGTGCCGGCGTTGATCGGCCCGAGGACCTTCTTGATCGAGATCTTGTGCAGCTGCTCGGGCATCGGTGGGGACGTTTTCCTCGGGGCCTCATCGTGACCGGGGGGCATCAGCCTGTCAACGCGCCGCGCAGCGCGACCGCCTCCACCTCGACCCGCACGCCGCGCGGCAGGCCTGCCACGGCCACGGTCGACCGCGCCGGCGCCGGCGCGGGGAAGAACTCCGCGTAGACGGCGTTCATGGCCTGGAAGTCCGCCATGTCGCGCAGGAAGACCGTGGTCTTGACGACCCGCCCCAGCCCCGCCCCGGCCGCCTCGAGGACGGCGCGCAGGTTGGTGAGGACCTGCCGCGTCTCGGCCGCGACGTCGCCCTGCTCGAGCGTCCCGTCCGGGCGCAGGGCGATCTGGCCCGAGCAGAAGACGAGGTCGCCGGCGATGAGCGCCTGCGAGTAGGGCCCGATCGCGGCCGGCGCGTGCGGGGTGGAGACGACCTGCGGGTCCATGGGGGCCTCCGGGGGGGCACCGAGGATACACCGAGGTCACCGAGAGCTCGGCCCCCCGAACCCTGCCCCGTCAGTAGAGCTCTCGCCAGCGGTCCCGCTCGAACGCCGCCTGGTCGCCGCCGAGGAGCGGCGCGAGGTCGAGGGCGAACGAGGCCGCCATGTCGTCCTGGAGCGGGTTGTAGGTGAAGGCCAGCTCGAGCGCCAGGCAGTGGAAGCGCCGCACGACGCGGGCGCGGTGGAAGAGGAAGCGGTCGCTGACGAAGTCGTACTGCTGCGCGAAGCCGACCGTCCACGCGGGCGTGAGCTGCAGCTCGAGCGACCAGTTGACCGCCCGCGCCAGCCCGGGCAGGTCGCGCCAGCCGGCCGAGGCCGTGACCGGGCCGAAGGTGGCGCTGCCCATGACGTCGAACGAGAGCAGCCGCCCGTCGTTGAGGTCGTGCTCGCCGCGCGCGCGAAGGGACAGCCAGGGCGTGGGGTCGAGGCGAATGTCGTAGAGGAGCGAGCCCCAGCTGCGCGCCACGTCGCGCCCGCGGTCGGAGAGGAAGTAGCGCGTCTCCACCGCCACGTCGAGGAGCTTGTGGCGCCGCCCGGCGAGGTCGGTGAGCAGGCGGCTGCGCAGGCGCAGGAAGGCGTGGTCGGTGTCGACGAGCTGCTCGACGTCGTCGAACGGCAGGAGCTCCGTCGGGTCCCGCGAGGTCCTGAACACGTGGCGCGTGCCCGCCTCGGGGACGATCTCGTGGCGCAGGACCCCGCCCCAGAGCGGGGCGCGCCCCTCGCGCCAGAGCGTCGTGGCGACGTTCCAGCCGGCGTGCGCCGAGAAGCGGTCGATCGGGTCGTCGCTCGCGGCGCGCGCGCTCCAGGCCGACTCGCGCGCCCCACCCCAGGCGCGCAGGACGAACGGCCCGAGCGACTGCTTGTAGGAGACCGTCGCCTCGAGGTCGCCGCGCCAGGCCTCGTAGCTGCGCACGTCGATGTCCTCGTCGGGCCGGAAGCGGAGCTGCCCGCCGCGCGCGGCGACGTCGAGGTACAGCCCGCCCCAGGTCGGGTCGGTGAGCAGCGGCGCGTGGATCCAGTCGAGCTTCACCTCGGGGACCTGCTCGAGCTGCGTCTGGAAGTCGTTCAGCCGGAACCGCCCGATCGCGCGCGCGGCCAGGGCGTCGTCGGACCAGCGCCCGTAGACGTAGGTCTCCTGCTCCTTGTCCGACTGGGCGACGTTGCGGAAGTACTCGAGGAGGACGCCGCGGTCGGAGATCCGCGACAGCTCGGCGTCGACCTGCACGTTGCCCGGGAGCTTCTCGCGCACGAGCCCGCGCAGCCAGAAGCGGTGCTCGGTGGGGACGGGCGTGCCCACGCGGTCGGTGTCGGCGCGGTCGTCCATGAAGAAGGCGCGCGCGAAGCCCTCGCCCTTCCACGCCCCCTTGGGCGAGGCGTGGTCCCACTCGAGGCCGAGGTCGGCGCCAGTGCCGCGCTCCGAGTAGTGCTCGACGCGCTCGCGCGCCTTGACGTCGAGCTTTCCCCACTCGTCGGACTTCAGCGACAGGACGCCGTGGCCGAGCTCGATCGTGCCGAAGGTGCCCAGGCGGTTCGAGCGGCCGAAGCGCACCTTCGGCACCGGCCAGTCGCTGCGCCACGAGCCGAACGGCAGGACGGGCACGCGCGAGGCCTGCCCGTCGCGGAAGGGCGGCACGACGAGGAGGCCCACGCCGTCGAGGTCGATCCAGCGCGGGGCCCCGCCCAGCCCGCGCATGGCGTCCGACCCGCCGCGGTCCTCCTGGCGGCGCAGGAGCGCGCCGAAGAGCGGGCCCGGGTCGTCCTCGGTCGACGTGACCTCGAGGCGGTCGGCCGACAGCGCCACGTGCGGCGCGCCGTGGTCGCAGGGCGAGGCGAGCAGGCCCTCGGCGACGACGCGCCCGGGGCCCAGGGCGCGCAGCCGCTCGGCGCGCAGGAGGAGCGGCCGCCCGGCCAGCTTGCCCGAGAGCGGCCCGATCGCCTGGCGCGGGAGGGCGCGCACCTCGGCGTCGCGCACGAACGCGCGCTCGCGCCCGAGGTCGAGCATGATCTGCTCGGCCTCGATCACGCCCTGCCCCTGCGGCGCCTCGACGACGAGGCGCACGTGCCCCTCGGCGTAGACGGCGCGCGGCCAGGCGCCCGCCGCGTCGAGGCCCTTGACGGCCACGAACACGACGAGCGACTCGGCGCGCAGGTCGAGCAGGTAGCGCGCGCCGGGCGCGCCGCCCTTGCCCTTGCGCTCGACCTCGACGACCAGGCGCGCGTCCTCGCGCGGCCCCGACTGCAGGAGGAGCAGGTCCTCGCGCCAGGCCCCGCGCGAGGCCACGGCCCCGGTCACGCCGCCGAGGGCGCCGCCGGCCGCCGGCGACGGCCGCACGACCCAGGTGACGCGCTCGGCGCGCTGGTCGACCAGCGTCACCCCGTCGCCTGGGCTCCGGCCGGCGGTCCCGCCGTCGACCTCGACGGTCCGCGCGCGGCGCGCGCGCTCGACCGGGCCCCCGTCGGCGGCGGGCGGAGCGCCCTCGCCCTGGCCCGCCGAGACGGGGGCCAGCGCCAGGAGCGCCGCGATGGCCAGAGGGGTTGCGCGCATGAGCGGCGCATTGTGCCCGCCCCCCCTGACGGGGGTTGTCAAGCCGTCTTGACCGGGGAATGATCCGGGCCCCCGGGGCGTTTTCGCCCGGACGGAGAGGATTGAAGTGCGCCTGGCAGCCCTGAGCTTCGCCCTGTGCCTGGTCGCCGGGTCCGGCCTCGCGCGCGCGCAGGACGACGGCGACGCGCTGGTGAAGGCGCGCCTCGGCAGCGAGTTCGGCGCCGTGTGGCCCGGCCGCGAGACGACGCTCGCCGTCGTGCTCGAGGTCGACCCGGGCTGGCACATCTACTGGAAGAACCCGGGCGACGCCGGCATGCCGACGACGGTGCGCCTGGACCTCCCGCCCGGCCTCGAGGCGGGCGAGGTGCAGTGGCCGGCGCCCGAGCGCTTCGTCCACGAGGGGATCGCCAGCTACGGCTACGAGGGCGCCGTGACGCTCCTCGTGCCCCTGCGCGCCGCGGCCGACCTCGCCGCGGGCGCCGTGACGATCGAGGGGCGCGTCGACTGGCTCGTCTGCAACCCCGACGGCTGCCTCCCCGGCGGCGCCGACGTCGCCGTGCGCCTGCACGTGGCCACCGGGCCCGCGGCGCCGACGCCCACGGCCGACGCGAAGCGCATCGCGGCCGCCCGCCGCGCCCTGCCGAAGCCGGCCCCCGACGGCCTGCGCGCGGCGTGGCGCGCCGCGGGCCGCGACCGTGCCCTGACGCTCGAGGTGCCCGGGGCGGCGGGGCTCGTGTTCTTCCCCTGGGTCCCCGAGGACGTGGCGCCGCTCGACATGGCGACGCGCGGCGCGGCCGACGGGCCCCGCCTCGAGCTCCTCTACCCGAAGACCTACACCGGCCGGGTCGCCGGGGTGCTCGCCGTGCGGCGGGCGGACGGCGCGGTCACGCATCACGAGGTGGAGGCCCCGGCCCCGCGCGAGTAGGGTGGGACGTCCTGCTGAAGGAGAATCGAATGAAGCTGTCTCGGATGATCGGAGCGGGCGCGGCGGTCGCGGCCCTGGCGGCGCTGACCCTGGTGACGAGCCCCGTCGGGGCCGAGGAGGCGCCGGCGGCGCGCGCGCGGATCGGCGAGCAGGCGCCCGCCTTCTCGCTCACCGACCTGCAGGGCCGCACGCACACCCTCGAGCAGTACCGCGGCAAGGTCGTCGTCCTCGAGTGGTTCAACCCCGACTGCCCGTTCGTGGTCAAGCACCACCAGCACAACAAGACGATGAAGGACCTGGCGGCCAAGTACAAGGACCGCGACGTCGTGTGGCTGGCGATCAACTCGGGCGCCGCCGGCAAGCAGGGCGCCGGCCAGGAGCGCAACGAGCGCGCCGTGCGCGAGTTCGGGATCGAGTACCCCGTGCTCCTCGACCCGACCGGCGCGACGGGCCGCGCCTACGCCGCGGTCACGACCCCGCACATGTACGTGATCGACACGCAGGGCGTCCTGCGCTACCAGGGCGCGATCGACGACGACCGCGACGCCAAGCGCGTCGGGCGGACGAACCACGTCGCGCAGGCGCTCGACGCGGTCCTCGGCGGGCAGGCGGTGCCGACGGCCGAGACGCGGCCCTACGGCTGCAGCGTGAAGTACGCCGCCAACCCCTGAGCGGGGGCACCTGGGCCGGAGGCCCGGCCGCACCTGCGCCTCGCGCTCGTCTCCGACCGGGGGTCCATGGACCCGACCGGTCGAGCCGTTCGTGAGGCGCGGGTCCCGGCGCGGCGAATCGAGACTCCCACGGCGAGGCCGGGCGCGTTGGCGCCCGGCCTCGCGTCGTTCTCCGTTCATCACAGGAGGTCTTTGACATGAGGACAGCAGGGCTCGCGGCGGGGGTGACCCTCGCCGCGCTGGTGGCGGGCGGACCCGCCTGGAGCGCGCCGCCAGGGGCGCGCGTCGGCGACGTCGCGCCGGTGTTCACGCTCAACGACGTGGCCGACCGGCCGCACTCGCTCGAGCAGCACCGGGGCAAGATCGTCGTGCTCGAGTGGTACAACCCCGACTGCCCGGCGGTGAAGCGGCACCACCAGCGGGCCAAGACGATGAAGGAGCTGGCGGCCAAGTACAAGGACCGCGACGTCGTGTGGCTGGCGATCAACTCGGGCGCGCCCGGGAAGCAGGGCCACGGGCAGGAGCGCAACGCGCGGTCGGTGCGCGAGTACGAGATCGAGTACCCCGTGCTCCTCGACCCGTCGGGCGAGGTCGGCCGGGCCTACGGCGCGCGGGTCACGCCGCACATGTTCGTGATCGACCGGGCCGGCAAGCTCGTCTACGCCGGGGCGATCGACGACGAGGGCAAGGCCGGGGTCAACTACGTGGAGAAGGCCGTCGAGGCGCTCCTCGCCGACGAGCCGGTCGAGCGGCCGGAGACGCGCGCCTACGGTTGAGGGGTCAAGTACTGAGCGTCTCGGCGAGACGCTCCTCCGATGCGAGACTGATCCGTCGTGAGGCCGGGCGCGGTGCGTCCGGCCTCGCGCCGTGTGAGGAGGTGCGGTGTGGGCGAGATGAGGCGGCGGGCGGCGGTCGGGGTCGTCGTCGGTGTGCTCGCGGGGCTGGCTGGCGCGGCGCTCGCGCAGGAGGAGGCGGGCGGCGTCGGGCCGGCCGCGTCTGCCCGGCCGCGAGCGATCGCCCTGCGCCTGCGACCGGGCCAGGACCTGCGCCAGGAGCTCCTCCGCGCGGTCGAGCGCGAGGGGCTGGAGGCGGCGGCGGTGGTGACCTGCGTCGGCAGCCTGACGCGGGCGACGCTGCGCTTCGCCGACCGACCCGAGGGGACGCCGCTGGAGGGCCCCCTGGAGATCGTGTCGCTCGTCGGCACGCTCTCCACGCACGGGTCGCACCTGCACCTGGCCGTGAGCGACGGCGAGGGACGCACGATCGGCGGGCACCTGCTCGACGGCTCGGCGGTCTATACGACGGCCGAGGTGGTGCTCCTGGCGCTCGACGACCTGCGCTTCCGGCGCGAGCGCGACCCCGCGACGACCTACCGGGAGCTGGTGATCGAGCCGCGCTGAGGACGGGTGCCCGCCCGCGCGGCGACCTTCGCCAGGTCCACGCCCTCGAGGAGCCGAGCTGGCGTCGGACGCAGGCAGGGGAACCGCCGCGCCGGTCGGCGCGTCGATCTCTGGTGAGCGTCGGCCCGCGCGCCGCCGGGCATGATCGCTGTCCGGCGAGGAGGCCGTCGACGGGCTGGCTCCCGAGCGCGCCGGGTCCGCGCGTCGCCAGGCGCGATCGTCGTCGACGACGAGGACGACGACGGGCTGGGTCCCGTGAGCGCCGCCGCGCGCCGCGACGCGCGTCAAGTAGGAGGCCTTCGGGTGACCTTGTTGCTCCGGGCGGGTGAGGCAACTCCAGCGCCGCCTGGCCCACGGAACGAAAGCCCGTCGACCCGTGTGGAACTCGCACCCTTCCTCGGGCGTGCATCGTGCGGGAGGCGCCGTGACCCGCCAGCCCCATGACGTCCACCTCCTCGGCCGCGGCCTCGCGGCGGGCGTCGCGACCGAGATCCTGCTCGGCCTCGGCCTCGTCGCCCTGGCGCGAGCCCTCCAGGGCGCGTGGACCGACCCGACCGGCGCCGTCCTCTCCGCGCTCGCCGCCGGCCTGGCCGGCGGCCTCGCCTGGGGCGTGACCGAGGTCGCCGCCCGCCGGGCGCGTCGCGCGCCCCTGCTCGTGGGGCTCGTCGTCGGGGCGCCGCTGGCCCTGACCGTCCCGCTGGCGAGCGCCTACGCCCTGCACCTTCGGGCCGAGGGGCATAGCCTGGCGGCGCTGCAGGGGCTCTGGGACGACCTGCCCGCCGCGCGCGACGCGCTGTGGCTCGTCTCGGCCGCCCTGTGCCTGCACCTGCCGCTCCTGGCCGTCCGCCGGCGCGGGCCGCGCGGTGTGGGGCGGGAGGTGTGGGCGATGAGCCTGGGCCTGCTCGTGTGGCTCGGCGCCGCGGCCGTGGCTGGCGCGGCGGGCGGCCGGCTGCACCTGTCGCTCCTGCTCCTGCCCGTCGTGGCGCGCCCGTTCGCCTTCCCGCTGGCCCTGCGCGCGGGCGACGCGCTGTGCGCCCTCGTCGCGCGCCTGGCCCGCGGCGATGCGCCCGACGCGCGCGCGGGCGCCGCCGCGGCGCGCGCCCACGCCGCTCGAGCGCCACCGCGCCCGCTGGCACGAGGAGCGCGGGCGCGCCCTCCTCGCGGCGGGTCAGGCCGCCGACGCGGCCGCCGGCGACGCCGGGCGCACGGGCTCTGGCCCGAGGCGGAGCGCGCCCTGCTCCTGGCCGAGGCGCGGCCCGCGCCGGCGCGGTTCGCGCCCGCCGTCGAGGCGCTGCTCGCGGCCGGCCGACCTCGCCGGCGGCCGCCCCCGCGGCTGGGATCCGTCGGCGTCCGTGGCCGTCGTGCGGGCACGCCGCCGTCGAGGCGCTCGCGGTCTGCGCGGCCGGCCGGCTCGGGCGCGGCGCGCCCGCCCGGGGCCCGGCTGGCGCTGGCCGCGTGGCGCTGACGGTCGCGGCGGGCGTGGCGCGCCGGCGCTGGTCGCGCCCGACGAGCCCGCCGCGGTCACGCGCCTGCGCGCGCTGGCGTGGGTCACGGGCGACGCGGCGCGCTGGCGGGCCGTCGCCGAGGCGCTCGAGGACGGCGTCGTCGACGTGCCGGCGGCCTGGCCTGCGCTCGACCTGCTGAACGCCGGGCCGGCGCGGGAGCCCGCGCCGGAGGGCGTCCTCTTCGCCTATCTGCGCGCGGCCGAGGGCGGCGACGTGGGGGCCATGCTCCAGGCCGCCGACCGCCTGGCCTGCTACCCCGGGCGCGGGGCGGAGGCCCTGGGGTGGATCCGGCGCGCCGCCGAGGCCGGCGAGCCGCGGGCGATGACGCGCCTGGGCGCGATCCTCTGCCGCGGCTGGCCCGGCGTGGCGCGCGACGAGGCGGAGGGTCGGCGCTGGTGGACGCGCGCGGCGGCGGCGGGGGTGGCGGAGGCAAGGGTCGAGCTGACACGCTGGGAGGAGCAGCGGGGAGTCGCGGTGAGCGAGGCGGCGGACGGCGAGGGCGGGCGGTGACCGCGCCCGAGGAGGACGGGGCGCAGCCCGCCGGCGACGTCGTTGCGGACGCCGGCGCGCGGACCTCGAACGCGGAGGACCAAGGCGGCGAGAGCGCCCTCCCGACGCACGCCGAAGACACCGTCACGCAGGAGCCCCCCCCCGAGGCCGCGCCGGCGCCCGAGGTCGACCGAGGCGCGGTCACTCCCGAGCGCGCGGAGCCCGGCCAAGCGGTCGCTCCCGCCCCCTCGGACGAGCGCCTCCCTGCGCCCGAGGGCGACCGCGGCGCGGTCACTCCCGAGCGCGCGGAGCCCGGCCGAGCGGTCGCTCCCGCCCCCTCGGACGAGCGCCTCGCGGCGCCCGAGGGCGACCGCGGCGCGGTCACTCCCGAGCGCGCGGAGCCCGGCCGAGCGGTCGCTCCCGCGCCCTCGGACGAGCGCCTCGCGGCGCCCGAGGTCGACCGCGGCGCGGTCCCTCCCGAGCGCGCGGAGCCCGGCCAAGCGGTCGCTCCCGCGCCCTCGGACGAGCGCCTCGCGGCGCCCGCCGTCGCGCCCGGGCATCCCGCGCAGGCCGGGCGGGCGCAGGCGCGCGCGGGCGCGCGGACGCGCGGGATCGAGCGGCACTACCGCGTGCGCCCTTCGCTCCGGGCGCGCGCGCAGCGCCTGCTGGTCGCGTCGCCCGGCTACGCGGTCGCGGGGTTCGTGCACCTGCTCGCGATCGTCGTCCTGTCGTTCTTCACCGTCGCCGCCGCCCTCGACGAGCGCCGCCCGCCCGTCGAGGTGCGCCTCGTCGCCTCGACCGAGGAGGTCGTCAGCGCTCCCGAGCGGCCGACCACCCGCCTCGACGTGGCCCCGCCCGACCTCGACGCGGCCCTGCGGCCCGAGGTCCACGCGGGCGACCCGTTCCACGAGGCGCTCGGGCCGGACGTCGGCCACCTCGCCGGCGCGGCGAAGGCGTTCGGCGTCGGCGCGAGCGGCGGGGCGGGCCGCGGCGGGAAGAAGGACGAGCGCGGCGGGGCGTCGGCGGCCAGCGACGGCGCCCTGCACCTCGGGCTCGACTGGCTCGTCCGCCACCGCGCCGAGTCGGGCGCCTGGGGCGACCTCCCCGCCCGGCACGATTCGACCGGCGCGCTCCCGCGCGACGGCGAGGTGGCGCACACCGGGCTGGCCGTCCTGTGCTTCCTGTTCGCCGGGCACGGCCCCGAGCGCGAGGGGCCCTACCGCGAGGTCGTGCGCACGGCGATCGCGTGGCTCGCCGCGCGCGTCGGCCGCGACGGCGTGTTCGGCCGCGACTACCAGGGCTATCACCAGGCGATCGGCACCCTGGCCCTCGCCGAGGCCCTGGCCCGCGAGCGCACGCCGGAGCTCCAGGGGGCGCTGCGCCGGGCGGTCGGCTGCCTCGAGGACGCGCAGCACCACGACGGCGGCTGGCGCTACCGGCCGGGCGACCGCGGCGACACGAGCGTGACGACGTGGGTGGCCCTGGCCCTCAAGTCGGCCGGACACGCCGGCGTGACGATCAACCGCCGCACGTGGGACCTGCTGCGCCGGTTCCTCGACTCGGTCTCGCGGCCGGACGGCTCGACGGCTTACATGTCCAGCGGCTACGGCACCGTGGCCATGGGGGCCAGCGGCCTGTTCCTGCGCCTCATGCTGGGCGAGGCCCCGACGACGCCGCGCAACCGCGCGGCCGTCCGCCTCCTCTCGAGGTACGGCGAGACGGTGCCCCACGGGGCGATCGACCACTACTGCGTCTACTACGTCGCCCTCGCCATGTTCCAGGTCGGCGGCGAGCCCTGGCACCGGCTGAATCCGGTCCTGCGCGACACGCTCGTCGCGCGGCAGCGCACCGGCGGCTGCGAGCGCGGCGCGTGGACCGAGTGGCAGACGCCGATGCTCAGCACGACGTTCGCGATCCTGACGCTCGAGACCTACTACCGCTACCTGACCACGCACGACGGCCCGGGCGGCGCGGACGAGACGCCCGGGCGGGCGGCGCTCGGCGAGGCCACGCAGCTCCTCGAGCAGGCCGCGCGCCACGGCGACCGCGGGCTGTCGCTCGCGGCCGAGGCCGCGTTCGAGGCCGCGCTGGCGGCGGTGGTAGAGGAGTCCGACGACCCCGAGCTCGTCGCCGAGGTGCGGGCGCGCCTCGTGCAGTGCGCGGCCCTCCTGGGCGACGGCGAGCGCGCGCTGGCCCGCGC
>JAHBXY010000088.1 GCA_019636275.1 Planctomycetota bacterium | reverse complement strand
GCGCGAGCCCGACGGGCTCGTCGACCCCGCCTGCGCCGACTGGCTCCTGGCGCGCGGGGAGCGCCTGCTGACCGCCGACCCGGTCGCCTCGGCCCGCGCGGTGGCCCTGGCCGCGCGCGCGGACGTGCGGCGCGCGCCGCCCGCCGAGTTCGAGTCCTCCCTGCGCAACAGCGCCGGCTCGCGCTACGTGACCGGCGCGCCGGAGGCCTGGCTCGACCTCGCGCTCGCCGGGCTGGCGGCGGGCGCCAACCACGGGCTCTTCCCCGCCGGGGTGGACCTCCACTTCAGGGGAGGCCTGCGCGGCGCGCTCGAGCGCCGCCTGCAGGAGCGCGCCGACGACTGGCCGGCCGCGCTCTACCTCTCGCTTGCGCTCCTGCGCACGAACCGGGAGCCCGACGACCTCGAGCGCGGGGCGGCCCTGGCCCGCCGCGTCCTCGAGGCGCCCGACCTCACGCCGCACGGGCGGGCGTTCGCGCTCGAGGCGCTGGGCAAGCACCTCCTCTGGTCGCGCTCCTCGGCCGAGGCCGTCGCGTGCTTCGAGGCCGCCCTCGCCGCGTGGCACCCGCGGCCCGACGAGGTGTGCCTCGAGGCGTCGCGCTGCGAGCTCGACCTCGGCCGGCCGGCCGCGGCCGTGCCCTGGGCCGAGCGGGCGGTCGACCTGCGCGACCGGCGCGCGCGCGGCGGCCCCCCCGAGGAGGGGCGCCCGCCCGGGATGCCGCTGTCGAGCATCGAGGGCACGCGCGGCGCCGAGTCCTTCCGCCTGCAGGCGCGCACGACCCTCCTCGACCGCCTCCTCAGGGCCAGGGAGCACGTCCGCGCGGAGCAGGTCATCCTCGACCTGGGCGAGCAGCCCTGGCCCGGCGTGGTCCACGCGCGCCTGGGCGCCGTGGCGCTGGCGGCCGTCCGCGGCCTGCGCCACGAGGCGCACGAGCGGGCGCGGGCCCTGAGCGCCGATCCGGAGGTCGAGGCGCGCCTCCTGCGCAACGAGGGCGGCTGGGTGCGCACCCTCGTCAGCGAGGCCACGGGCGACCGGGCGTTCGCGCGCGCGCTCGCCCGCGACCTCGGCGTCGACTGACCGTGAGCTCGTCACCGCGACTGCACGCGCGCGCGGCCCGCGCGCAAGCCTCGTGGAGAAGCTTGCCCGGCGAGGGCGAGGTGGTATACCTGGCCTCGCCGCGGGCCAGGGTGGCGCGTGGCCGGCCCGGGGGAGAGTGTGTTCCACGCGACCTTCCTCTTCCTCGCGCTCGTCGCCTTCTGGGCGATCCTCTCCGGCCACTTCTCGGAGCGGTTCCTCGTCGGCGCCGGCCTGCTCACCGCCGCGCTCGTGACCCTCGCCATGGTCCGGCTGCGCCTGGTGCTCCTGCAGGAGTGGCCGCTGCGCCGCGCCTTCCAGGCGGCCCTCGTCTATCTGCCCTGGCTCCTGTGGCAGGCGGTCATCGCGAACGTGCGCATGATCCGCATCGTGTGGTCGCCGCGGACGACCCTGGTCTCGCCGCGCCTCGTGCGGGTCCCCTGCCGCCTGCGGACCAGCCTCGGCCGGGCGACGTTCGCCAACTCGATCACCTTCACCCCGGGGACGGTCACGATCCTCGTCGAGGACGACGCCGTCCTGGTCCACGCCCTGACCGCCGCCGACGAGGCCGGCCTGCTCGACGGGAGCCTCGAGCGGCACGTGGCGCGCCTGGAGCCGTCGACGTGATGTTCGTCGCGGCCGGGGTGGCGCTCGTCGTCGCCATGATGCTGTTCCTGGCGCGGGCCCTCCTCGGCCCGACCGTCTACGACCGCATCCTGGCCATGAACTCGCTCGGCACGAAGACCGTGCTCCTGCTGGCGCTGCTCGTGTTCATCCACGACCGCCCGGAGTTCGTGGACATCGCGCTCGTCTACGCGCTGGTCAACTTCGTGGCCACGCTGGCCCTCCTGAAGCTCGTCGAGCACGGGCGGCTGAGCTGATGACCGGCGCCGAGCTCCTCACCGCGGTCCTCCTGGGCGCGGGCGCCTTCGTGGCGCTCACCAGCGCGCTGGGCGTCCTGCGCATGCCGGACTTCTTCTCGCGCATCCACCCGGCGGGCGAGAACGAGAGCCTCGGCCAGACGCTGATCATCGCCGGCCTGATCGTGGCCGCGGGCCCCGGCGGCACGGCGCTGAAGCTCCTGCTCGTGTGGGGCTTCCTGATGATGACCGCGCCGGCGGCCACCCACGCCCTCACGCGCGCCGCCTGGCAGGACGGCCGCCGGCCCTGGTCGCGCGACGACGACGGGCCGGCCCCGCCCACCCCGCCCCGCGCGGGGGGGGCGTCGACGTGACCGATCGCTGGATCGTCGAGCTGCTCCTGGCGGTCGTCGTCGTCACCGCCGTCGGCGTCGTGCGCGCGCGCAACCTGCTCGTCGCGTCGGTGCTGCTCGGCATCTACAGCCTCGTCATGGCGCTCATCTGGACCGCCATGGAGGCCTACGACGTGGCGCTCACCGAGGCCGCCGTCGGGGCCGGGATCTCGACGCTCCTGCTCATCGGCGCCCTCATCCGCACGGGCAGCCGCATCGGGGGGAGCAAGGAGCGCGACGCGCCGCGCATCGACAAGGTGGCCCTGGCCGTGGCCGTGCTCACGGGCGCGGCGCTGGCCTACGGCACGCTCGACATGCCGGCGATCGGCGACCCGACGGCGCCGGTCCACGTCCACCCGAAGGTCGCCCGCCACTACATCGACCGCTCCATGGAGGAGACGCACGTCCCCAACATGGTCACGGTCGTCCTGGCCAGCTACCGCGGCTACGACACCATGTTCGAGACGTGCGTCGTGTTCACGGCCGCCCTCGGCGTCATGGTGCTCCTGCGCCGCCGCCGCCCGCCGGCCGAGCCGGCGCCCGGCGAGATGCGCGAGCAGGCGATCTTCGTCGTCATGACGCGCATGACGGTGCCGTTCGTGCTCGCCTACGGCAGCTACGTGATCACCCACGGCGAGCTGGGGCCGGGCGGCGGCTTCCAGGGCGGCGTGATCCTGGCCGCGGGCTACCTGATCTACGCGCTCGTCTACGGCCTGGCCGCGGCGCAGCGGGCCCTCCCGCCGCGGCTGACCGACGTCGGCGCCGGGCTCGGCGTGCTCATCTACGCGGGCGTCGGCGTGGCCTGCCTGCTCCTCGGCGGCGACTTCCTCGCCTACGACGCCCTGAACCAGGCCGACCCGGCCAAGGGCCAGCAGCTCGGCATGACCCTGGTCGAGCTGGGCGTGGGCCTGACCGTGGCGTGCGTGATGGTCACGATCTTCAACGAGGTCGCGCAGCCATGAGCCTGCTCGCCACCGGCCTCTTCAACCTGCTGAACTACTGGGTGTACGTCAGCCTGATGATGATCGGGCTGTACGCGGTCATCGCCAAGACGAACCTGGTGAAGAAGGTCATCGGCCTGTCGCTGTTCCAGACCGGGATCTTCATCTTCTACATCTCCATGGGCGTCGTCAGCGGCGCCACGACCCCGATCACCTGGACCGACGCGGAGCGGCTGCGTCTGGGCCTGTCGCGCGTGGAGGTCGCCCCCGAGCGCGCGGCGGCGGCGCTGGCGGCGGTCGAGGAGGACGGGCTGGACGCGGCGCGGGCCGCGCTCGGGCCGCTCGCGCCGGCCGACGCCGCCCGGCTCGACGAGCTCCTGGCGCGTCCCTACACGAACCCGCTGCCCCACGTGCTGATCCTCACGGCGATCGTCGTGTCGGTGAGCACCATGGCCGTCGCCCTGGCGATCGTCATGGAGATCAAGGCCGCCTACGGGACCATCGAGTCGGACGAGATCGTCACGGCGGAGCTGGAGACGGCGAGGGCGGCGCGCTCGTGACGCTCACGCCGCAGGTCCCCGCCCTCGTCGTCCTCGTCCCCCTGCTCGCCGGGGTGGTCATCGGGCTCGTGCGCCACGCGGGCCTGGCCTGGCTCCTGGCCAGCCTGGCGAGCGTGACGACCTTCGCCCTGACGCTGGCGCTCGCCGCGCGCGTGCAGGCCGAGGGCGTCGTGATCTACGCCATGGGCGGCTGGGCGGCCCCGACCGGGATCGAGCTGCGCGTCGACGCGCTCAACGCGCTCGTCCTGGCCCTCGTCGCCGGCATGGCCGCCGTGATCGTGCCCACCTCGCGCGCGAGCGTGGCCCGGGAGGTCCCCGCCGACCGCCACGACCAGTTCTACGCGCTCGTGCTCCTGTGCGTGGCCGGCATGCTCGGTGTCACGGCCACGGGCGACGCGTTCAACCTCTACGTGCTCATCGAGATCTCGTCGCTCACCGCCTACGCCCTCGTGGCGCTGGGCCGCAGCCGCGATCGGCGCGCGCTCACGGCGAGCTTCCAGTACCTGATCATGGGCTCGATCGGCGCCAGCTTCCTGCTCGTCGGCCTGGGCTACCTGTTCCTGGCCACGGGCACGCTGAACATGGCCGACATGGCCGTCCGCCTGGCCGACCTCCACGGGAGCACGACCGTGCGCACGGGCGTGGCGTTCGTGATCGTCGGCCTGAGCCTGAAGATGGCGCTGTTCCCCGTCCACCAGTGGATGGCCGACGCCTACACCTACGCGCCGACGTCCGTGACCGCGCTCATGGCCAGCACGGCGACGAAGGTCGGCGTCTACATCACGATCCGCTTCGTCTACACGATCTTCGGCCACGAGCTGAGCTTCGTGATCATGCCGACGGACGCCTTCCTGCTGGCGTTCGCCTGCCTGGCGATCGTCGTCGGCTCGCTCCAGGCGATCCGGCAGCACGACGTGCGCCGCCTGCTGGCCTACTCCAGCGTGGCCCAGATCGGCTACCTCGTGCTCGGGCTGGCGCTCGGGTCGGCGCTCGGGCTCAGCGGGACGCTCGTGCACCTGCTCAACCACGCCCTGGTCAAGGGCGCGCTGTTCCTGGCCGTCGGCGCCGTCGTCTACCGGCAGGGCGGGGCCACCATGCACGAGCTGACCGGGATCGCGCGCCGCATGCCGCTGACGGCGGCGGCGATCGCCGTCGGCGGCCTGGGCCTGATCGGCGTGCCGCTCACGGGCGGCTTCGTGTCGAAGTGGTACCTGGTCGCCGGCGCCCTCGAGGCCGGCCTCTGGCCGGTCGCCGTGGTCGTGCTCGTCGGCTCGCTCCTGGCCGTGGCCTACGTGCTGCGCCTCCTGCAGGTCGTGTACTTCGGCGAGCCCGGGACCGTCGCGCCGGAGCCGGCCGGCGAGGCGCCGGCGTCGTTCTGGGCGCCGGCCCTCCTGCTCCTCCTGGGCAGCGTCGCCCTGGGCGTGAGCGGGCAGCTGACCGGCGGGCTGATCGCCGCCGCCGCGGGCGCGCTGGCCGGGGGGGCGCCGTGACGCACGTCTCGCCCGAGCTGACGCTCGTCATCCCGCTCGTCGGCGCCGTCATCATCGCGCTGCTCGGCCGCTGGCCCAACGCCCGCGAGGCGGTCACCCTCGCCTGCGCCGCGGCCCTGCTCCTGGCCGTGGGGAGCCTGTTCCCGGCCGTCCTCGAGCACGGCGCCCGCCCCGCCTGGCGGGGCCCCGAGGTGCTGCCCGGCCTGGGCCTCGTGCTCGAGGTCGAGCCGCTCGGGCTCATCTACGCCGGGGTCGCCGCGCTCCTGTGGCTGCCGAACTCGCTCTACTCGATCGGCTACATGCGCGGGCACCACGAGACGAACCAGACGCGGTTCTTCGCCTGCTTCGCCCTGTCGATCGCCAGCGCCATGGGGATCGCCTTCTCCGGCAACCTGTTCACGCTGTTCGTCTTCTACGAGGCGCTCAGCCTGGCGACCTTCCCGCTCGTCACCCACCACGGGACCGAGAAGGCCCAGCGCGCCGGCCGCCTCTACGTGGGCTTCCTCTTCGGCACGTCGATGGTCCTCATGCTTCTGGCGATCGTGTGGACCTGGACCCTCACCGGGACGGTCGACTTCCGCGCGGGCGGGATCCTGGGCGACGTGAGCCCCGGCCTCACGGCCGTGCTCTTCGGGCTGTTCATGCTCGGCAGCGGCAAGGCCGCCGTCATGCCGTTCCACTTCTGGCTGCCCTCGGCCATGGTCGCGCCGACGCCGGTCAGCGCGCTCCTGCACGCCGTCGCCGTCGTCAAGGCGGGGGTGTTCGTCGTCCTCAAGGTCTCGGTCTACGTGTTCGGCGTGGACACGGTGGCCTCGGGCGTCCACCACGAGTGGCTGCTCTACCTGGCCGCCGCGACGATCCTGATCGCCTCGATCGTGGCGATGACCAAGGACGACCTCAAGGCCCGCCTGGCCTACTCGACCGTCGGGCAGCTGAGCTACATCGTCCTCGGCGCCGCGCTGGGCAACTCCCTGGGCGTGGCCGGCGGCGGGCTGCACATCGCCATGCACGCCTTCGGCAAGATCACGCTGTTCTTCTGCGCCGGCGCCATCTACGTGGCCGCCCACAAGACGAAGGTCAGCGAGCTGACCGGCCTCGGCCGGCGCATGCCGTTCACCATGCTGGCCTTCGCCGTCGGCGCCCTGAGCATCATCGGCCTGCCGCCGCTCGGCGGCGCCTGGAGCAAGTGGTACCTGGGGCTGGCGACGCTCGAGGCGGGCCACGCGGGCCTGCTCGTCGTGCTGCTCATCAGCTCGCTGCTCAACGTGGCCTACCTGCTGCCGATCCCGCTCAAGGCGTTCTTCCTCTCGCCGCCCGCGGGAGACGGCGCCCACGGGGGCGCGGACGAGGGCATCCACGAGGCCCCGCTCCCCTGCCTCATCGCGCTCGGGCTCACGGCCCTGGGCTCGGTGGCCCTGTTCTTCTGGCCCGACCTGCTCCTGCGACTCGTGACCGAGGTGGCGCCCCTTGGGAGCTGATGCGAAGCACGACGAGCCCCCGCGCTGGCTCGACGACCCGTCGAACGTCCGCCGCCTCCTGCGGGCGTTCTGGGTCGTCTGCGCCCTCATCGTCCTCGTGGACGTGCTGGCGCTCGTGGGGGTCTACGACAAGCACGGCCACTTCCGCTGGGAGGAGTGGTTCGGGTTCCACGCCTTCTACGGCTTCCTCGCCTGCGTGGCCCTGGTCGAGGCGGCCAAGCTCCTGCGCCGGGTGATCATGCGCCCGATCGACTACTACGAGCGGGAGGGCGAGCCGTGATCTCCGGCCTGAACCCGGGCTTCCTGCTCATGGCGGGCGCCCTGCTCATCCCGCTCCTGCCGCGCCTCCTGCGGCAGGGGTGGCTCGTCGCCCTGCCGCTCCTCTCGGCCGCGCAGCTCCTGACGCTCGACCGCGGCGACCGCGGCGAGGTCACGCTGGCGGGTGTGACGCTCCACACGCTGTTCGTCGACGACCTGAGCTTCACCTTCGCCCTCGTGTTCCACCTGGCCCTGCTCCTGGGCTCGATCTTCGCCCTGAAGGTCGAGGACGCGACGCAGCACGTCTCGGCGGTCCTCTACGGCGGCGCGGCGATCGCCGCCTGCCTGGCCCGGGACCTGGTGACGCTCTTCATCTGCTGGGAGGTGGTGGCCGTCGCCTCGGCCTTCCTCATCTGGGCGCAGCGCACGCCGCGGGCCTACCAGACCGGCATGCGCTACCTGGCCTGGCAGATCCTCTCGGGCCTCCTGCTCCTGGCCGGGATCCTGGCGCTGGTCGTCGAGCGCGGCGGGCCGGCGAAGCTCACCGGGCCGCTGGTGTTCGAGGCGCTGCCGCTCGACGGCGCGGCCGGGTGGCTCATCCTCCTGGCGTTCGGCATCAAGGCGGCCTTCCCGGCCCTGCACACCTGGCTGAGCGACGCCTACCCCGAGGCCACGCCCACGGGCGCCGTGTTCCTCAGCGGCTTCACCTCCAAGCTGGCGGTCTACGCGCTGGCGCGCGCCTTCGCCGGGCAGGAGGTGCTCGTCTACGTCGGCGCGGCCATGGCGATCTTCCCCATCTTCTTCGCCGTGATCGAGAACGACCTGCGCCGCGTGCTCGCCTACAGCCTGATCAACCAGGTCGGCTTCATGGTCGTGGGCGTGGGGATCGGCGGCCTGGGCGTCAGCGGCGCCGCGGCGCACGCCTTCGCCCACGTGATCTACAAGGGCCTCCTGTTCATGAGCACCGGCGCGGTGCTCTTCCGCACGGGGACCGCCGACGCAAACCAGCTCGGCGGCCTCTACCGGACCATGCCGTTCACGGCCGTGTGCTGCATGATCGGCGCGGCCTCGATCTCGGCCTTCCCGCTGTTCAGCGGCTTCGCGGCCAAGTCGCTGATCATGGTCGCCGTGGCCGAGGACCACCGGCCGGGCGTGTGGTTCCTGCTCCTGTTCGCGGCCGCCGGCGTGTTCCACCACGCCGGCATCAAGGTGCCCTTCTTCGCCTTCTTCGGCCACGACTCGGGCAAGCGCCCGCCCGAGGCGCCCTGGAACATGTGCCTGGCCATGGGCCTGGCGGCCGCCCTGTGCATCGGGATCGGCTGCTACCCGCCGGTGCTCTACGCGATCCTCCCCGGGCCGATCACCGCCGACTACGCGGTCTACACGGCGGCGCACGTCATCACGCAGCTCCAGCTCCTCCTCTTCTCGGCCCTGGCCTTCTGCGTGCTCATGCTCAGCGGCCGCTACCCGCCCGAGCTCACGTCGACCAACCTCGACGTCGACTGGCTGTGGCGGCGGCCGGGGCGCGTCGTGTGGCGCGAGCTGACCGGGCCGATCGCGGCCAACTTCGGCCGCCTGCAGGCGCTCCTGCTCGAGGGGCTGCCGGCGGCCGTGAGCCGGGCCGTCATGCGCCCGCTGCGGGTCGACGGCCTGGCCGCCCGCTTCTGGGCCATGCGCACGTCGGTCCTCGTGACCGTGGTCCTGCTCCTCGCCTACCTGCTCGTCGGCGCCGTGCACGCGGCGCGCTAGCCGAGACGACGGCCTGCGCCGCGCCGCCGCCCCCGAGCCGCGCCGGGCGGGCATACTGGAGGACCGAGGGGGAGGCGGAGCGGACGATGATCCCGAGCCTCCAGCGAGCCGTCGTCACGGGCGCGACGGGGTTCATCGGGCGACGCCTCGTCGGCGCCCTGCGCGCGCGCGGGGCGCGCGTCGTCGCGCTGGCGCGCGACCCGGCCGCCGCCCGGGCGCGCCTCGGCGCGGGCGTCGACGCCCGCCTGTGGGACCCCGCCGCCACCGCCGCCCCGGCCGAGGCCCTGGCGGGGCTCCAGGCCGTGTTCCACCTCGCCGGCGAGCCGATCGCCGACGGGCGCTGGACGGCGGCGCGCAAGGAGCGCATCCGCGCCAGCCGCGTCGACGGCACGCGGCGCCTGGTCGAGGCGCTGGGCCGGCTCGAGCCCGCCGCCCGGCCTGACGTCCTCGTCTCGGCCTCGGCGGTGGGCTTCTACGGCGACCGCGGCGACGAGGTCCTCACCGAGGCGTCGCCGCCCGGCGAGGGCTTCCTGGCCGATGTGTGCCGTGCGTGGGAGGAGGAGGCGCTCGCGGCGGCGGGCCACGGCCTGCGCGTCGTGCTCCTGCGCATCGGCGTCGTCCTGGGCGCCGGCGGGGGCGCCCTGGCGCGCCTGGTCCCGGTGTTCCGCCTGGGGCTCGGCGGCCGCCTGACCCTCGGCGGCGCCCAGTGGATGCCCTGGGTGCACCTCGACGACGTCGTCGGCCTGGCCCTGCACGCCGCAGGGACCGACGGGCTCTCGGGCCCGCTCAACGCCGTCGCCCCGCGACCGGCGCGGAACCGCGACTTCACGCGGGCGCTGGCGGCCGCCGTCGGGCGCCCGGCGCTGCTCCCGGTGCCGGCGCTGGCGCTGCGCGTCGCGCTGGGCGAGGTCGCGGCGGCGCTCACGGCCTCGCAGCAGGTGCGCCCGGAGGCGGCCGAGGCCAGCGGCTACCGCTTCTTGCACCCCGACCTCGAGGGCGCCCTGGCCGCGGTGCTCGGGCGCGGGCAGGGCGTGGCGCCCGACGACGCGGCGCCGGCCGCCGCCGCCGCCGCCGCCCGGAGCGCCGGTCGCCCGGGCGCGTGACCGACGCCCGCCTGCGCGACGCGGAGCGCCGCTGGCGCGAGACCGGGGCGCTGGCCGACGAGGCCGCCTGGCTGCGCGAGCGCGTCCGCGCCGGCGCGCTCGACGACGAGCGCCTGCGCCTGGCGGCCTACGTCGGGCACGCCGCGGCGCGCCTGGCGCTCGCCACGCCGGTGCTCTCGTCGCCCTACGTCCAGGCGTGGATCTACGGCCTGCAGCCCTGGGGCGTCGAGCCGGCCCAGCGGGCGGCGGTCGCCGCTGCCCGGCGGGCGCTCGTCCACGTGCCCTCCGACACGCGCCGCGGGCGCTACGCGCGCGGCGCGCTGGCGCGCGTGGAGCGCGCCGTCGTCGGCCTGCCGCCCCTGCCGCCGCTCCCCTGGGACCCGCACGTGCTCGACGACGACCCGCCCGCCCGCGAGCGGGCCGCCTTCGACGCGGCCTGCGCCGCCGGCGAGACCGTGCACGAGGTCGCCCGCGCCGCGCCCGACGCGCGCGCCCTGGAGGCCACGGCGCGCGCCGGCGGCGTGGTGATCCGCGCCGTCGAGGCCACCGACGAGGCGACGATCCGCGCGGCGGTGCGCGACGAGCTGTCGGCCTGGGCCCTCGGCGCGGGCGACCCGGTGCTGGCCCGCGCGCTGTGACGCCCTGGCCGCTCTACGTGCGGCGTGGGCGGGTCCGCACCTGCTCGACGATCGACAGGACGAGGTCGGGGTCGAGCGGCTTGACCAGGTGGTCGTCGAACCCGGCCGCCAGCGCGCGCTGGCGGTCGTCCGGGCGGCCGTAGCCGGTGACGGCCACGAGGCGGATCGCGCGCCCCTCGGGGGCGGCGCGCACGCGCCGCGCGACCTCGTAGCCGTCGATCCCGGGCAGGCCGACGTCGACGAGCGCGATGTGCGGCCGGTGCTGCCGGATCGCCTCGACCGCCGTCAGGCCGTCGGGCGCGGCGACGACGCGATGCCCGGCGTGCTCGAGCACGCTCGAGAGGAGCTCGCGCGTGTCGGAGAAGTCCTCGACGAGCACCACCCGCAGCAGCGCCCCGTCGCCCCTGGTGGGGTCGCCGTCGGTGGCCGGCGGCGGGGCGGCAACCAGCGGGAGCGTCAGCGTGAACTCCGCGCCGCGGCCGGCGCCCTCGCTGGACACGGTGAGGTCGCCGCCGTGCATCCGTGCGATCGACCGGGCCAGCGTCAGGCCGATGCCCAGCCCGCCCGCCGAGCGGTCGAGGCTCGAGTCGCCCTGGTAGAAGAGCTCGAAGACGCGGTCGAGCTGCTCCACCGTGATCCCCACGCCCGTGTCGCGCAGCCGCGCCACCACCTGCCCGTCAGACGCGCTCACGGCGAGCTCGGCGTGGCCGCCGCCCGGTGTGTACTTGGCCGCGTTCGAGAGCAGGTTGCCCAGCACCTGCTGCAGGCGCGTCGCGTCGCCCTCGACCCCCACCGGCCCCTCGGGCGCGTCGACGCGCAGCGCGACGCCGGCGGCGTCGAACGCGTCCTTGTGCTGCTCGAGCGCCCGCGCCAGCACGCCGATCAGGTCGATCGGCTCGCGGCGCACCTGGAAGCGGCCGCTCGTGACGCGCGCCACGTCGAGCAGGTCGTCGAGGAGCCGCGCCAGGTGGTCGGCCTGGCGCTGGATCACCTCGGGCGCCCGCGCCCGCGCCGCCGCCGGCAGCTCGGGTCGCCGCAGGGTGTAGGTCGCGGTGACGAGCGCCGCCAGGGGGTTCCGCAGCTCGTGCGAGAGCATGGCCAGGAAGCGGTCCCGGCGCTCGACCGCCTCGCGCGTGGCCTCGATCGCCCGCTTGCGCTCGGTGTTGTCCCAGGCGATCCCGGCGGTGGCGGCCACCTCGCCCTTGTCGTCGCGGAGGGGGAACTTCGTCGACAGGAAGGTGCGCTCGCCCTCCGCCGTCGGGAGGACCTCCTCGACCTCCATGACCTCGCCCGTGATCGCCACGCGCCGGTCGCTCAGGCGCACGCGCTCCGCGACCTCCAGCGGGAGCAGGTCCAGGTCGGTGCGGCCCCTCGCCGTCGCGGGGTCGACGCCCAGGTAGCCGCGGCAGCCCGGGTTCACGAGCACGTAGCGGCCCTGGAGGTCCTTGACGTGGATGAAGGCCGGGGAGTTGTCGAGGAGCCCCTGCAGGTGGCGCTCGAGGCGCCGGCGCTCCTGTTCGACGCGGACCTCCTCCTCGACGTCCGAGACGGTCGCCACCCACTCCTGGACGACGCCCTCCGCGTCGAGCACGGGGGCCGCGCGGAGCTCGACGTGGCGGTGCGCCTGGTGCGCGACGCACCACAGCCGCGTCCGGACCAGGCACAGCTCGCCCGCCTCGAAGGCGGCCGACCACGCCTCGCGCACCCGGCCCTGGTCCTGCGGGGCGAGCGCCGCCAGCCAGCCGCTGCCGCGGTAGGCGGGCCAGCGCTGCCCGGTCAGCGCCTCCCACTCGCGCTGCGGCTCGGCGACCAGGCCCGCCTGGTCACACGTCCACACCGCCGCCGCCAGGGCCCGCACCAGCGAGCGGTAGCGCTGCTCGCTCGCGCGCAGGTCCTGCTGGGCGCGCTTGAGCGAGGAGATGTCGATCAGCGTGATGACCACGCCGTCGACCCCCTCGCGCGCCTGGTAGGGGAGGATCCGCACCAGGAACGCGCGGCCGTCGCGGTCGAGCGTCTCGCGCTCCACGCTCGGGCCCCCTTCGAGCACCCGGCGCACGTCCTCCAGCAGGTCGTCGTAGTTGAGCGAGTGGGTGAAGCCATCGATGCGGCGGCCGACGTCCTGGGGCAGGAGGTTGAACGTCTCGGCCACCTTCGGCGTGAACTTGCGCAGGCGCAGCTCGCGGTCGAGGAACAGCGTGTGCACCTCGGTGCTCGAGAGGAGGTTGTCCATGTCGGTCGTCAGCTCGAGCAGCTCGGCGATCTTCTGCTGGTGCTCGGCGTTGACCGTGTAGAGCTCCTCGTTGACCGAGTGCAGCTCCTCGTTGGTGCTCTGCAGCTCCTCGTTGCTGGCGACCAGCTCCTCGTTCGTGGCCTGGAGCTCCTCGTTGCTGGTCTCCATCTCCTCGATGGTCGCCTGCAGGTTCTCCTTGGCGTGGCGCAGCTCGTGCTCGAGGCCGTCGATGCGCTCGGCCGCCAGCCGGTCCATGTCGTCGCCGTCCGCCGGGGCCTCCGGGAGCTGGACGGGGGCGCTCGGCCGCGCCCGCAGCGTGATCACGCAGGTCTCGACCTGCTCGCCGCGGACGAGCGGGCGCACGCCGACGTCGTACAGCCGATCGCCACCGGCCAGGCGCACGCGCACGCCGCTGAAGCTCGACGGCTCGCGCCGGTCGAAGGCGCGCTTGAGCCCGTGGGCGAGGGAGAACTTCAGGTCGCGGTGGGCGAGCTCGATCACGTTGAGGCTGGGCGCGCCGTCGCGCGGGCTGAGGAGCGCGCTGGCGCCGTTGAGGCTCTCGAGCAGCGCCCCGCGCCCGTCGACGATCAGCGTCGGCGGGGCGAACTCCTCGATCAGCGCCTCGCGAGCGGCCTGGAGCGCCTGCTCGTTCGGGTCCTGGCGGCCCGGGCGCCGCCCGCGGGCCTGGAACTCCGGCGCCGAGAGCCGCAGGTCGGTGACCAGGCGCACGTCGCGCCGCTTGCGGTAGAGCTTCCAGTGCTCGTCGACCCCCTGGAACTCGTCGCTCAGGTCGCCCGGCGTCTCGCTCGGGCCGAGGAGCAGGACGCCGCCGGCCTTCATGCCGAAGTGGAAGAAGGAGAGCACCTTCCGCTGCGCGTGCGGCTGGAAGTAGATGAGCAGGTTGCGGCAGGTGACCAGGTCCAGGCGCGTGAACGGCGCGTCGCGCAGGAGGTTGTGCGGGGCGAAGACGATGTGCGAGCGGAGCTCCTGCTTCACGACCAGGTGCTCGCCTTGCGGCTGGAAGTAGGCCTCGCGCAGGGCCGGCGGGACCGCCCGCAGGGCCTCGGCGTCGTAGCGCCCCGCGCTGGCGACCTCGAGCGAGGCGCGGTGCACGTCGGTCGCGAACAGCTTGAGGAGCGGGCGCCGCCCCATGCGCTGCATGGCGTCGATGATGAGCATGCCGACGGTGTAGGCCTCCTCGCCGGTGGCGCAGCCGGCGACCCACACGCGCATCTCCTCGGACGGCTCGAGCCGCTGGATGAGGGGCTCGACCATCGTTCGCAGGCGCGTGAAGGCCTCGGAGTCGCGGAAGAAGCGCGTCACGCCGATCAGCAGGTCGCGGTAGAGCGCGTCGAGCTCGACCGGGTCGAGCTCCAGGCGCTCGAGGTAGCGGGGCAGGTCGGGCGTGTCGCTGAGCGCGATCCGGCGCTGGACGCGCCGCACGACGGTCGACGGCTTGTAGTGCGAGAAGTCGATGCCGTACTCGCGCCGCAGGAGCGTGAACATGGGCCCGAGCCCGTCGGGGTCGACGGGCGACGAGCGCGGCGCCACCACCACCTGCGCCGGCCGCGTGCGCGCGTGCTCGACCAGCACGCCGGGGATCTCCTCGGGCGCGAGCACGTGGTCGACGAGCCCGGTCTCGATCGCGCTGCGCGGCATGCCGTCGAACTTGGCCGTGCGCTCGTCCTGCGCGACCACCAGGCCGCCGGCCTCGTGGATGGCGCGCACCCCGCGCGAGCCGTCGCTCCCGCTCCCGGAGAGGATCACCGCCACGGCGCGCGGGCCCGCGTCCTCGGCCAGCGAGCGGAGGAACAGGTCGATCGGCAGGGTCAGCGCCTGGTCGGGGTCGCGCTCGGTCAGGTGCAGCGTCCCGCTGGCGATGATCATGTCGGCGTTGGGCGGGATGAGGTAGACGCGGTCCGGCTCGACCGGCATGCCGTCGGTGACGCGGCGGATCGGCAGGCGCGTGTGCCGCGCGAGCAGCTCCTCCATGAGGCTCTTGAAGTCGGGGGAGAGGTGCTGCACGACGACGTAGGCGAGCCCGGCGTCGAGGGGCGCCTGCTCGAAGAAGCGCTGCAGGGCCTCGAGCCCGCCGGCGGAGGCGCCGACGCCCACGATCGGGAAGGTCGGGACGACCTCCGCCGGGCGGAGCTCGACCGTCGCCAGCTCGGCCTCGACCGCGCCTCGCTCGTCGTCCGCGTCGCTCGCGGGTGCGTTCGCTTCCACGCGTGTACCTCTCCGCGAGGAGCTCGCTCCGGGGGCCGACGGGTAAGGTAACCTGATGTCACGTTCGCGCCCGAGCGGAGGGAAGCGCTGTTTCGTGGAGGAAACGAGCCCTGAGCGCGTTCCGGAGAGCGGGCGGGCCGTCCTCGACGGTCGGCCGGTGCGGGCCCTGCTCCTCGACCTCGACGACACGCTGATCGACCGCGCGGCGGCGTTCCGCCGCTGGCTCGAGGACCTGATCGCGCGGCACCCGGCGGCCTTCCCCGCGCCGGCTGCGGACCTGGCGGCCCTGCTCGCGCTGGACGACGGCGGACGGCGCGACCGGCGCAGCTTCTACGAGGGGCTCCTGGCGCGGCACGAGGCCCTGGTCGCCGCCGGGTTCACGCCCGAGCGGCTCCAGGTCGACCTGGGGGAGCGGCTCGAGGTCGCGGTCGCGCCCGACCCGCGGGTCGTGGCGGCGGTCGTCCGGCTGCGCGCGCGCGGCCTGCGCCTCGCGGTCGTGACCAACGGCCCGTCCCAGCTCCAGCGGCGCAAGCTGGCCCGCTCGGGGGTCGAGGCCCACCTCGACGCCGTCGTCGTCTCGGGCGAGGTCGGTGTGAGCAAGCCCGACCCGGCGATCTTCGTCCACGCCCTGGCGGCGCTCGACGTGGCCGCCGCCGACGCGGTCATGGTCGGCGACGACCCGCGGCGCGACGTCGTGGGCGGCGCCGCCGTCGGCCTGCGCACCGTCTGGGTGTCGCGCGGCGCGCCCTGGCCGCAGGGGCCCGACTTCCCGCCCCCCACGGCCACGATCGACGAGACGTGGCAGCTCGAGGCGGCGCTCTCGGGCCCGTAGTGTGAGCGGCGGCCGCAGCTGTCGATCACACCAGGGGGCGCACCGTCAGCTCGACGTCGCCCGCGAGCAGGCGGTCGCCGTCGCCCAGGACGCCGGCGGGGCTGACGTGGCCGCCGACGAGGGTCCCGTGCTGGCTCTCGTTGCGCCACGCCCAGCGGCGCACGAGCCGCGCCAGCGTCAGGTGCAGGCGCGACGCCTGCGGGCTGTCGAGGCGCAGCCCGCAGCGCGCGTCGCGCCCGACGAGGACGACCTCCTCGGCCGGGCCGAGCGGCCGCGTGACCGGCGGTCCGTCGCCGCGGCGCGCCTCGAGCGTCCAGCTCGGGGTCGGGCCGCCCGGGCCGAGCTGAGGCGGCAGCTCGCCCCGCCGACCCACCCACCAGGCCGCCCAGGCCGCGACCGTGTGGACGTCGGGCGCCAGCCCCGTCCTCGCCAGCCAGGCCAGCGCGTCCGGGGCGCCTGCCGCGGCGCGCTCGATGTGCCAGGCGACGAGGCGCCGGTCGCCCGCGGCGGCGAGGCGCGCGAGCTCGTCGTCGGCCGCCGCGGCGGCGCCGCCGCTGGACGCCGGCGCGCCGCGGGCGCGCGGGTCGCGGTAGACGAGCGTCACGGCGCCCAGGCGCACCCGCTGGCCGTCGCGCAGGAGCGCCGGCCCCTGCAGGCGGACCTCGTCGACGAACGTCCCCGCGGCGCTGCGCAGGTCGATCAGCTCGTCGCCCGCCGCCGCGCGCCGGAGCTGCGCGTGGCGCTCGCTCACCGAGGGGTCGTCGAGGACCAGGTCGCAGCCGGCCGCCCGGCCGACGACGACGCGCGCCGCCCCGCGCAGCGAGGCGCGCCGGCCGTCGGGCGCGTGGAGCCCCGGGACCTCGACCGCGCGCCCCTCGAGCACCAGGTCGAGGTCGCCCGCGACGTCGCTCGCGCGCGCGTAGCGCCGCCGGCGGTCCGGCTCGAGGAGCTGGCCCACGACGTCCTCGAGGCCCGGCGGCGGCGGCCCGCCCAGGGCCTCGGCCAGCGGCGGGTAGCTCCCCTCGGCCACGGCGTCCATGAGCTCGGCGAGGTCGGGCGAGTCGAAGGGCGGGGCCCCGGCCACGAGGTGGTAGAGCACGGCGCCGAGCGACCACAGGTCGCCGCGCGGGTCGTCGGGGTCGTCGTCCTCCTCCTCGGCCAGCCGCTCGGGCGCCATGTAGAGGGTCGTGCCCACGAGCTGCCCGGGCGCGGTGATCCCGGAGAGGAAGCTGTCGCGCGAGACGCCGAAGTCGATGAGCTTGGCGACGCCGGCCGGCGTGATGACGACGTTCGCCGGCTTGACGTCGCGGTGGACGAGCCCCTGGGCGTGGATCACGGCCAGGCCGCGGGCCACGTCCCTCGCCGCGCGCGCCGCCTCGAGCGGGGCGAGCCGCCCGCGGGCGCGCACGAGCGCCTCGAGCGTCTCGCCGGGCGCGTGCTCGAGGACGAGCGCCGGCGGCGTGGCGTCGAGCGCCACGGCCAGGAGCTGGACGACGTTGTCGTGCGGCGGCAGGCGCGAGAGCGCGTGGGCCTCGCGGACGAAGCGGGCGCGGGCCACCTCGCTCGAGAGGAGGTCCGGGGCCATGAGCTTGACGACGACCGTGGCCCCGTCCTGCTCGCGCGTGGCCAGGTAGACGGCGCCCATGGCGCCGGCGCCCAGCGGCGCGGTCAGCCGGCAGCCGGCGACGAGCGTCCCCAGGCGCGGGTCCGCGCGGCGCGCCACGTCAGAGCTTCACGATCGCGACGATCTTCGTGGGCGGGAAGTCGAGCCCCTCGTGCTTGCCCTTGAAGTGCTGCAGGCGCTGGTTCACCTCGACGGCGGGGTAGACCTCCTCGGCCCAGGGGTCGACGATCACCGCCGCGAGGCCCCACGCGCGCGGGTCGGCGCACGACGAGCGCGGGTCGCGGCCGACGACGCAGAAGGAGTGGTCGGCGCGCAGGAGCTGGAACTGCTCGACCGGGTGCACGCCGCGCGCGGCGCAGGCGATCGCCGCGTAGGCGGCCTTCTCGCCGCAGTTGCCGGCCGAGTGCTCGCGGGCGATGCGCGCGATCTGCCGGATGAACGTGTAGTTCGGCCCGGGCGCCGTGAGCGACAGGGGCGGCTGGTCGACCTCGGGCGCCTCGGCCTCCTTGGTCTTCACCTGGTTCGAGCGCCACACCATGAGCGGGTAGTCGAGCGCGGCGCCCGAGACGAGGTTCACGAGCGTCTCGAGGCTCAGCTTGTTGACCGAGCGCAGCTCCGCGTTGACGAGCGCCATCACCTCGCGGCCGGCGGCGAGGTTCTTCGCCAGCGGCGTGGGCGCCACCGGCCCCAGGTCCAGGCCGATGCCCCAGTCGTCGGCGTCGCGCAGGGGCACGGTCAGCGTGTGGACGCGCCGGGCGCCGTCGGCCGAGACCTCGACCTCGTACTCGCCCGGGGGCACCTCGCCGAAGTCGAACACGCCGTCGATCGCCGTGAACCGCGGCGTGAGCGCGACGCCCGGCGGGGCGCGCAGGACCTTGACGTCGACGTGGCGCACGCCCTGCATGAGCGTGTGCGGGTTGGTCTTCACCCGCGGCAGGCCGCTGTCGAGGAGCTGGTGCTCGTAGCCGACCCAGCCCCAGAGTCGGCCAGGCCCGGCCGCTGCGGCCCAGGCGCGGACGGGCAGCTCCTGCGCCTTCTTCTTCAGCGCGGCCACGCCGACGGTCGGCGCGTGCCCGCCCGCCTCGGTGACGTCGACCACGACGAGGCCGTCCCAGCGCGGCGCCTCGCCCTCGCCGTGGACGAACACGAGCTCGACGTCGACCGGCCCGTCGCCGGCGATGGTCGCCGGCGCGGGGACGACGACCTCGCGCGGCTCCTGGCACCCGTAGAGGACCGTGACCCGCAGGCTCAGGTCGGCGCCGGGCTTCGCCGTGAGCCGGGCGACGAGGACGTGCTCGGCGTCGGGGCGGCGCCCCTCGCGCGCGCGCCCGGCCGCGCCGGCGCGCGGCAGCGCGATCACCTCGGCGGCCGGGCGGCCGTCGCCGGTGAGCAGCTCGACCTTGTCGCGCGCGCCGCGCGTGACCTGGAAGCGGCGGGTCTGGCCCTCGTTGACGGTCCAGGCCAGCTTGCGCTGGCCGCAGCCGGGGCAGGTCGTGACGACGTCGGGCAGCTCGTCGGCCTGGCACGTGGCGCAGGTCCAGGGCATGCGCACCTCGCTCCGGCGGAGCATACCGCCGGGCGGGGCGCGCGGCGATCACGGCGACGCGCCGGGCGCGTAGCGGCGCGCGGCGTAGTCGCGCGCGAACGCCGCGGCGTCCGGCTGCTCCGGGGCGGCCGCCGGGGCGGCGCCGAGCCGGGCCGCCCACTCGAGGAGCGTCTCGGCGGCGCCGCGGCCGAGGCCGTGCCGGGCGAGGGCGCGGTCGAGGCGGCGCAGGCGCGCGCGGTCGCGCTCGGGTCGGGCGCCAGCCGCCGCACGGGCCCGCGGGCGCGGACGCGGCGCCGCCAGGCGCGGAGGCCCAGGGCCGCCGCGAGCAGGAGCAGCAGGGCCACGCGCCACCAGGCGCCGACGAGCCAGGTGAAGGCCTGCGCGATGCCGCCGACGACCAGGGCCAGGAGGGCCTGGAGGTCGAGGTTCACGGCGGCGGCCCTGAGCTGCTCCCAGGCGCCGGCGACGGCGTCGAGGAGCGCCTCGAACCCCCCGGGCGGCTGCGCCGCGGGCACGGCCGAGGGCGGCGTGAACTCCACGGTCTGCCAGCCCAGGTCGGGGTGCAGGACCTCGAGCCAGGCGTGCGCGTGCTTGTTGCGGGCGATCCACTGGTCGCCCCAGGCGTTCTTCTCCTCGCACACGAAGCCGGTCGTGTAGCGCGCCGCGACCCCCAGGCGGCGCAGGAGGAGGGCCCCGCTGGCGGCGAACAGCTCGCAGTGGCCGCGGTCGCGCTCGCGCAGGAACTGCTCGACCGGGTCGCGGCCCGGGTCGAAGGAGATGCCCACGTGGTACGTGTAGCGCGCGGCGAAGTGGCCCTGGAGCGTCCGGACGGCGCCCTGGACGGCCTCGGGCGTGGCGGCCGACCCGGCGAGCCCGAGCCCGGCCAGGACCTCGTCGAGGGCGGCGAGCAGGGCGGGGTCGTCGGGGAGGGCGCGCCAGCCGGGGGCCTCGGCGTCGTGCAACCAGCGCGTCGGCGCGGCGTCGGCGTGCGCCGCGTAGCCCCCGGCTCCGGCCGGGTCGCGGCGCACGAACGTCTCGCCCGGCCAGGCGTCGAGGGTCGCCGGCCCCTGGGCGAGCGCGGCGGTCTCGAGGGGCAGGAACACGTGCTGCCGGTAGCGCGGCCCGGGGTGCAGGCGCCACGTGGGCGCGCCGGGCACGTCGCGCTTGCCGGCGAGCAGGTAGCGGCCGTCGGCGCCCTCGCGGCGCTCGGGGCCGGGGTGCGTGGCGTCCTCGGTCGACCAGCTCCCGCGCGCGTAGGTGATGAACACCCGCGCCCGCAGGTAGCCCGGCGCGCGCGGGCCGAAGGCGCGCAGGGCCACGGTGTCGCCCTGCTGCCCCTGGATGTCGGGGACGCTGCCCAGGTCCGCCTTGCCCGAGAAGCCGCCCGGCGACGCGGGCGGGCGTGTGCGCATGAAGCGGTAGAAGGCGCGGTTGAGGTCCTCGTAGCTGGCGTCGAGCCAGCGCACGCTCCCGACCGTCCCGGCGCTGACGAGCAGCGCCAGCGCCAGCGTCGCGGGGCGGAGGCGCGGCGCGGCGACCCCGGGCGCGAGCGGCCGCTCGAGTCGCAGGGCGAGGAGCGCGAGGGCCCCCCAGGTGATCACGAGGGGGCGGTAGGCGGCGTGGCCCAGGTCGGTCCCGGCGGCCGCGAGCGACAGCCCGCTGACGAGGAGGACGCGCGCGACCCGTCCGGTCCCGCGCGGCCCGGTCAGGAAGACGACGCCCGCGGCCGTGACGTACAGGGCCTGGTAGAAGCCGAGGCTCTGGTCGACGCCCCGCACCTCGACGGGCCACAGCCTCGCCAGGAGCGCGAAGGGCAGGGCCAGGTAGAGGAGCGGCATGACCCGCTGGAGGGCGCGCCGTTCGAGCGGCCAGGCCGTGCCCGCGACCACGGCCGCGCCGGCGAGCGCCACGAGCGACCAGCGCTCGGCGGCGACCCCCAGCGCCCAGAGCCCGACGAGGAGCAGGGCGCCGAGGCACGCGTCGCCGAGGCGCGGGCTCACAGGCGGTCGCCCCCGGCCCGGGCCTGCGCCGGGGTGAGCACCTGCACGGCGCCGGCGTCGGTCGTCACGCCGGTCGGGTCGACGCTCGGGCGGCCGCGCCGCACGACGACGACCTTCACCGCCACGCCGAGGTCGCGCAGGGCGCGCACGAACGCGGCGCGCTCGTCGTCCCAGTCGAGGAGCAGGACCACCGCCGAGCCGATCTGGCCCACCTGGTCGCGCAGAGCCGGCCCGAGCGCGCCGAAGGGGCTCGTCCGGCACGCCTCGATGCAGGCCAGGATGTCGAGGATCGTGTCCAGGTAGGCCAGGCTGCGCCCCGCCTGCAGGTGGTAGAGGTCGGGGCCGACGGCGAACAGGTCGACGACGTACTCCAGGCGCGAGAGCGCGTCGGCCACGGCGGCGCCGAGCGAGATCGCCGCCTCGAGGTCGTCCTCGGCCCCGTTGGCCGCGCGCCAGCGCGAGACGTGCGTGTCGACGACGAGCGCGATGCGCGACAGGTACTCCTGTTGATACTCGCGCACGACGGGCGCGCCGCCCGTGCGCGCCCAGGCGCGCTGGTCCAGGTCGCGCAGGCGGTCGCCCGGGCGGAACTCGCGGCTGCCGATGAACTCCTCCGACTCGCCGACGCGGCTGACGAGCTGGAGCCCGCCCGGCTGGTGGCGCGCGCCGACGGGCAGGTCGATCGCCCCGAGCGGGGCGAAGCGCGGGTAGACCAGGACGCGGTGGGGGGCGGGGTCGTGGCGCAGGCCGTGGTGGAGCCCCAGCGGCGAGAGGCACAGGGCCTGCGGGCCGCGGAGGTCGTAGGCGCCGCGTCGCTCCGGCGTGAAGGTGTAGACGAGCTCGACGGTCGACCCCGGGGCGACCTCGTCCGCGTAGGCCGACGGCCGCGCGTGGAGGGCGGCGGGGGGCTTGCGCTCGCACACGGCGACGTCGCGGGCCGCGCGGCGGCCGGTGTTCGTCACCCGCGCCTTGACCTCGACCGTCGCGCCGGCGGCGCAGCGCGGCGGGGCGTGCCGGGTGATCGCGAGGCGCGGGCGCAGGCCGCGGGCGGCGAACAGGTCCAGGCTCCAGGCGACGAACAGGAACACCGCGACGTAGTAGAGCGGGTAGTGGATGCCGAAGCCGCCCGAGACGCCGCCGGTCGCGATGAGCAGGAACGTCAGCGCGCGGCCGCTCGGGGTCATCGCGTCGAGCCACGAGGTGGCGACGGCGGGCAGCCGGGCGCGGAGCGCCGCGCTGGCCTGGTCCGCCAGGCGCTGGACGGCGTCGGCCTCCGGGCGAGGCGTCACACCGGCACGGGGGCCCGCTCGAGGAGCTCGCGCACGACGCCCGCGCGGGTGACGCCGGAGTAGCGGGCCTTGGTCTCGAGGGCGAGCCGGTGGGCGAGGGCGGGCACGGCGATCGCCTTGACGTCGTCGGGCTGCACGGCCGCGCGCCCGCTCCTGAAGGCGTGGGCCTGGGCCAGGCGGTAGAGGACGATCCCGCCGCGCGGCGAGACGCCCAGGGAGACGCGCGGCTCCTGGCGGGAGCGCCGCAGCAGGTCGACGATGTAGCGGCCGACGTCCTCGTCGACGTGGACGCGGCGCACCCGGGCCTGGACCTCGAGCACCTCCTCGGGCGTCGTGACCGGGCGCAGGCGCTCGAGCGGCGAGCCCTCGTCGTGGCTGCCGAGGATCTTCAGCTCCTCCTCGGGCGTCGGGTAGCCCATGGCCAGCTCGACGGCGAAGCGGTCGAGCTGCGCCTCGGGCAGCGGGTAGGTGCCGTGGTGCTCGACCGGGTTCTGCGTGGCGATGACCCAGAACGGGCGCGGCAGGGCGTGGGTAGTGCCCTCGATGCTCACCTGCCCCTCGGCCATGGCCTCGAGCAGGGCCGACTGCGTGCGCGGGCTGGCGCGGTTGATCTCGTCGGCCAGGAGGACGTTGGCGAACACCGGCCCCTGGCGGAAGCTGAACGAGCCCTCGCGCGGGTTGTAGATGCTGCCGCCGAGGACGTCGGCCGGCAGCAGGTCGGGGGTGAACTGAACGCGGCGGAAGGTGCCGCCGATCGAGGCGGCGATGGCCTTGGCCAGCGTCGTCTTGCCGACGCCGGGGACGTCGGTGAGCAGCACGTTGCCGCCGGCGAGGAACGCCGTGATGAGCAGGTCGACCTCGGGGTCCTTGCCGCGGATCACCGCGCGCAGGTTCTCGCGCAAGCGCGCGACCAGGTCCGCGCTCACGCCGCCGCGTCCTCTCGCTCGCGTCTCATCGACGAACCCTCCCCCCGGGCGGCCAGTCTACCGCTACCCCCGGGGCGCCGGGCCGGTTCATGGGGCCTTGGGGTCCGCACGACGGCGAGCGCGGGCGGCCAGCTCGCGCTCGAGCGCGTCGGTCAGCGCGGCCAGCTCGGGCCGGCGCCTGAGGTAAGGCCGCGCGACCATGGCCCGCGCGAGGAGGAGGAAGCTCATGGCGACCAGGACCGCCCCGGCGACGGCCAGCGGGGCCCCCTTGGTCCCTGCCACGAGCATGAGCGGCAGGAGCGTGGCGAAGATGCCCCCGATGAGGCGGGCGCCGAGCACGATGGGTCGGAGGTCCTCCCGCACGTCGAGGTGGGTGGCGCCGTCGCGCGAGGACAGCGTGACGATCACGGCGCGCTCGCCGGGCTGCGTCCCCGCCGACGTCCACGTGAGCGTGCGCCCCAGCCGCTCGAAGCGCCCCTGGGCGCCGAGCCGGCGGCGCGCCTCGGTGACCACGACCTCGTCCACCTCGTCGCCCACCTCGCCCGCGATCGTGCGGGTGAAGGCCACCTCCCGGGGCGCGCCGCGCCAGGGGACGAGCCAGCCAAGCGCCTCGGGGGTCAGCGGCGGTGTCGGTGCCTCCGTGACGGAGGGGGCCGGCGCGCCGCCCGTGCGCGCCAGCGCCTCCGCCCCCTGGCAGGCGCCGCAGCGGCCCGCCTCGGCCCAGCAGGCGCCGTGGTGCCGCGCCAGGCAGCCCGCGCACGCCACCCAGTCGGCGTCGGCGAGGCGCACGTCGTCGTGGCAGAAGGGGCAGCGCACCGCGCTCCGCTCGACGCGCACGCGCTCGGCCGCCTCGCCCTCCATGGCGCTCTCTAGGCCTCGTCGTCGGCGGGCGTTGAAGGCGTGAAGGCGGCGTGGTCCTGGCCGGTCAGCGCGATCGACGCGACCTGGGCCAGGCGGATGCGCTCAGGCGCCCCCGGCTTGCCAGCGCGGAGGACGTCGATGAACGGCGCGCCGAGCTTCGGGTGCGGCCGCAGCTCGCGGTTCGACACGTAGGCCTCGAACGCCTGGCCGTCGGCCAGGGTGATCGTCACGTTGCCGCGGTACTGGAACGCCGCCTCCGCCTGCCGCTCGACCTCGGTCATGACCCCTCCGGGGGCGTCAGTCTACCGCCACCCCCGGGCGGTCTGCCGGGCTCAGAGCAGGCCGCGCGCCTCCAGGGCGACGGTCAGCTCGACCGCCGACGTGAAGCGCAGGGCGGGCATGCCGACCGCCTCGGCGGCGGCGACGTTGCGCGGGCGGTCGTCGACGAACAGGCACTCGCCGGGCGGGCGGCCGAGCGCGCGCGCCGCGCCCAGGTAGGCCTCGGCGTCGGGCTTGCGCACCCCCGTGCGGCACGAGACGAAGGTCCAGGGCACGTAGCGGGAGAGGCCCACGGCTGCCTCGACGAGCTCGAACCAGCAGGGGTAGTTGGAGAGCGCGTGCATCTCCACGCCGCGGGTGGCCAGGCGCTGGAGGAGGTCCTCGGCGCCGTCGACCCAGCGGTAGCTCGAGGCCATGTAGGCGCGCACGGCGGCGGCGTCGACGGGGCGGCGGTCGCGGAAGAAGCGGCGGGCGTACTCCGCCTCGTCGAGCTCGCCCCGCTCGAAGGCCGGCCAGGCGTCCGGATCCTTGTGCGCGAGGAGGTCGTCCCACGAGAGGCCCAGCAGCGCCGGCAGGCCGCGGAACGGGTCGACGACCAGCGTGTCCATGACGTCGAGGAGGAGGACGGTCACCGTCGACAGGATACCGGAGCCGGGAGCTCTACCGGCGCGGGCGTCCGGGCGGCGCCGGCGGCGGCTCGTTCGCCGCGTCGCGCACCTCGACGAGCGTCTGCCGCGTGCGCGTCGTCAGCCGCTGGACCTGCGTGCCGCTGGCCGACTTGACCGTGATCTCCAGCCGCGACTCGAGCGTGCTCTCGCGCGTGAGCCCGTCCTCGTCGAGGACCAGCCCGCCCTGCCCGTGCTGGTCCGTGAGGCGGATGCTGGTCGTCGGGCTGGGCGGCACGTCCTCGAGCCGCGCGCGGATCGTCGCCGACACCCGGCGCAGCGGCGGCTCGCCCGGCTCGACGGCGTCGAGCCGGTAGGTGAAGTGGTAGGCGAGCGTGCCGAGCATCTCCATGGGCTTGCGGTCCAGGCGGTCCCAGCTGTCGCCGAGGTCCAGCGGCTGCTCCGGCAGCTCGAGGAACGCGTCGCGGTAGCTGGGCCGCTCGGACACGGGCACGCCGCGCACGTTCTTGACCTCGCCCTGCCGCGTGAGCTCGAGCGTGACCGGCTTGTCGACCTTGCTCGCCAGCGCCGCGAACGGTCCGGCCGCGCCGCCGTCCTTGCTGTCGTAGCGGACCGTGCGCCCTGGCTCCTCGAGGCGGGCCTCGAAGCGCCGCGGCGTGACCACCACCCGGCCCAGCCCGTCGCCGCCGCGGACGGGCTCGAACCGCTGCTCGAGCGTCTGGCGCATCCACGTGCGCACCTCGCCCTGCGGCTTGCCGTGGAGCTCCTGCCCCACGCGCTGCTCGGTCTCGATCGAGTAGACGGCGAGCTTGCCGGCCAGGCGGTCGAAGCGGTACTCGAGGCGCGTCTGCGAGCCCACCGGCGCCGGGTCGGCCGGCGCCTGCGCGTCGGCCGGGGCCACCGCCAGGGCCAGCAGGGCGGCGGAGAGGAGGGTGGGGCTGGGGCGGATCACGGCGCACCTCGCGCGGCCACTCTAACCGCCAGATGCGTGAGCTCCATGGAGGCGTCCGCTGGAGCCGGGCTGCTCGACGTCGACCTCCACGCCCGGGTCAGCGGCGCCTGGCTGGCGGCCAACGTGCTCCTCGGCGCGCGGGTCCTCGGCGCGGCCGGCCGCCCTGGTCGCCCGCCGCCACGTCGACCGCCTCGAGACGTCGCCCCGGCTCAGGCGGCTGGTCCGCGCCCTCGCGGGCCGCGAGCTGCGCGAGGCCGAGGCGGCCCTGCGCGCGCTGCGGGAGCTGGAGCAGGAGGCGCAGGCCTGAGGCGTGGCGCCCACGCCACGCGCAGCCTCGACCGCCGCGCAGCCAGCCGCGACCATGGGCGTGTGCAGCCCACCTTCGCCCGCCCGCCCCGCCCGTACTCCGAGGACGTCGTCGCCCGCGCGCGCGCGCTCCACGCGGCCAGCCCGGTCCTCGACCTGCACGCGGACACGTTCATCGCCGTGCGTTACTTCGGCGCCGACCTGCGCCGCAAGACGCCGCCGCCGCTGGGCTGGAACCCGCTGCGCACGCACTGCGACCTGCCGCGCTTCAAGCAGGGCGGCATGCGCGGGCAGGGCTTCGGCGTGGTCATCCCGCCGTTCGTCCGCGCCGGCCAGCGCTTCGACCACGCCCGGCGCACGCTGCGCCTCATGGGCCGCACGTTCGCGCGCTGCCCCGACGACCTGGCCCTCGTCCGCGGACCCGACGAGCTGCTCGCCGCCCGGGCGGCCGGTCGGCTCGGCGGCTTCTTCGGCGTCGAGGGCGCGCACGCCCTCGACGGCGACCCGGAGCGCGTGGCCTGGCTGCGCGCGCAGGGGGTGGCCTACCTGGGGCTCTGCCACTTCCAGACCAACGACGTCGTGGCCTCCAGCGGCGCGCGCCGCCCGCCGTACCGCGGCCTGGGGCCGATCGGCGCGGCCGTCGTCGACGCCTGCAACGAGCACGGCGTCCTCGTCGACCTGGCCCACTGCCACGAGGCCTCGTTCTTCGAGGCGATCGCGCGCAGCCGGGCGCCCGTCGTCGTCACCCACGGCGCGGCCCGCGCGCTCGCCGACCACCACCGCAACCTGACCGACGAGCAGCTGCGCGCGATCGGCCACAGCGGCGGCGTCGTGGGCGTGATCTTCTACCCGTGGTACCTGAGCCGGAAGCTGCGCGACGACGTCGACCGCGTCGTCGACCACATGGAGCACATCGCCCAGGTCGCCGGGCCCGAGCACGTGGCGCTCGGCTCCGACTTCGACGGCTTCGTCTGGACCGTGCAGGGGCTGCCCGACGTGGCCGCCATGCCGCGGCTGACCGAGGCCCTCGTCGCCCGCGGCTGGAGGGACGAGCACGTGCGCGGCGCCCTGGGCGAGAACTACCTCCGCGCCTGGGGCCGCGCGCTGGCGGTCAGCGGGTCTGCTGCTTCCGGCGCTCGAGCGCCGCATCCACCTCGGACGTGAGCCCCGCCAGGTCCGCCGCCTTCAGCGCGTCGCGCAGGACCCGGGCCTCGTAGCGCACGACGTAATGGTCGAGCACCTCCTTGCGCTTCTCGACCGAGCGCGAGCGCCGCAGGAACTCGACGACCATGCGCGCCACCTCGGGCTCCGACGGCTGGTGGAACGCCTCCTCCGCCAGCCACTCGGCGCGCCGGTCGGCGAAGGCCGCGCTCTCCCGCAGGGCGCCGAGCGCCGGGCCGGCGCCCTCGCCCAGGACGAACCAGCGCGCCCAGGCGACCTCGCGGTCGAGGCCCGGGTCGCCGGCCCTGCGCGCGCGGAGGTCCGCTTCCCAGGCCGTCAGCCTGGTCGCGAGCCACGCCCGGAGCGCGGCGTCGAGCTTCACCCGCAGGTCGCGCACGGGCCCGTAGCGCTCCTTGCTCAGCCGGGCGTTGAACGGGCCCACGGCGGCGTTGTAGGCGGTCGTGCGGGCGGAGAGAGCGGACGCGCGCGCGTTGTGCGCGTCGACCCGCTGGTTGAGCGTCCGCTCGTCGGCGGCGCCCCTCCGGAGCTCGGCCTCGTGCTGCTGGAGCGTGCCCTGCGCCTTCGCGCGCTCGACCACCTGCCGGAGCGCGTCCAGCCGGGCCTTCTCGGCGTCGATCCACGCCCGGCTCTCGTCGAGCGCGGCGTTCTCCTGCTGGATCCAGGCGTCCTCGGCCCGGAGGCGCTCCGACTCGCGGCGGGTCTCGTCGCTGATCCCGAACAGCGGCGACGCGGCGAAGGCCAGGGTCTCGGCGGCATGACGACCGGGCGGGCCGTCGGCCGGGACGAGCTCGTAGCCCCCGTCCTTCACGACGAGCCGGCAGTGCCCGACCTCGAGGCCGAGGAGGCCCGCCGCCTCGAGGAGGTCGCCCGGGCCGGCCGGCGTGAGGCCGAGGAGGCGCGCGGCCGGGCGGTCGCCCAGCGGCGGCTCGCGCAGGCGAGCGACCAGCCGCTCGCCGTCCGTCCCCGGCGCGAGGGGCGGGTCCAGCGCGACGAGCACCGGCAGGAGCGCCCTCGCGGCCCGGACGTTGGCCTCCGTCGCGCCCTCGGGCCCGCGGGCGGCCTCGGCCAGCCCGCGCAGCGGCGCCGGGCTCGTGCTGCCGAACTGCAGCCCCATCCCCTCGAGCCACCTGCCGGCGGCGGTCACGCGCCGGCCGGCGGCCAGGTGCTCGGCCGCATCCGCGTCGAGCCGGCGGCTCAGGTCGTAGCGCAGCATCGACGTGGTGTAGCCCCACATGGGGTCGACGAGGCGGTTGCCGTCCACGAAGTCGCGCTGATGCGCGTGGTGCCAGGCCACCTGCGCGTCGAGGTCCCCCCGCAGGGGCTCGAGCTGGCGCAGGCGCTCGGTCATCTTCGCGAAGCGGTCGGCGGAGAAGTTGACGGGCGACGTCCCGGCGGCGCCCGCCTCCATCGCCGCCTCCTCGAGCTTGCCCGCCGCGCGCAAGGCGGCCTGCCGCCGGCCGCTGGCCGCCTGGATGAGCGCCCGCCAGCGGCCCTCGAGGTCGCCGCGGAGGAAGCCGATCTTCCCCAGCCGCAGGCCCTCGACCGCGGCGTGGGCGGCGACGACGCCCTGCACCTGGTCGAAGGCCGCCGCCCGGTCGAGGGCCACGAGGAGCGCCGCGGGCTCGTCGAGCATCTTGGGCTCGAGCAGCACCTGCGCCCAGACGAAGGCCGGCGCGCGGTCCCAGCCGCGGCCGGCCTCCGTCTGCGCCGCGGCGAGGAGCTCGCTCCGGAGCTGGCTCGAGATCGCGTCCGTGCGGTGCATGGCGACGTAGTTCGCGCCGCTGAGGGTCGGCCGCAGGTCGAGCCAGAGCTGGACCCGGTCGCGGGCCGACGCCCGCGCCCAGGCCTCGCGCCGCGCCTCCCAGGCCTTGTCGACCACGTCGATCGCCGACTGGCGGGCGCGCGCGACCGCCTCGCGCGCCGCCTGGACGTCGTCGGCGATGCCGGGCGTGTCGGGGGCCAGGAGCTGGATCGAGATGAGCCGCGACAGGGCCAGCTCCGCGCCCGCGCGGCCCGAGCGCCGGGCGTCCGCGAGCGCCTCGTCGAACGGGACGAGCCCGCGCCGGCGCAGCGCCTCATCGTCGAGGGCGACCAGCGCCGAGTAGAAGATCCCGCCGCCCTGGTAGGCGAGGTAGACGTTCGGCCGGTCCGTGGCCACGACGAGCAGGTCGTGGCGCTCGTCGAGCCGGTGGCTCTGCCCCCACTTCGAGCGGAAGCGCCCCTCGGCCTGGCCGAGGATCCGGCCCCGGCGCACCCCCAGGTAGGCCTCCCAGTCGGCCACGTCGTTCACGTGCTCCTCGGTGGCGATCGCCTCGAGGAGCTCGACCGGACCGTCCCAGCCGCCACGGCAGTGGACGCGCACCGACCAGAGCGGATGCTCGCTCTTGTAGGGCACGTAGGCCCGCTCATGGCCCGGCTCCGGCCGGAAGGCCTCGTCGAGCGGCTCGCCCAGCTCGATCCCGAAGCGGGTCGCGCCGGTGAGCACCTCCCGGAACGCCTCCTGCGGCGAGACGGGCGGCATCTCGGACGGCGGGACGGAGGCGCAGCCAGCGGCGACGAGCAGCGACAGCAGCGCGGGGCGGCGGGGCGACATGGGACCTCTCGCCGGCGCATGCTAATCACCGGCGCGGACGGCGCGCTCGGCTCACGGTGCGCTCGAGGATTCCGCCACGGCGGCGGACAACGCGGGAAACCGGCGCCGTCGACGGGCGTTACCCCTGGTCCCGCCGCGGCCAGCCGCGGCGTGCGGTTCGCGCGGCGGGCCGGGCTCATGACCCGCCTCCGCCTCCTCCTCCCGACGGCGCTCCTCCTCGCGACCGCCGTCCCGGTCCTCGCCGGCCCCTGGACGGTCCCCCCCGGTCGCCCCGGACCGCTCGGCCGCGAGGTCGACCCCCGCCACGGCACGGGCGGCCTGCCCTGGGCGAGCGGCTCGACCTCGCCCGCCGCGCAGGTCCCGTTCGGCATGGTGCAGCTCGGCCCCGACACGGCGCCGCTCTTCGGGCCCATGCCCGGCGGCATGCGCACGTCGGGCTACTACCACGGCGACCGGCTGCTGCGCGGCTTCAGCCACACGCGCCTCAGCGGCACGGGGGTGGCCGAGGGCGGCCTGTTCCGCGTCGTGCCCCTGGCGGGTCGGCCGACCGACGCCCACCGCCGCGGCCGCAAGCGCGCCGCGTTCACGCACGCGGGCGAGCGGGCCCACCCGGGCGACTACGCGGTCGCGCTGCCGCTCGAGCGCGTGCTCGTCGAGCTGACGGCGACGACGCGCGTGGGCGTGCACCGCTACACGTTCGAGCCCGGACGGGCGGCGGCGCTCCTCCTGCACGCGTCGAGCGCGCTCGGCGCCCGCGGCCGCACGCGCGACCCCGAGGTCCGGCTCCTGCCCGCGACGGGCGAGCTCGAGGGGAGCTGCGTGCTCCTCGACGGCTTCTCCGGCCGCCAGGGCGGCGTGCGCGCCTACTTCGCCGCGCGCGTCGACCCGCCGCCGGCCGCCTGGGGCACGTGGGTCGACGCGCAGGTCGCGCCCGGCGGGCTCCACGCCCTCGGCCCGGGCGAGGGGCGGAGCGTCGGCGCCGAGCTCTCCTGGCCCGCGGCGCCGGGTCGCCGCGCGGTCACGTTGACGCTGGCCCTCTCCTACGTGAGCGCGGCCAACGCCCGGCTGAACCTCGCCGCCGAGGCGCCGCCCGGGACGACCTTCGACGACGTCCGCGACCGCGCCACGCGGGCCTGGGAGGACGCCCTCGGCCGCGCGCGGGTCACGGGCGGGACGGCGGAGCGGCGGACGATCTTCGCCACGTCGCTCTACCGCTCCCAGCAGATGCCGACCACCTGGACCGACGTGAACGGCGAGTACACGGGCTTCGACGGGCGGACGCACGTCGCGCACGGCTGGACCTACTACACGAACCTGTCGCTGTGGGACACGTTCCGCACGCAGCACCCGCTCCTCGCGCTGATCGCGCCCGACGTGCAGCAGGACGTCGTGCGCTCGCTCGTGGAGATGGCCCGGCACGGCAACGGCTACCTGCCCAGGTGGGCGGCGGCCAACGCCTGCACGGGGTCCATGTTCGGCTCGCCGGCCGACATCGTGATCTCCGAGTCGTGGCAGAAGGGCCTGCGGGCGTTCGACGCGGCCTCCGCGCTCGAGGCGATGAAGCGCGGGGCGACGTCGCCCGCGCCGCCGGGCGGGCCCGCCCGGGGCCGCGAGGGCGTGGACGAGTACGTCCGCCACGGCTACGGCCCGAGCGACCGCATGCACGAGGCGGTCTCGCGCACGCTCGAGTACGCCTGGGCCGACCACGCGATCGGCCGGCTGGCGGCGGGGCTCGGCCAGACGGCGGACGCGGCGCGGTTCCTCGACCGGGGCCGCTGGTACGCGAACACGTGGAACCCGGCGACGCGCCACTTCCAGCCCCGCCGGGCCGCCGGCGGCTTCGAGACCCCGTTCGTGCCCGGGCTGCTCAGCTACCTCGACGTCACCCCGGGTCGCCGGCTCACGCACGCGTTCGTCGAGGGCTCGCCGCGGCAGTGGCGCTTCTCGGCCTTCCACGACCCGCAGGGGCTGGCCGCCCTGTTCGGCGGGCGCGACGCGCTGACGCGCGACCTCGAGGACTTCCTCGCCGGGACGGCCCGCACGCGCGGCGCCGCCTATCCGGGGCCCGACTACTGGCACGGCAACGAGCACGACCTGCACGCCGCCTGGCTGTTCTGCTGGACGGGCCGGCCCGACCTCACGCAGCGCTGGGTGCGGACGCTCCTCGACGAGAAGTACGGCCCAGGGCCGCGCGGCCTCGACGGTCAGGACGACGCGGGCACGCTCTCGGCCTGGTACGTCCTCGCGGCCCTCGGCGTCTACCCCGTGGCCGGCACCGACACCTACGCGGTCGGCAGCCCGCTCGTCGACCGCGCCGACGTCGCGCTCGGCGGCGGGCGCGCGCTGACCGTGATCGCGGACCGCCAGGGCCCGGGCGACCGCTACGTGCAGTCGCTCACGATCAACGGCGCGCCGCACCTCGTGCCCTGGGTGCAGCACGCGGCGCTCGAGGGCGTCGTGCGCTTCGCCCTCGCCCCCGCGCCCACGTCCTGGGGCCGCTGAGTGAAGACGCCGTTGCAGCCGCCGAGGAGCAAGACGGCCGCCAGCCCGCCCAGCCGTCGGCTCACGCGTCGTCGCCGATCGTCGGGGCCTCGTCGGCCCAGGCGCTGACGTAGGCGCCGAGCTCGTTCACCGCCTCCAGGAACGCGGCGTAGTACGAGTGCTGCCCGAGCGTGGCGCTGTCGCCGCACACGAGGAGGAAGCGGCGCGCGCGCGTGAGCGCCACGTTCATGCGCCGCACGTCGGCCAGGAAGCCGACCGCGCCGTCGTCGTTGCTGCGCACGAGGTCGACGACGACCGCCTCCTTCTCGCGCCCCTGGAAGCCGTCGACCGTGCCCACCTCCAGGCCCGCCGCGACCTCGGCCGCGAGCGCCTCGCGGTGGAGGCGCGCCTGCGCCTCGTAGGGCGTGATCAGGGCCACGTCGGCCGGCGCGACGCCGCGCGAGAGGAGCCGGCGCACCTCGAGGGCCACACGGGCGGCCAGGCCGGGGTTGCTGGTGCTCGGGTCGTCGGCCTGGCGGCGCTCCTCCCAGCCCGTGCCGGCCGCGTCGATGAACACGAGCGCGCCCTCGCGCAGGGGGTCCGGCGCCGCGCCGAGGTCCTCGAGCAGGTGCCCGACGACCTCGGGGCTGGCGACGAGCCGCTCGTCGTAGTGCATGCGCGAGGGGAAGGCCATGATCGCCGCGTGCATGCGGTGCTGCACGACGAGCAGGCGCAGGGCGTCGCCGGCGTGCCCCTCGCGCAGGCGCTCGAAGAAGGTGCGGCCGAGGCCGCCGCGCTCGGCCTCGCGGTTGATCACGGTCGGCGCGAGCTGGCAGGGGTCGCCGGCGAGGACGGCGCGCCGCGCGCGCAGGAGCGGCACGAGCGCGATCGGGTCGGTGGCCTGCGTGGCCTCGTCGAGGACGACGAGGTCGAAGACCTCGTCGCCGAGGAGCGCCGCGTCGGCGCCGGCGGCCGTGGCGCACACGACCTGCGCGCGGCGCAGGAGCGCGGCCTGGGCGCCCTCGAGCGCCTTGCGCGCGTCGCGCATGAGCGCGCGCGCCTCGCGGAAGGCGTCGCGCGCGTCGTCGCGGTCGACGCGGCCGCGCGACTTGCGCTTGACCGTCTGGCGGCGCAGCTCGGCCGCCTCGGCCTTCCAGCGGCGCGCCAGCGCCCAGGCCTCGGTCTCCTGCAGGAGCGCGTCGAGCGTGTGGGCCTCGAGCGCCGGGGCCACGCGCGCCGGGTGGCCCGCGCGGACGACGTCGAGGCCGGCGCGCACGAGGCGCTCGGCCAGCGTGTCGACGGCCGCGTTCGAGGCGGCCGTCGCCAGGACGCGCTGGCCGCGGGCGACCGCCTGACGCACGACCTCGACGAGCGTGCGCGTCTTGCCCGTCCCGGGCGGGCCGTGGATGAGCGCCAGGTCCTCGGCCGCCAGGGCGCGCGCGACGGCGGCCACCTGCGGCGCGTTGAGGTCCGCGTCGTGGGCCGCGACGGCCGGCTCGGGGCCGAAGCGCGGCGGCCGCTCGCCGAAGAGCACGGCGCGCAGGCGCGCGGCGTCGCTGGCGGGCGGCGCCGACCGGCAGCGCTCGAGCGCGCGCGCGCCGCGCTCGAACGTCGCCTGCGGGTCGTCGCGGTCGAGGTTGAACGGCCCGTCCTCGAGCGCCTCGAGGGCGTCGTCCTGGCGGTCGCCCTGGATCATCACCCCCAGGCGCTCGGCGCGCCGGTGCGACACGACGCCCTGGACGGCGTCGGGCGCGTCCGGGTCCTGGCGCCACAGGCGCACCGGGTCGCCGACGCCGACGCGCAGGTGCCGGAAGGCGTCGGGGCGGGCGGGCCCCAGCCACACGAGCGTTCGCTCGCCCGGCGCCGGGTCGGTGTCGAGGATGCGCAGGTCGCGCGCGGCCAGGCCGCGGGCCACGCGCTCGGCCAGCGGCGTGGCCCGGCGCTCCTCGACGACGCGCGCCTGCGTGGCGTCGCGCTCCTTGCGCCACAGGGCCAGGAGGCGCGTCAGCGCCTCGTGCGTGTCCTCGGGGGTCGGCGCGCTCACGTGGACGTGTCCACCTCGGAGTAGCGCTCCTCGACGCCGACCAGCCACTGGCTGGCGCGCAGGCGCTCGACGGCGATCGAGGCGCACTCGCCCACGACCTCGGGCTCGGCGCGGGCGATCGGCGCCCCGCGCAGGGCCAGGTCGCCGCCGAGCAGGGGCAGGCCCTCGAGGTCCTCGGGCGCCAGGCCGGCGGCGACGGCCGCCGCGCGCAGGTCGAGCGCGCGCGGCCGCTGGGAGAACTCGCGCAGGCGCCAGTGGACCGCCAGGAGGCGCCGCGCGGCGGCCTCGAGCTCGGCCGCGGGGCGCAGGACCGGCGCCGCGAGCGCGCGCGCCGGGCCGTCGTCGAGGAACCCCAGGGCGTCGGTGGCCCCGTGGGGGTCGGCCTGCTCGTCGTGCGGCGGCAGCGGGCAGGCGCCCAGCGCCCAGCCGAGCACGGCCAGGCCCTCGCTGCGCCAGGAGGCGTCGATCGCGCGCTGCCGGGTGAGCGACCCCAGCGGCGCGGCGATCAGCGCCCGCTCGGAGTCCTCGAGCTCGTCGCCGAGGGCGCGCCGCTCGAGCCAGGCGAGCAGGTGCGCGTGCAGGCGCGCCGCGCGGCGGCGGCCCTTCTCCTGCTCGAGCGACGCGCGCCACACGACGGCGCACAGGACGAGCGCGCGCCGCGCCACGCGCGCGGCCGGCGGCGGCGTCAGCGGCTCGGCGGGCGGCGGCGGCGGCGCGAGCAGGCAGGCCCCGTCGGGCTCGAGGACGCGCCCGGCGCGCAGGACGAGCCCGCCGAGGTCATGGGCCAGGCGCCGCAGCAGGCCCTCGGCCCGCCCCTCGTCGTCGAAGCCCGGGTCGACGCGCCAGTCGAGCACCTGCCGGGCGGCGGCGACGCGCGCGGCCACGGGGTCGGCCGGGTCGGTCGACAGCTCGCGCACGTAGGCCAGGACGCCGGCGAGCCGCCGGCGCAGGGCGTCGCTGCCGTCGCCCGCGACGTCGCAGGTCAGCTCGAGGTCGGGCCAGCGGACGCGCGCCCGCAGGGCGCCTGGCGCCTGGCGCTCGAGCGCCACCTCGACGCCCTCGTCCTGCTCCTCGCCGCGGGCGCAGCCGAGGAGGGTCGCCTCGGTCGGCTCGTCGTCGCGCGGGGAGAGGATCGTGGCCGTGTCGGTCACGCGACCATCCTACTCGCGGTCTGCGGTGGCGCCGGGAGGACGCGCCGGGTCACAGCGGCCGTCGCTTGTCATGACGACCACGTCGCGGTGCGGGACCCTTGCTCCGATCCGCAGTGATGCACCCGTCACCCTCGCTCCGGCCGCTTCGCGGCCTTCGTTCGGGGATGCGCGCCTCCGCTCGATCTGCTCGCCTCGCTCCCGGATCGAGCGGTGAGCGCGGTCAGCGCGCCTCGGGCGCGAGCGCCGGCGCCCCGGGGCGGGCGGGCAGGCGCAGGACGACGGACGCGCGCGCGCGGCGGCCGTCGACGGCGAGGCCCTCGAACGAGACGAGGACCTGGTCGCGGGCGCGGGCGCGCGCGACGACGACGCGCCCGCGCACGCGGCCGAAGCGGCGCGTGTACTCGAGCCCGTCGTAGGCGCCGATGACCGGGCTCGTGCCGGCCGTCGGCGCGCCGCGCAGGACGGCGTCGCCCACGAGCAGCGCGTCGCGGCCCGGCACGAAGGCCACCTCGGCGCCGCGGACGAGCGGCAGGCCCTCGACGACCAGCAGGTCGCCGCGCGGGACGAGGCGCACACCGCCGTTCGCCTCGCGCCACTCCCCCTCGTCGAGGCGCAGCACGGTCGGCGCGACCTCGGGCAGCGCGGCGACGACCAGCGGGTTGACCGCGCCGAGCACCACCGGCCAGAGGACGTCGACCGCGCCGACGACGGCGGCCGGCACGAGCCAGCGCAGCGGGCGCCGCGCCGGCGGCGCCCCCGGCGCGGGGATCAGGCGCCAGAAGATCACGAGCAGGAGGGCGTTGAGGCCGACCATCACGAGGTCGCGCGCGACGAGCAGCTCGAGCAGGCCGGAGACCGCGAGCCAGCCGACGAGGAAGCGACCGGCCCAGCGGCGGCCGAGGGCCAGGTGCACGCCCGCCGCGACCAGCAGCGCGCCGAGGACGACGCGGCCGCCGAGGCCGGTCAGGGGCCCGAGCGACAGGGGCGAGACGAGGGCCATGAAGGCCGAGAGCAGCATGGGCGCGCCGATCAGCGCCGGGTAGGCGGCGAGCCAGGCGCGCTCGTCAGCGAGCGCCCGCGCGCGGTCGGGGGCGCGGTCGGGGGCGACCGGCTCAGGCATGGGCCAGCTCCTGCGCCAGCTCGACCAGCGCCAGGGCCGGGTCGGCGGCGGCGGCGGCGGCGACCTGCGCGAGCGGCGGCGCGTGGCAGGCGAGGACCTGCTCGACGCGGAGGTGCGACCAGGCGAGCAGCCGGGCCAGCTCGACGCGCTGCTCGCGCCAGGCCTCGCGCCGGGCGCGCGCCTCGCCCTCGACGCCGCGGCGCAGGCTCGCGCGCATGCCGGGCACGAGCAGGGCCAGCGCCAGGCCGGCCAGGAGGAGCTGGACGTGCTGCGGGCCGGCGCCCGCGTCGGCCGGCCACAGGCGCCCGAGCCCCTGGACCGCCGCCCAGAGGCCCAGCCCGAGGGCCGCGAACGGGCCGCCGATCGCCAGCGCCATGCGCCAG
>JAHBXY010000087.1 GCA_019636275.1 Planctomycetota bacterium | reverse complement strand
CGCGGAACGTGCTCATCGCCGCCTCGGCCCCCCCCTCCTCCTCGCCGCCGCCGCCGCCGCCGGCGCCGGCGCCGGCGCCGGCGACCGCGCCCGCGCCGGCGACACTCCTCCTGCTCCTCCTCCTGGCGAGCGCCGCCCCCGCGCGCGCCTTCGAGCCGGCCGACGCGGCGATCCTCGAGCGCGCCGCCCAGGAGGCGGGCGCCGCGCCCTGGCCTCCCCTGCTCGTCCCCGCCGAGGGCGAGCTCGCGGCGGGGCTCCTGATCGTCGCCTCGTTCGTCGCCGGCGCGCTGGCCCAGCGCGCCTGGTCCGCGCTGGCGGCGGGGGCCCCCCGTGCACCGTGAGCCCGGCGACGCCCTGTTCTCGGGCGCCGGGCGCGGGCCGCTCGTCCGCGCCCTCGCCCTGGCCGCCGCGCTGACCCTCAACGCGGGGCTCCGGGACCCGCGGGCCCTCGCGGTCCTCGGGGCCGTCGGGCTCGCGGCCCTCCTCGTGGAGGGGCGCCGCCTGGCGCCGGTCCTCCTCGCGCTGGCCGCCGCGGGGCAGGGCCTCCTCGTGGCCTGCCTGCTCGCCCTGCGCGGCGCCTCGCCCGACGACGGGCTGCTCGTGCTCGCGCGGGCCGGCGCCGGCGCGGTCTGGTGCGCGCACTTCGCGGCGACGGTCGGCTGGGCGGACCTCCTGGCGGCCCTGCGCCGCGCCGGCGCGCCCCCCGGCCTCCTCGACGCCGTCGACCTGGCCCTGGCGCAGGCGCTCGTCCTGGGCGAGGAGCTGCGCCGCCGCGCGGAGGTCGCCACGCTGCGCCAGGGCTTCGCCCGCGGCCAGCCGCGCGTCGAGACCTGCGGGCTGGTGCTCGCCGGCGGGATCGACCGGGCCCTCGACCGCGGCGCGCGCCTCGACGAGGCGCGGACGCTCCGCGCGGCGGCCGTCCACCCGGCGCCCGCCGCCGGCGACGCGAGCCCGGCCCTCCGCGCGCGCGGCCTCGTCGTCCGGCATCGCGACGGGACGCCCGGCCTCGCCGGCGTCGACCTCGAGGTCCCGCGCGGCGCGTGGGTGGCGCTCGCCGGCGCCAGCGGCTCGGGCAAGACGACGCTCCTGCGGGCCCTGGCCGGCCTGCTCCCGGCGGCCGAGGGCCGCCTCGAGCGCCTCGGCGCGCCGCTCGACGCCCGCGCGCTCGCCGGTCGCGTGGACGCCCGCGTGGCCGTCGTCTTCCAGGAGCCCGACGAGCAGCTCCTCGGGGCCACGCCGCGGGACGACGTCCTGTGGGGCCTGCGCCGGCGCGGCCTGGACGAGGAGGCCGCCTGCGCCCGCGCCACGCGGGCCCTCGAGGCGCTCGGCGTCGGCCACCTCGCCGAGCGGCCGGTGCACCGCCTGAGCCTCGGCGAGCGCAAGCGGGTGGCCTTCGCCGCGGCGCTCGCCACCGAGCCCGAGGTCCTCCTCTGCGACGAGCCGACGAGCGGGCTCGACCCCGCGGCTCGCCGCGCCCTCTGCGCGGCGCTCGAGGCCGCGGCCCGCGCCCGCGCGCTCACCGTGGTCTGGGCCACGCACGACCTCGACGCCCTGCCCGCCGGGGTGGACCGCGTCGTCCTCCTGCGCGGCGGCCGCGTCGTCTTCGACGGCCCGCGCGCGGCGGGGCTGTCCCCCGGCGCCCTGCGCGCCGCCGCCCTCGTCCCCGATCCGGAGGCGCCATGAAGCTCGGCCCCAACCTCGGCCCCGCGCGCGGCGGCGGCGCCGGCCGCGCCCGCGAGCTCAAGGCCTGGGCGCGCGAGGCGCTCGGCCTCGACGACGACGTGACGATCCTCGTCAGCGAGCTCACCTGCACCGAGCCCGGCTGCCCGCCGATCGAGACGGTCTTCGCCGTCCTGCGCGGGCCAGGTCAGCAGGAGCAGCGCAAGGTCCACAAGCCCATGTCCGAGGTCACGCGCGAGGACGTCCTCGCCCTGGCCCGGGGCGACCACGATCACCCCCACCACGACGACACCCCGGAGTAGCCCATGACCACCACGCGGGACGACCGGATCCCGGTCACCGTCCTCACCGGCTTCCTCGGCGCGGGGAAGACGACCCTCCTCAACCGGATCCTCACCGAGCAGCACGGCAAGCGGATCGCCGTGATCGAGAACGAGTTCGGCGAGGTCGGCATCGACCAGGCCCTCGTCATCGACGCCGACGAGGAGATCTTCGAGATGAACAACGGGTGCATCTGCTGCACCGTGCGCGGCGACCTGATCCGCATCCTCGGCAACCTGATGAAGCGCCGCGACAAGTTCGACGCGATCCTCGTCGAGACGACGGGCATGGCCGACCCGGCCCCGGTCGCCCAGACCTTCTTCGTCGACGAGGAGGTGAAGGAGAAGGTCCGCCTGGACGGGATCGTGACCCTCGTCGACGCGCACCACGTCTGGCAGCACATCGACCAGAGCCGCGAGTGCCAGGAGCAGATCGCCTTCGCCGACGTGCTGCTGCTCAACAAGACCGACCTCGTCGACGAGGCGGCGCTGGCGCAGCTCGAGACGCGCGTGCGCGGCATGAACGCCATGGCGCGTATCCACCGCACGCAGGGTGCGTCGATCGACCTGAAGCACGTCCTCGACGTCGGCGGCTTCGACCTGGCGCGCGCCGTCGACATGCGCCCGACCTTCCTCGAGCCCGAGTACCCGTTCGAGTGGCTGGGCGCCTACCAGCTCGAGGCGGGGGCGCACACGCTCGTCCTGCAGGACGGGCCCGACCCGGCCCTGCGCCTCATGGCCTGGCCGGCCGACGCCCCCGGCCTCGAGGCGATCGACGGGACGAAGGACAAGCTGGCGATCCTCTTCGCCGACCGCGCCGGCATGGTCCGGGTGAGCGGCGACAGGCGCGTCCGGCCCGGCGCCACGCTCTACGAGCTGCAGCTCGAGGCGCGGGGCGAGAAGCGCTTCACGCTCGAGGTCGAGCGCCCGGGGGCCTACCTGCTCGCCACGCAGCACCGGCCCGAGGAGTTCGCCCTGCGCCTGCTCGACCCGGCCGGGCGCGAGGTCGACGCGCGCGAGGGCCGGACGTTCACGCCCACGCACACCCACGAGCAGGCCGTGTCGTCGGTCGGGATCGAGCGCGAGGGTGAGGTCGACCCCGACAAGCTCAACCCCTGGCTGTCGAAGCTCCTGCGGGAGAAGGGCGTGGACATCTACCGCAGCAAGGGCGTGCTGAACATCCGGGGCGACGACGACCGGTTCGTGTTCCAGGGGGTGCACATGCTGTTCGACGGCGCCCCCGAGCGGCCGTGGAAGCAGGGCGAGCCGCGGCGCAACCAGCTCGTGTTCATCGGCCGCAACCTCGACCGCGCCGAGCTGACCGCCGGCTTCGAGGCCTGCCTCGCATGACCACCGAGCGCGTCGCGGTCCCGCACGTGGACCTGGTGTGGAAGGCGGCCCCGCTCCCCGACTACGTCACCGCCCTGGCCTGGTCGCCGGGCGGCGACCTCCTGGCGGCGGCCACGAGCGACGGGGCGGTGACCGTCCTCGACGGCGCGACGAGCGAGGTCCGCCTGTCGCTGCCCGGGCACGCGGGCGGCGCCCTGTGCGTCGCCTTCTCGGCGGACGGCCGCCTCCTGGCCAGCGGCGGGCAGGACGGCCAGGCGCGCCTGTGGGACCCGGCCACCGGGGCCCCGCGCGGCGTCCTCGAGGGCGGCGGCGGCTGGGTCGAGCACCTGGCCTGGTCGCCCGTCGCCGACGTCCTGGCGACGACGGCCGGCAAGACGCTGCGGCGCTGGTCGGCCGCGGGCGAGCTGCAGCGCAGCTTCCCCGCGCATCCCAGCACGCTCACGGGCGTGGCCTGGCTGGCCTCCCGCTTCAGCGGGCGCGAGGAGCTGGCCGCCTCGCACTACGGCGGCGTGACCCTGTGGGGCGCGGGGGCGGAGGCGGTCCGGCGCTACGAGTGGAAGGGGTCCATGGTCTCGCTCGTCGTGAGCCCCGACCGCAAGCACGTGGCCTGCGGCTGCCAGGACCGCAGCGTGCACGTGTGGATCGCGGCGAGCGGCGAGGACATGCAGATGTCCGGCTACGCCGTGAAGCCCCGCGAGCTGAGCTGGGACGCGCGCGGGCGCTTCCTGGCCACCGGGGGCGGCGACGACCCGACCGTGTGGGACTTCTCGGGCAAGGGCCCGCAGGGCACGCGGCCGAAGGTGTGCGTCGGCCTCGAGGCGCGCGTGGCGGACCTCGCCTTCCACCCGACGAGCACGGTCCTCGCCGCCGGCGCGCTGGACGGCGAGGTCATGCTCTGGGACGTGACGAAGCCCAGGCGGCCCCGGGGCGGCGGGACGCTCGGCGAGGAGGTCAGCCGGCTCGCCTGGCGCCCGCAGGGCGACCTCCTGGCCGTCGCGGGCGCAGCGGGCAAGGTCGTGGCGGTCAGGCCGCGCTGACCGAGGCCGGCCGGCCGTCGAGGCGCTCCTGGCGGACCAGGGGCCGTCTCGGCGGCAGACGGCCGGCTCCTGACGGCCGAGCCGGGGGCGCGCCGCGCTCCGGGTCATCCCGGCCGACGCGCGCGCGGCGTCACCGCCGTGACCGTCAGTCGTCGTGGCGCGCCGGAGGCGGGCGGCGGCGACCCTTCGCGTCGTAGGCGAGCGGCGCCTCGCGTCCGTAGAGCGCCTCCTCGATCTCCTCCTGCCGCGTGCGGCGCCGGACGTGGCGGGCGGGCAGGACGCTCGGCTGCGAGGTGGCCAGCTCGCGCGCCACCTCGGGCGAGACGAGCACCTCGCGGGCGATCTGGTAGCCCTCGCCGCCCGGGTCATCGACGCGCCGCCACTTCCGGGTGACCCGTCGGCGGCACGCGCCGGGCCGCGGGGCATGCGTCACCGGACGGACGGCGAGGACCACCCGCACGGCGGGCTGACCGGGCGGGATCACCCGCCCCGAGATCGCGCAGCGATACGACACGTCAAACCTCCTCCTGGCGCGCGGGTCCGCGCGCGACGTCTTGCACGGCGAGGACCCCCACGCGGGCGTTGAGCCAGCGGGCCAGCTCGGCGGCCTCGTCGCTCGGCGCGCTGCCGAGCGCCCACAGGCGCCCGGCCAGGTCGGGCACGCGCCGCGGGTCGCCGTGGAACAGCGGCGCGGCCAGCGCCTCGTGCCCATCGCGCTCGAGGGCCTCGAGCGAGCGCCGGTGGACGCAGTCGAGCATCTGCGTCAGCGTCGCCGCCACCGGCGAGCCGCGGTGGATGGCGTGGTGGACGCAGACGTAGACCGCCCAGGCGGCGTCCGGGTCGCGCGGGTCGACCGTGAGCTCGACGCCTGCGGCCTGGGCGCGGTCGCCGAGCTCGTCGGGCGCGAAGGTCATGCACAGAATCGTGTTCAGGACCGAGCAGTCGAGCTCGGCCGCGGTGCGGCGGCGGTGGAGTCCTCGATGCCTCATGCGACAGCTCTCCTCAGCGGTTCAGCGCGACGAGCATGGCGGCGCCCAGCGCGACCGCCGAGGCGACGCCGGCGATCAGCGCGAGCGCGCCCGGGCGGCGCAGCGCGCGCATCTGCGCCCACATGACGAGCCCGGTGACCGCCCACACGCACATGGCGGCGGCCATGACGTCGACGATCACGGCCCACAGCCAGCGCGCCTCGAGGCGCGGCGGATACCCGTGGGCCAGGTGCAGCCGGGTGAGGAAGGCGCGCGCCGAGAGCTCTCGGCCGGCACCTGCGGCCGGCCGCAGCGTGACGGCCCCGGTGCGCAGGTCGTAGGCCGCGCGGTGGTGCTCGCCGTCGATGGTCACGTCCAGCAGGAGGTCCGGCACGTTGCGCGGCTTGACCTGCCCGCCGGTGAGCCCGGCCGCGGTCACGAGCGAGCCGACGGTCGCCGTCGCCGCCGCGAACGCCTCGGGCCCCGCCGGGACGTGCGGCACCTCGAAGGGCGGGTCCGATGGCGCCGCGCGCCGGGCCGACGAGCGGATGAGCGCGCCCTCGCCGGCGGGGTCGACGATCACCAGGTGCTCGGCCCCGTCGGCCTCGACGCGCCAGGCGACCGCATGTCCGTAGCGCGGCTCGCCCGCCAGCGCGATCGTCCGCCCGGGCGCCGCCTCGACGAGTGCCTCGACGACGCTCGCCGCGACCACGTCGGCGGCGGGCAGGCGGGCGAGCCCGGCGTCCCCGACCGCGATCGTCGGCGCGTCGGCGAAGGCGCGCGGGTGGTTGAAGAGGAAGGCGGTGACGCCGTAGAGGAGGACCCAGGGCACCAGGAACAGGCCCGAGTAGAGGTGCACGCGACGCACCACGCGGAGCGCGGCGCCGAGTCGACGTCGCTGGACCGCCGCCGGCGACCCGCCGACGGACACCGGTCCGACGGCGGTGGAGCCGGGCGCGGGGGCGCTCACGTCGAGCGCAGGGTCCACGACCTGCTCGGAGTCGACCTCGGGGGCGCGGGGTCGCATGCGGGACTCCTCGGCAATGAGACTGAGACTCATTCTCAACTGGTCGCGTGATACCTGACGCGGCGGGCGAGATCAAGCGTGAGCTCGAGCACGAGGTGTCATCACGCGCCGGCCTCGTCTTCGCCACGTCCCGCTCGATCCGCGTCACACCGCGGCACGCGTCGGGCGAGTGCTCCCCGGGGGGGGGCCCCGCGGGGGTCGCCAGCGCTCCGGCGGTCAGGCCGCGCTGACCGCCGCCGCGTGCTCGGGGCAGGCGTGGACCTCGATCGTGACGTGCGCGAGGCGTAGCGAGGCGGGGAGCCGCGCGCGGTAGTCCGCGGCCGGGCGCGGGTGGCCGCTGACGATCGTCAGGCAGGCCGCGTTGACCCCGGGGCCGATCGACCACACGTGGAGGTCGACGACGCGGGCGTCGTCGGCCTGCTCGATCGCCTCGCGCAGGCGCGCCTGGACGGGCGCCGGCGCCTGGTGGTCCAGGAGCACGCGGCCGGAGTCGCGCAGGAGCCCCCACGACCAGTGGGAGACCAGCGCCGCGCCGACGAGGCCCATGAGCGGGTCGAGCGCGGTCACGCCGAAGTACTTGCCGACGAGCAGCGCCACGACCGCCAGGACCGACGTGAGCGCGTCGGCGAGGACGTGCAGGTAGGCCGACCGCAGCGCGTGGTCGTGGTGCCCGTGCCCGTGCCCGTGCTCGTGCTCGTGCTCGTGCTCGTGCTCGTGCCCGTGCGCGTGCGCGTGCGCGTGCTCGTGATCGTGATCGTGCTCGTGATCGTGATCGTCGTGCGCGTGGTCGTGTCCGTGCCCGTGCCCCAGGATCGCGATGCTCACGCCGTTGACCACGAGGCCGACCACGGCCACGGCGATCGCCTGGTCGAAGACGATCTCCACCGGCGTGACCAGCCGCCGGACGCTCTCGAAGGCCATCGTGAGGGCGAACACGGCGAGGAGGAGGGCGCCCGTGAAGCCGCCCAGCGCGTTGACCTTGCCCGTGCCGAACGAGAACGCGGGGTCGCGCGCGTAGGTGCGCGTGACCACGTACGCCACGAGCGTGATCCCGAGCGCCACGGCGTGCGAGCCCATGTGCAGGCCGTCGGCCAGGAGCGCCATGGAGCCGAAGGCCAGACCGGCGGCGACCTCGACGACCATGAACACGGCCGTGAGGACCACGACGACCCGCGTGCGCAGCTCGCCGGTCCGCTGCCGGTCCTGCCCGAACGCGTGGTCGTGGGTCCAGGCGCTGGTGTCGTGCTCGTGCATGTCGTCGCCTCCCGCGGCACGACCTTACCCGCTCACCCGGGGCCTCATGGACGATCGCCGCCGCGGGAACCGGCGCCGTCCGGGCGGCACACGGGAGAGAGGAGAGCGGCCCGCTCGTGACGCTGCAAGCTGGAGGCGGGCCGGGCCCGGGGGAGCGAGCGCCCACGCCGCGGTGGGACCTGCTCGCCGGGGGGCTGTCGGTCCTGTGCGCCGCGCACTGCGCGGCCGCGCCCCTCCTCGTCGCGGTCACCCCGGCGCTCGCCTCCGGTCCCGTCGAGGCGTCCTGAGCGCGGGGCTCGTGACGCTGAGCGCCATCGTGCTCGTCCGCGGCGCCACGCGTCATCAGCGCTGGCACACGCTCTTGCCCCTGGCGATGGGCCTGACCGCCCTGGCCCTCCTCCGGGCCCAGGACCGCTGCTGCGGGGCCGACCCGCTCCCGCCCGGGCAGCTCGGCCTGCTCGTGACGTCGTGCGTCGGGTTCGTCGGCGCCCACGCGCTCAACGCCCGGGCGCTCCGCGGCTGCTGCGCGGCCTGCCCCGCCTGAACCGCTCCGAGTCCGGGAACGCCGGGCGCGCGGGCGGCGCTCTCGGAGCGAGGGAGGTGCGCGTGAGCGGGGAGCAGGTGGCCGGGGTCGCCGTCGATCGGTCGAGCCTCGAGGTCGACGGACTCGAGGGCCTCGAGCGCGTGCTCGCGCCGTCCGTGAACGCGGTCGTGGCGCGGCGCGCGCTCGACCCGGACCTGCCGGCGGCGCTCGCCGCCGCGCTCGGCGAGCCCGGCGACCACGTGACCCTGATCGGGCCGAGAGGCGAGGGCCTCGAGCGGCTCGTCGGCCCGCTGGCGCCCGGGGCCGCGCGTCAGGCGCTGGAGCGCGACGCGCGCCTGCTGGCGACCCGCTTCGCGCGCCTGACGGCCGCCTCCGAGCTCAAGGCCACGCTCTGCGTGATCGACGACGGGGCCTGCCGCAAGTTCCACGCGGACCGCGTCGGCCTCCGCATGCTCTGCACCTACGTCGGGCCGGGGACCGAGTGGCTCGAGGAGGGCGAGTTCGACCGGTCCCTCCTCCTCGGCCTGCCCTGCCGCTCGCCCGGCGACCTGGAGCGGTTCAACGCCGAGGTCTCCCGCCACGGCGCGGCGACGCGCCGCGCCCGCGCGGGCGACGTGGTCGTCCTCAAGGGGACCGCCTGGCCGGGCAACGAGGCGCGGGGCGTCATTCACCGCTCGCCGCCGGCCACCCCCTCGGCGCCGCGCCTCCTCCTGAAGCTCGACCTCGTGCACGCGGTCCTGCGCGCCCTCCCCGCCTGACGCCGCGTCAGCCCAGCTCCTCGCCCTCGCGCACCAGGCGGGCCGAGTTGAGGACGATCGCCAGGTCGCCGGCGTTGTGCAGCACGAGCGCCACGACGGGCGAGATCGCGCCCGCGGCGGCCAGCGTCACGCCGGCGACGATCGTCGCCACCGCGACGGCCAGGTTCACGGCGATCGTGGCCCGGGCGCGGCGCGCGAGCGCGACCAGGAAGGGGACGCGCGACAGGTCGTCGGTGAGCAGCGCGACGCGCGCGCTGGCGAGGGCGACGTCGGCGCCGCCCCCGCCCATGGCGATCCCCAGGTGGGCCGCCGCCAGCGCCGGCGCGTCGTTGATCCCGTCGCCGACGACCGCCACGCGCTCGCCCGCCGCGCGGGCGCGCCGCACGACCTCCAGCTTCTCCTCGGGCAGGCACTCGGACACGACGTCCTCGACGCCGACCTCCGCGGCGACGCGCGCCGCCGCCTGGCGCCGGTCGCCCGTGAGCATGCCCACGCGCACCCCCTGGCCGGTCAGGGCGGCGAGCGCGGCGCGCGCCTGCGGCCGGGCGGCGTCGTCGAGCGCCAGCGTCGCCGCGTGCCGCCCGTCGATCGCGATCAGGAGGAGCGTGTGCCCCGCCGCCTCCAGCGCCGGGTCCAGGGCGCGCGGGGCGATCCCCTCGCGCTCGAGCAGGGCCGCGCGCCCGAGGCGCACCTCGTGGCCGTCGACGCGCGCCGCGACGCCGAGCCCGGGGGCCTCGCGCAGGTCCTCGGCCGGCGGCGCGACCAGCGCCGCCTCGGCGGCGACCGCGACCACGGCCCGCGCGGCCGGGTGCGACGAGCCGGCCGCCGCCCCGGCGGCCAGGGCCAGGACCCGCGCCGGGTCGCCGGCGTCGTCGGCGAGGACCAGCCGCCGCGCCTCCAGGCGCCCGCGGGTGAGCGTGCCGGTCTTGTCGAAGACGACGCGCGTCAGGCCGGCGGCGAGCTCGAGGTCGCGCGGGTCCTTGACGAGGACGCCCAGGCGGGCCGCCGCCGAGAGCGCCGCGACCATCGCCGTGGGCGTGGCCAGGACCAGGGCCGACGGGCCGGCGACGACGAGCAGGGCGATCACGCGCGTCGGGTCGCGCGTCAGGAACAGGACGACCGCGGCGAGCATGAGGCTGATCGGCAGGTAGCTGCGCACCAGCCGGTCGATCAGCCGCGTCACGGGGGTCCGCGCCTGCTCGGCCGCGAGGATCAGCGCGCGGACGCGCGCCAGGGTCGTGTCGTCGCCCGCCCGCGTGGCCTCGACGACCAGCGCCCCGGTCAGGTTCGTCGTCCCGGCGAACACCGCCGCGCCGACGCCCTTCTCCGCCGGCACCGACTCGCCGGTGATCGCCGCCTCGTCGAGGGTCGAGGCGCCCTCGACGACGGCCCCGTCCACCGGCACGCGGTCGCCCGGCCGCACGCGCACGCGCTCGCCCGGCCGCACGTCGGTCGCGTCGCGCTCCTCCTCGGCGCCGTCCGGGCCGATCACGCGCGCCCGCGGCGGGGCCAGCCGCACGAGGCCCTCGATCGCCGCCCGGGCCCCGAGGGCCGTGCGGTGCTCGACGAGCTCGCCCAGCGTGGCCAGGAGCGCCAGCACCCCGGCGGTGACGAAGTCCTCGAGGGCGAAGGCCGCCGCCACGGAGAGCGCGATCAGCTCGTGGAGGTCGTAGGTCCCGCGCGCGACGTTGCGCAGGGCGCCGAGGACGATCGGCGCGCCGAGGAGCAGGGCGGCCACGGCGCAGACCGCGTCGCCCACCTCGACCGCGTAGACGCCGGTCGCGCGGACGAGGGCCCCGACGCCCAGGAGCGCGCCGAAGAACAGGGCGCGCGCCAGCTCGCGCCCGACGTGCGCCTGCTCGTCGTCGGCCGCGGCCGGCGCCGCGGCGGCGTCCGGGCCCGGCGCCCCGCCTGCCGCCTGGGTCAGCCCGGGCCGCCGCCGGCGCGCTGCTCGAAGGCGCGGTGCCGGTCGGCGAGCGCGTCGGACTCCTTCATCACCGCGGCGTGCTCGGCCTCGAGGCGCTCGAGGTCGCGGCGCAACGCCGCCGCGTCGGCGCCGGGCTGGTCGAGCTTCGCGCGCAGGGCCTTGAACTCGCGGAACACGGCGTGGTCGCGGTCGAAGAGCGGCCCGTAGGCGTCCACGACCTGCGCCGCGTGCTCGGCCGCGAGGTCCGCGCGGCCGGCGTCGGCCGCCCAGACGGCCTGCTGCTTCTTCGCCGCCTCGTGCGCCGCGTGCATGGCGTCGTGGTCGGCCCCGGCGCGCTCCTTGAACCGCGCCACGGCCTCGCGCAGGGCCGGGTCCTTGGCCGCCGCCGGGTCGCCCCCGCTCTGGTCGTGCCCGTGCCCGCCGTGGTCGTGGTCGTGGTCGTGGTCGTGGTGGCCGTGGCCGGCGCACCCGCCGAGCGACAGGGTCCAGGCGAGGACGAGGCTCGAGACGACCGGACGGCGGGGCATGGCGACTCCTCCCTCCCGTGTGCCGGCCGAGCCGAGCGGGTTCCCGGGGGGGGAGCGGCGCGCGCCGACCGGGGCCTGGAGCGCCCCCTACTCGGGGACGAGCTCCCCGACCTCCTCCTCCTCGGGCGCCGTCGCGCCCAGGAACGGGTCGTCCTCGAAGGCCAGGGCGCCCGCGGCGCGCGCGGCCAGCTCCTCGTCGGTCAGGAGGCAGGCCGTCAGCCGCGCGACCAGGTCCTCGCGGTCCATGCGCTGGCCGATGAACACCAGCTCCTGGCGCCGGTCGCCGGTCATGGGGTCCCACAAGGCCTCGATCTCGCGCCGCACCTCCTCGTCGTCGGGGCGCTCCTCGGGCGGCGTGGAGACCCACCACGTGCCGGCGCGCTGGTACTCGCACGCCCCGCCGGCGTGGGCCCACGACCACACGACGTCGTCGTCCGAGGCCAGCCAGAAGAAGCCCTTGCTGCGCAGGACCGGCCGCCACGTGTCCGGCCCGTGGACGAAGTCCCAGAAGCGCTCCGGGTGGAAGGGGCGCCGGGCGCGGAACACGAAGCTGGAGATCCCGTACTCCTCCGTCTCCGGCGGGTTCTCCCCGGCCAGGGCCCGCTGCCAGCCCGGCGCCGCCTGCGCCCGCTCGAGGTCGAACAGGCCCGTGCCGAGGACCTGCTCGAGCGGCACCTGCCCGCGCACGGCGCGCACGAGCCGCGCCCCCGGGTTCAGCGCGCGCAGGGTGGCCTCGAGCTCGCCGAGGTCGCGCGAGGTCACGAGGTCGCACTTGTTGAGCACGATCACGTCGGCGAACTCGACCTGTTCGACCAACAGGTCGGTGACCGTCCGCTCGTCCTCCTCGGCGACGGCCAGCCCGACCTCCTCGAGGACGTCGGCCTTCTGCCAGTCGCGGCGGAAGCTCGCCGCGTCGACGACCGTGACGCACGTGTCGAGCCGCGCGACGTCGCCGAGCGAGCGGCCCTCCTCGTCGGGCAGCGAGAAGGTGGCGGCCACGGGCATGGGCTCGGACACGCCGGTCGACTCGATCAGCAGGTACTCGAAGCGGCCCTCGGCGGCCAGCTTGGCCACCTCCTCGAGCAGGTCCTCGCGCAGGGTGCAGCAGATGCACCCGTTGCTCATCTCGACCAGGCGCTCCTCGACGCGGGACAGGCCGCCCTGGTCGCGCACGAGCTGGGCGTCGACGTTGACCTCGCTCATGTCGTTGACGATCACGGCCACGCGCAGCCCCTCGCGGTTGGCGAGCACGTGGTTGAGGAGCGTGGTCTTGCCGGCGCCGAGGAAGCCGGAGAGCACGGTCACGGGCAGCCGCGTGGGCATGGAGCCTCCTGCGCGGAGAGTGCCGGCCGGGGGCGGCGAGTTCCGGGAACTCGCGCCGCGCGGGCGGCGCTCATCCACGGCGGCCGCGCGCGCCGTCGCGGAGGGAGGGCAGCGGTGACGACGACCGTGGCGGCGGCGCCGACCTGGCGCGTGGTGGACCGGGTGGTCGACCTGGCGCGGATCTACGAGGACGACGTGAACGTCGTCATCCTCGAGCGGCCGCGCCCGGCCGCCCTCGGCGCCTGGCTCGACGCCCTCGCCCGGGCGGAGACGTCGAAGCAGGCCCTCGCCGCAGAGCCCGAGGCGCTCGAGGACGGGCTCGCGCGCCTGGTGGCCACGTTCCCGGCCGGGCCCGAGCGCGACGCCTTCCGCGAGGACCTCGCCTGGCTGGCCGACGTCTACGCCGAGCTGCTCGGCGCGGCGCGCGTCGGCCTCCGGCTGAACGTCTTCGGCGAGGACATGTGCCCGCGCTTCCACGCCGACCAGGTGCTCGTGCGCCTGATCTGCACCTACGCCGGGCCGGGGACGGAGTTCCTCGACGAGGCCGACGTCGACCGGGGCGCGCTCGGCGCCCGCGACGGCGACGCGCTGCGCCCGGGCGGGGTGGTGCGCCGCGCCCCGACCTTCGCCGTGGTGCTGCTCAAGGGCGGGGCCTGGCCCGACAACGACGGGAAGGGCGCGGTCCACCGCTCGCCGCCGATCTGCGCCGCGGGGGAGCGGCGGGTGCTCCTCACGATCGACGGCCTGGCGTGAGCGTCGCCCTCGCCCCGGCCCCGGCCCCGGCCCCGGCCGAGGCGGCCGACGCGACCTGGTGGGAGCCGCCGCAGGGCGAGCTCGTGCGGCGCGCCCTGGCCCGGCGCCTCAACGTGCTCCTCGTCGGCCCGACCGGCTGCGGCAAGACGACGCTCCTCGAGCGCGCGCTGGCCGAGCTCGACGGCGCGCCGCCGGCGGCCCTGAACCTGCACGGCGACCTCTCGGTCGACGAGCTCTTCGGTGCGCGAGAGCTGCGCGGCGGCGAGACGGTCTTCCGCCCGGGCCCGGCGCTCCAGGCCATGCTCGACCGCGCCCCGCTCGTCCTGCACGAGCTCGACGCGGCCACGCCCGAGGTCCTCTTCTGCCTCCAGCGCGTGCTCGAGCGCAAGGACGTGGTGGTGCCCGCCGTCGCTGGCCCCGACGGGCGGCCGCTGCGCCTCGACCCCTGGCGCGGGCGCGACGGCGCGGCGAGCCGCTTCGTCGTCGCGGCCACGGCCAACACGCTCGGGCGCGGCGACGGCGGCGGGCTCTACCGCGGGACGCGCGTGCTGAACGAGGCGTTCCTCGACCGCTTCGACCTCGTCGTGCGCCTCGACTACCCGCCGCCGCGCGCCGAGGCGGCGCTGCTCGTCGCGCGCGCCGGCGTGGACGCCGACGACGCGGCGGCGATCGTCCGCGTGGCCGGCCTGGCCCGCCGGGCCGCCGCGGCCGAGCGGCTGCTGGCGACGACCTTCTCCGTGCGCAAGGCGCTGGCCTGGGCCACGGCGCGGGCGCACCTCGGCCTCGACCTGGGGGCCGCGTTCGTCGCGACGTGCCTCGACCGCGCGCCCGACGAGGACCGCGTGGTCCTGGCCGAGCTCTACCAGCGGGCGACGGGGCGACGGTGAGCGCGGCGGCGCTCGCCGGCGTGGCCGCCGCGCTGGTCGGGCGGCCGGTCGAGGTCCTGCGCGACGCGGCGACTCCCTGGGCCGAGGGCGCGGCCCTGCACTTGCGCGCCCGTCGACGGCCCCTGGGCGCGCCGGGGCGCTCGACCGGGCCGCGCGCCTGCGCGAGGGCGACCGGGCGCCCTGGGCGGCCTGACCGGCGCGGCGCGCGCGATCGCCAGGCGCTCGAGGACGGGCGCTGCGACCGCGCGCTCGGCGCACGGCGCTCCCGGCTGCGCCCACGGACCTCGCCGCCCTGCGGGCCGCGGCCGGGCGGACCGGCAGCGCGCTGACCTGGCCGCGGGCGACTCCGGCGCGGTCGACGCTCCGGCCCTGCGCCGCCTGCCCGGCGGCGTCATGACCGGTGCGCCATATCGCTCCCCTCGACGGCGGCGGCAGGGTCGCGGGCAGGTCGCGCGCGCGCTCGACCTCGCCGGCGCTCGGCGGCCGAGGCCGGCACCTGGCCCCCGCCGCCGAAGCGCGCGCGGCGCGCAGCGCCAGGCGGCGGCACGAACCAGCGGCGCGTCGCGGCCGAGCGGGCAGGCGCCGCGCGCGCGAAAGGAGGAGGGCGGCCGCGGCGCTGGGCGGGCGACGACGGTCCACAGGGCGGCGCCGGGCGCGGGCCAGCGCGGCGGCGCGGCCGGCGGGCGCGAGGCCGAGGGCACGGGCCGGCGCGGACGCCGGCGACGACGACGCCGACGGTGAGGCCGGAGGGCGACGGCGCCTTGGGCGGGCGCGAGGCGCGGCGGACGGCGACCGGCGGGCCGCGCGCGCGGGCGACGCCCGCAGATCTGAGCACGACGAGGACGATGCCGCCGCGATCGCGAGCCGACGCCGACGCGCCGCCGGCGGCCCTGGCAGACCGCCCTACCGCTGCGACCGCGCGGACGACCGCTGGCGCGTCCTTCTCGACGGCGCCACCCGCGCACGGCGACGCTCTGAGCCGCCGCCGCGCCATCGGCGGGCGCTGGCGCGCCGCGCGCCTGGCCTGCCACGACGCCGGCCCGGCCGTCGCGCGCGACCAGGCGCGGGGCCTCCTCGACCCCCGGCGTCTGGCGCGGGCGGTGACCGACGACCCGCGCGTCTTCGCCCGCCGGCGGCCGCAGCGGCGGGTCGACGCGGCGGTGAGCGTGCTCCTCGACTGCTCGGGGTCGCTCTCGACGCCGCAGCACCGCGCCGCCCTCACGGCCGGCCTGGCCCTGGCGCTGGCGGCCGAGGCGCTCGAGGTCGACGCCGAGGTCCTGGGCTTCACCACGCTCGCCGCGGCCGGGCCGCGGCCCGGCCTCGACCGGGGCGTGCCGTTGGTCCACGTCGTGCTCAAGCCCTTCGACCGCCCGGCGCGGGCCTGCCGCCACGCCTTCGGTCACGCGACCGGCCTCGAGCGGCAGAACAACGTGGACGGCGAGGCGGTCGCCTGGGCCGGCGCGCGCCTCGCCCGTCGCGGGCGGCGCACGCGCCTCCTGCTCGTCGTCTCGGACGGCCGGCCCAACACGGGCGAGCGCGGCGACCTGCTCACCGACAGGGGCGACCCGCGCCTCGAGGCGCACCTGCGGCAGGTCGTGCGCGACCTCGAGCGCGGCGGCGCGCGCGTCGTCGGCGTGGGCCTGGCCGCCCCGCGCGTCGCCGCCCTCTACCCGCGCGCGGCCGTCGTCGAGGCGCCCGACGACCTCGCGCCGGCGCTGGGGGAGGCGTTGCGCCTGGCCCTGCGGGGCTGAGCCCGTGCGCGCGCGGCGGCGCGCCCGCCCCCGTTGACCTGGCCTGGCCTCGGGGCGTTCAATGGCCGGCGGGAAGGTCGCCATGCGCACACGCCTCGCCGCCGTCAGCCTCGCCTCGCTCGCCCTCGTCGTCGCGCTCGCGCCCGCCGCGCGCGTCCGCGCCTGCTGCCCGGCGTTCCCGCCCGGGCCCGACACGCGGGTCAAGATCGCCGAGCAGGAGATCCTGGTCGCCTGGAGCGCGGCCACGAAGACCGAGCACTTCGTGCGGCGGGCGAGCTTCGCCTCGGAGGAGGCGGGCTTCGGGTTCCTCGTGCCCACCCCCACGGAGCCCCGACTCGCGGAGGTCGGCGCCGAGGTGTTCGATCGGCTGTGCGAGGAGATCGAGCCGCGGATCGTGTACGAGGTCCGCAATCGATACGTCCTCGGCTTCATGCTGGCCTCTACCCCCCTGACGGCGCCGCGCATGGCGTCCGAGGGTGCGGGGTTCACCCGGTCGATGGACGAGCTGCCGACCGTCGACGTGCTGCAGCAGACGCGCGTCGCCGGCTACGACGCGGCGGTCCTGCGCGCCGACGACGCCGCCGCGCTGGCGCGCTGGCTCGAGGACAACGGCTACGACGCGCGGCCGGAGCTGCGCGCGTGGGTCGAGCCCTACGTGCAGGCGAAGTGGATCGTGACCGCGTTCAAGTTCGCGGGCGAGAAGGGGCGCGTCGGGACGGGGTCGTTGCGCATGAGCTTCCAGACCGACCGGCCGCTGTTCCCCTACCGGACGCCGACCGACCAGCGCGGCGGCGGCAACACCCTGCGCGTGTTCTACGTCGGCGACGGGCGCGCGTCGGGCGGCCTGGGCGACGCCGGCGCGAAGCCCTGGGCCGGCCAGGTGAAGTACGCGTCGAGCTCGCCCCGGTGGTCGCTCACCCAGCTCCTCGGCGACGCCGTCCCGGCGGCCGACCTCGCGGCCGGCGCCTGGCTGACCGCGTTCGAGGACGAGACCTGGCCCGGCGGCGAGGAGGACCTCTGGTTCTCGACCGACCCGGCGGGCGCGGAGCTGATCCCGACGATCACGGTCTGGCGCGAGCGGCGGGTGCTCATCCCCGCCGAGCCGTTCCTCGGCGCCCTGGTCGTCGGCTTCGTCGTCCTGCGGCGGCGCCGCCGGGCGAGCTAGGCGTGCGCCGGGCCGTTCGGCGGCTCCGGGTCGGGGAGCGGTTCCTCGACGCCTACGAGGTCCTCGCGCCGCTCGGCGGGTACGGGGGCCAGGTCGACCTCTGGCAGGCGCGGGCCGCCGACGGGCGCGAGGTCGTCGTGGAGATCACGACCGTCGACCTCGGCGACCCGTCCGGGGCCTGGCTGCGGCCGCTGGAGGACAGCCCCAACCTGCTCGACCACCCCGGGGTGGTCCGCGTCTTCGACTGGGGGCGCGACCCGGGGACCGATGCGCTCTTCGTCGTCACCGAGCGCCTCGTCGGACGGACGCTCGGCGGCCTCGGCCCGCTGCCGGCCGGAGAGCCGTGGGCGCTGGCCGCCGACCTCGCTGAGGCGCTCGGGGTCGCGCACGAGCGCCGCCTCGTGCACGGGCGGGTGACGCCCGAGCACGTGGTCGTCGAGCCGAGCGGCAGGGCGCGCCTGCTGCCCCCGGCCGGCCTGGCCGACTGGCCCGGGTTCACGACGACGGGGCTCCCGCGCGGCGGGCCTTACCTGGCGCCCGAGGTGGTGCGCGGCCGCCCCCGCACCGCGAGGACCGATGTGTACGGCCTGGCGGCGACGCTCTACCAGGCGCTCTGCGGCCGGCCGCCGCTCTCCGGTCGGACGACGCTGGACCTGACGCGCGCCATCTGCGAGCAGGCGCCCGAGCCGCCGTCGCTCCTCCGCCCGGGGCTGCGCATGGTCGTCTCCGTCGCGCTCGAGCGGGCGCTCGCCAAGGCGCCCGAGGACCGCTTCCCTGACGTGGCCAGCTTCCTCACGGTGCTGCGCCAGGGGCTGGCCTAGCCCCCTCGCGGCGCGCCAATGCGCAGGCGCTCGGGGACGCCCTGCTCGTCGGCCGCGTCCGTGAGCGTCAGGTCGGGTCGGCGCCCTGGGCGGCGAGCCAGAGCTCGTCGAACTTCGGGCGCACCGACGCGTCGAGGCGCTCCCCGAGCGCCCGCGGCAGGCCGCCGGCGCGGACGAGCTCGAGCACGTCGGCGAGGTCGCGGAGACGATGCGGCGCGCTGATGCCCGAGGCGAGCTTCAGCTCGATCAGCCGCTCGAGCGGCAGGACCGCGAAGCGCTCGCCCCGCTCGGCCACCTGCGCCGGGTCGGGGAACGCCACCGGCTTCGGCTTGCCGTCGCCCGGGAAGTCGCCGGCGGTGAGCACGTCGATCTTCACGTTGCGCTGCGCGTCGCGGAGGCCCTTGCTGCCGGAGCGCTCGTAGCCGGCAGCCACGAAGCGTCGCTCGAGCTCGGCGAGGCCCTCGCGCGTGAGCAGCACGTCGGCGTCGTCCGTGACGCGCAGGTAGCCGTGCGCCGCGAGCGCCAGGGCGCCGGCGATGGCGTACGGGATCCCAGCCTCGTCCAGGCGGCTCGCCAGCGCCAGCGCCGCGCCCTGCACGTCCGCGTTGCCCATGAAGTAGCTCGTCGCGGTCTCCAGGGCCGCCGCGAGGCGCTCCTCGACCGCCGGGTCCAGCCGCCGCACCATGCCCGGAGTGCAGCCCTCACCCCCCGGGGCGGAGGGGCGCGTCCAGGGGAGCAGGGCCACGGAGGAGCCTGGGCAGGAGCAGCCCGGTGCGCGCCCGGTAGTCCGCCCACCCGGGGTGGCGGGCCAGGCTGGCGTCCTTGCGCCACATGTTCGGCAAGAACACGGCCGTCCACACGACCGCCAGGACGACCCAGGGCGCCCAGTGGCCGGCCACGAGCGCGAAGCTGGCGTAGAGCGTCATCTCGCCCAGGTAGTTCGGGTTGCGGGTGCGGGCGAAGAACCCGTCGGTGATCAGCCCGGGCCTGGCGCGCAGGACGAAGAACTTCTGCGCGTCGGCGCCGACCATGACGACGAGGCCGAGCACGTAGAGCAGCGTCGCCGCGGCGAGGAGCTCGGGCGGTTGCTCGACCCCCCGCGAGATCAGGAGCACCGGCGCCAGCCAGTAGGGCCCGAGCACGAGCAGCCAGGCGCTCAGGGCGCCGGCGAGGGTGACCCGCTTCTGCCAGGACGGGTCCGGGAACACGAGCTCCTTGAGCAGCCACACGAGGCCGTAGCTGCCGTGCAGGGCCAGGTACGTCCAGGCGGTCGGCGTCCACGCGTCCTGGGCGGCCATCAGGGCGAGCACGAACGGGAGGGTGCCGCCCTTCTGGAGATTGATCACCCACGAGAGCTTGAGGACCTTCGGGCCCCCGAGCAGGTCGTCCGAGAGGTGATCCCGGACCCGGAGGTAGCGGGCGAGCGCTGGCGACATGGCGTCAGAGCGTAGCAGCCCGGGCGGATCGCGCGGACCACGCTCCCGGCGACCATCAGCTTCGTCGTCCGGCGTGGGCGGCGCGCCCCCGGCCGCGCCTCGCGCGGCCTGGCAGCGAGCGGCGCGGTCGCGTCGTCGACTCGACCCCGCCGCCACGTCCCGTCAGCGGACCGGCCTGCGATGGATCAGTGCCGCAGCTCGGCGAGGCTGAACGACGGGTTCTTCTCGTCGCGGATGAACTCGACGTCCGGGTCGAACTCGACCTTGCCCGTCTCCACGTCGTAGGTCGCCCCGACCACCCCGATCGAGCCGGCCTCGACCATCTGCTCGAGGATGAAGCTGCGCTCGATCACGCTCTTGACCGAGCGGCGCACGTTGATCGCGGCCACGCGCTCCACGAAGCCGCTGTTCTTCGAGGTGCGCTGGTTCGGGTCGGCCGTCTCGCGCTCGGCGTAGACCGCCGGCTGCAGCTTGGAGAGCAGCTCGGTGAGGTTGCCCATCTCGACGTGGTCGCACGCGCCCTTGACCGCGCCGCACTTCGTGTGGCCGAGCACGACGACGAGCCTCGACCCGGCGACCTTGCAGGCGAACTCCATGCTCCCGAGGATGTCCGTGTTGACGACGTTCCCCGCGATGCGAATGCTGAAGATGTCGCCCAGTCCCTGGTCGAAGATCAGCTCGGCCGACGTCCGGCTGTCGATGCAGCTGAGGACGGTGGCGAACGGCCACTGACCGTCCCGGGTGAGGTTGACCTGCTCCAGCAGGTCGCGGTTCGCCTTGAGGTTGCTGATGAACCGCTCGTTCCCCCGCTTCAACAGCTCCAGGGCCGCGCGGGGGGTGATCTTGCGTTGAAGCTCGGCGTTCAGGGTCTTCACGGGGCTCCCTCGAGGTCAGCGGTTGGCGTGTATCGACGAAGAGGCGGCCCGCAGCCACGGGGTCGCGAGCTGCCCCGGACCTCGGACCGGATCGACGAACCGCCGCAGCCGGCGACCGGGACCCCGGCCACGGCGACACAGGTGAGTGACAGGTTGCGCATGCGCTCGCCCTTGCGCCGCGAGTATAGGGACGGGCGCCGGCCGCACAAGCTGAGTCCGTCGCTGTGCACGGGTGTCGTCGCGGCTCAGGAGGAGCCTGGCGGGAGCTCGACCCGCTCGTCGTCGGGGATCATCGAGGTGGCACGGGCCGCCACGGGGGTGAGCTCCTCACGCCCGCGGGGCCGAGGGGCGCGTCCACAGGAACAGGGCCACGCAGGCGCAGGCGGCGGCGGCCACGCCGCCGAGGGTCGGGCCCGCGGCGTGGAAGGCGATGGCCACCGAGACCGTCAGCCAGAGCGTCGCCAGGACCTTGGCCTGGAGGCTGATGACGCCGTGCTCGCGCCAGCGGTGGACCGGCGGGCCGAGGTGCGGGTGGTCGAGGATCCAGCGCTCGAGGAAGGGCGAGCTGCGCGCGAAGGCCCACACGGCGAGGACGAGGAAGGGGACGGTCGGCAGCAGCGGCAGGAACACGCCGACGATGCCGATCGCCGCCGCGGTCAGGCCGAGCGCGACGAACACGGCCCGCTTGAGCGGGCTCGCGTGGGCGGCCAGGTGCGTGGGGTCGCCGTCGTGCTCGGGCGGGGGCGCGGACACGCGGCGAGTCTACGTCACCCCACGCGGCGGAGCGGCTGCGCCTCGGCGCCCGGATCTTCGGCGCCCGGATCCTCGGCCGGGGGCGGCTCGACGGGGGGCGCCGGGGGCGCCTCGACCGGCGGAGCCGGCTCCTCGAGGAGCGAGCGGGTGCGCTGCGGCTCGGACCGCGGGGCGGAGTCGACGGCGTCCGCGCCGTAGGTGCCCGCGCCGGCGACGGGGCGCTTCGGGCGCTCGCGGCCCTCGACGCCGCGCAGCGGCAGGGCGCGCATGAGCTCCTGCGCGTCGGGGAAGGCCCACAGGCCGGCGTTCCACACGGGGTCGCGGACGATCACGGGGTTGACGAGGACGATCAGCTCGAACTCGTTGCGCGCCGACCGCTTGTCCTCGAAGAGCCACTCGACGATCGGGATGCGGTGGAGGAACGGCACGTACTCGGAGCTCGAGTTGCGCTCCTGCGTGACCAGCCCGCCGATCAGCATGGCCTGGCCGTCCTTGAGCCGGGCGCTCGTGCGCAGCGAGCGGGCCTGGAAGGCGGTCGTCTGCTGCGCCTGGCCCGTCGACTGCCGGATCAGGTTGGTGAGGGCCGCGTCGGGCTGGACCACCTGCGGCATCAGGTCCAGCGTGATCGTGTCGTCGTCGCCGACGAGCGGGCGCACGGCGAGCTGCACGCCGAAGTCGCGGAACTCGACGCCGCTGAACACGCCCAGGTTCCCCGGCTGGGCGCCGCCCAGCGCCGGCTGGAAGGCCACGGGGAGGGGGATCTCGCCGCCGGCGGTGAAGAAGGCCAGCTCGCCCGAGAGGACGGTGAGCGTGGGGGTCGAGATGCTGCGGGCGATCCCCTGCGTCTCGAGCACGTTGATCGCCGCCTGCAGCGAGAAGCGGCGGTCGACGAACTGGAGGTCCTGGCCGAGGCTCCCGTTGAGGAACGAGAGCACGCCGCGGATGTCCTGCGGGCTGACGGCGCCCACGCGCGTGGCGCCGGCGCCCTCGAGGGCGGTGACGCTGCCGGGCGGCACGAGGGAGCCAGGCGGGAAGTCGGCGCCGAGCAGGGCGGCGTCGACGTCGAACTGCTCGAGGAGCGTGCGGTTTACCTCGAAGAAGCGCAGCTGCACGCGCACCTGCGGCAGGTCGCGGACCTCGATGAACGAGAGCAGGCGGCCGTCCGCGGCCTGGAGCGCCTTGGCCCGGCCGACGTTGTTCTGCACGCGGTTCTGCAGCATGCGGCCCATCATCATGCCGCCGCCGCCACCCCCGCCGAACCCGCCGCCGCCCCCGCCGCCACCCCCGCCGCCGCCGCCCCCGCCGCCACCCCCGCCGCCGCCGCCGCCGCCGCCCTGTCCGCCGCCCTGCCGCCGGCGCAGGGCGCCCGCCTCGTCGGCGACGACGCGGATGTCGTCCTCGTCGGTCTCCTTGCCGAGGACCCTCGCGGCGAGGGTGAGCAGGCGCACGAGCGCCACCTGGCCCGGGACCTGGCCCTCGAGCAGGAAGACGTCCTCCGCGTCGTCGGGCACGGGGCCGCGCGGGAGGCGGCGCACGGTGACGTTGGCGTTCGGGACGCCGCGGACGACGGCCAGCAGGCGGTCCTCGAGCGCGTAGGCGGAGAGGCCGGCGCCCTCGGCCGCCGGCGTGCGCTCGTCGATGCGCAGGAGGTTCTCGAGCCGGTCCGCCGGGACGAGGCGCGAGGCGAGGCGCAAGACCCGCCCCAGCGTCGCGCCGTCATGGACCGTGCCCTCGAGCACGAACAGGTCGCGGGCGTCGTCGGGCGACTGCCCGATCATCAGCCGGCGCACGAAGAGCCCCGGCCCGGCCACCGGGCGCACGGCCTGCGCCAGGCGCTCGTCGAGCGAGCTGAGGTGCTCGATGCGCAGGAGGTTGATCACGGCCGTGCGGCGCCCCTCCCGACCGGTCGTGCCGCCGACCATGACCTGGACGCCCGGCGCGGGCTCGGCCGCGCCGTCGGCGCGCCCGCGGACGAGCGGGCCCGGGCCGGACTCGAGGTACTGCAGGGCCGCGCGCTCGGCGGCCTCGTGCAGGAGCACGTCGGGGACGACGCCGCGCAGGACGACGGCGTCGCGGTCGGGCGCCACCTCGACCGAGATCGCCGGGTGGAGCTCGCGCAGGGCGTCGCGCAGGAGCGACAGGTCGCGGCGGACCGTCACCAGGCGCTCCTCGTGCCCACCCTCGGCGAACCACACGATCAGCGTCGTCTGCCCCGGGGCCTTGCCCAGGACGAGGAGCTCCCGCGTGCTGATCTCGATCGTTCCGGCCGTCTCGGGGTTGCCCACGGCGACCCGCTGGACGTCCTTCTGGAACACGAGCCGCGCGTGCGCGCCCTGGACGACGGTCAGGCGCCGCTCGGGCTCCTGCGCGCTCGCCGACGACGCCACGACCAGGGGGAGGGCCAGGAGCGGCGCGAGGCGCCGCGCCGCGAGGGAGGTGCTCACGCCGAGTGCTCCATGACGCCCAGCTCCGCCTGCAGCCGCTCGCGGCCGCGGTGGATCCGCGAGCGCACGGTCCCGACCGGGACGTCGAGCGCGCGGGCGATCGCGTGGTAATCGAGCCCCTCGAGCTCGCGCAGGCGCAGGGCCTCACGGAACTCGCCCGGGAGCTGGTCGATCGCGACCTCGACGCGGCGCGCCTGGTCCTCGACCTCGAGCCGGAGCCGCGGGTCCTCGGCGACGCCGGCGCGCCGGGTGCCGGCGACCTCCTCGTACCTCGCCCGGCGCTGGCGCGTGCGGCGCGCGTGCAGGGCCCGGTGGACGACCGCCTGGTAGAGCCAGCCCTCGGCGTCGGGCGGGGTCTCGGGCTCCTGCCACAGGCGGACGAGCGCCTCCTGCACGGCGTCCCAGGCGAGGTCCCAGCTCCCGAGGATCCGCTCGGCGACGGCCAGCGTGCGGTCGAGGGCGGGCAGCGCCCGCTCGACGCGCGGCAGGAGCGTCAGCTCGGCGCGGTCCTGCCGGGCGTGCACTCGGTCGCGGCACTCGTGGCAGGGGCCCGAGCGCGCGGGCGACGACCCGCGGTGCGGCTCGAGGGGGACGATCTTGGCGAGGCGCGAGGACGGACGCGAGGCGGTGACGGCCACGGGGCTGCTCCCAGGGTTCGTTGTGGACCCCGCGCCACGCGCAGAGGTCCGGACGACGAGGCCCTAGGCGAGCGGGGGCGCGCGGGCGCCGTGGACGGAGGCGTCGCGACCGGCGGTTGTCGCGGCAGGGGAACGAAGCGCGTCGCCGACGATCGCGGCGGTCGCGACGACCGCCGGCGCGAGGTCCGGCGAGGGGTTCAGGTGCTGGAGCGCGGCGCAGGTAGCGCAGGCCGCGTGCGCCGCGTCGCCGTGGCCGACCTCGATCGTCGGACCATGGCGATGGTCGGGGTCGACGCAGGCGAGCGCGTCGAGGCAGTCCACGTCGGCCGCGTGCGCGACCGCGCAGTGCTCGGCGGCCGCGACCCGGCAGGTCCAGGCGTGGACGGCGGGGAGCAGGACCTGCGCGAGCACGGCGAGCAGGGCGAGGACGACGCCGCAGGCGAGCCCCAGGCTCGCCGGCCGCTTCGTCGCGCTGTTCGTCGCCGTTCCCGTCACCGGGCGTCCCCCGCACGGGGCGTCACCACCCCGTCGCGCCCGGAACGATAATCGATTATCGTTTGTCGCGTCAAGCCGAGAGCCCATCTGCATGCGGGACACGAAGCAACGCCAGGCGATCCGCCGGGCCCTCGAGGCGGCCGACCGGCCGCTCTCGCCCAACGAGGTCGTCACCGCGGCGCAACGCGAGATCCCGCGCCTGGGGATCGCGACCGTCTACCGCACGATCAAGGACCTCGTCGAGGAGGGCTGGCTGGCCGCGGTCGAACTGCCCGGCCTACCGCCGCGCTATGAGGTCGCCGGCAAGCACCACCACCATCACTTCCACTGCCGCGGCTGCGACGCGACCTTCGAGGTCGACGGGTGCATCGACGAGCTCAAGCTCCACCTGCCGAGGGGCTTCCACGTGGAGGACCACACCGTCGTCCTACACGGCCGCTGCCCGGGTTGCGCGCATCGGGAACCGATCGGCGTCGACCGGCACTCACGGGTCGAGGGCGGCAAGCAGTCGCCCCGACAGGTCAGACCAGGAGAAGAAGACGTGAAGAAGATCCAGAAGAACCGCCGCCGTGGCGCGGCCCTCGTCGAGTACGGCCTCCTCATCGCCGGCGTGGCGCTCGTCAGCGCGGCGGCCGTGTCGATCTTCGGCCACAAGACGAACGACCTGATCGCCGCCGTGGCGGTGGTCCTGCCGGGCGCGCACACCGAGGACAACAACGCGATCGTCAGCGGCAAGCTGATCGAGGTCGGCGAGGACGCCAATGGCAATCTCGCCTTGGACGTTGACGCCATCTCTGACGCCGCCAACTCCGCGCGGCTCGACAACAACGTCGGGACGACTGGGGGCACTGCGGCCTTCTCGGCGCTGGTCGTCGAGCCGGCGACCGTCCCTTAATCGCTCTCGGATTCAGATGTCTAGCAGAGGCGAGCAGCTCCATGTGGGCTGCTCGCCTGCTGCCGTGTGAGGAGGGTGCTTGAGGCGCGCACGCAGAAGCGGCCAATCCCTTGTCGAGTTCGCGCTCGTCGCCCTCGTTCTGTACCTGCTTCTCGCCGCGACCATCGAGCTCGGCCGCGCGACGTTCGGTGCGCAGGCCCTGCAGGACGTTGCGCGCGTCGCCGCCCGGGAGTTGGCGCTCGAGCCGTTGCCGGCCGAGCAGGGCGTTGAGGAACTCTTCGATCCTGACAACTACGACGAGACGGCAGCGCCTGGGGACGTGAAGGAGGCTGCCACACGTGTCCAGCGGCGCATCTACGCCCGCCGCTGGCTGGTTGTTGACCTGGCGCCCGGCGGTGTCCCGTTAGCGCGGGAGGATGTCGAAACCATCTTCGCCGACATGCCGCTGGTTAACCGCATGCTTCGTCCGCTCATGATCTACGAGCGAACGGAGGACGGCCGCTCGCTCCTGCGCTACCCCGGGGCGCTGCTCCTCGACCCTGACCCCCTCAGCCAGAGCGGCCTGACGGTGGCGATCCCGGAGGTCGCGCGCGATCCAGACGGGGTGGAGACGGTCGCCTGGCGCGAGGTCCTGGAGTTGGGCGCCGCGGACTTCGCCCTGACCACCACGGGCGGCGGGCTGGCCGTCGTCAGCATGAACTACCCGTTCCAGGCCGCGGCCATGGTGGGCTACCGGTCGAGCCCTGACGAGCCGTTCGAGCCCAACATGGGCGCTCCGCTCCCTGCTGACGACGCGAGCGTGGTGGACCCTGACGGCCCGGGCCTCCCCCTGGCGGCCGTCAGCCGCCCCGTCGGTCCCTACGCCGGCACCTACGGCCTCGGCGTCCAGCTCGCCTATGCCCGTCAGGTCCGCCCGTTTCGTCGGCTGATCACCCTCCAGGCCGCGTTCCGTCGCGAGGTGTTCCAGTGATCCCGCCCACCACTCGCCGGCGCTCCGGCCCGTCGTTCGCCGCCTACGCCCTGCCGGCGGCGGCCGTCCTCGTCGTGGGCGCCGGAGGGCTCCTCTGGCTCGGCGGGGTCTTAAGCAAGAAGGATGGCCCGAGGCCGCTCGTCCAGCCCCCTGGCACCGTCGCCGTCCCCCTGAGCGCGCGGGCCGTCAAGAGCTACACGATGCTCACGCGGGACGACCTGTGGGACAGCAGGAACGGCCGCTTCGCGGTCACCTTCGTACCACCCGAACTGGTCTCGCCGAAGATGCTCACGCGGATGGACCAGATCATCGGCCGCGTGCTCCGTGTGGACAAGTCGCCGGGCTACGTGTTCACCGAGGATGACTTCCTCCCCAAGGGCACCCGCCCGGGCGTGGTGGCAGGTATTCCGGCCGGCAAGCGGGCCCTGCGCCTCGAGGCCGCGAAGGTCCAGGGCCTGATCGGCCTCCGCCCTGGGGACCGCTTCGACCTCGTGTCGACGGTGCCGATCGATCCGTCGCGCCTGGCCGGGCGCAACGCGATGCCGAACGTAGGCGGCGCCTACGGCGGTCTGCTCGCCCAGCAGATGGCCCTGGCCAGCGGCGCGAACGGGCAGAAGCAGGCCAACGTGCGGGTCGTCGTCCAGAGCGGCGTCGTCGTCTCGCCCGTCGAGACCCGCGCCGTGCCGATCAGCACCATGTCGCTCACGCAGGGCGCCAGGACGCAGACCCGCCCCGTGCAGGAGATGGTCATCGCCATCGACCCGACCGAGGTGGCCCCCCTGACCGAGGCCATGGCGATCAACGCCGTGCTCACCTGTCTCCCCCGCTCGGGCCGCCCCGACGACCCGGCCGACAGCACGACCCCCGGGCTGACGGCCGATCTGACGCGCGTCCCCGGCCTGTCGACGAAGGCGCCCCAGCTCACGCTTGTCGACCACATACAGGGCGAGTGCCGCGAGTTGATCGCCGTCCCCGAGGGCGAGCCGGCCGGCGAATGACCCCGCCCCGCCGTCGTCCCCGCGCGCGTCGAAGCGGCTACGTGCTCCTGCTCGTGGCCATGCTGCTGTTCGGCCTCATGGCGATCGCGGCGCTGACGGTGGACATTGGCCTGGCGCGGTTCACGCAGTCAAAGATGCAGGCGGCGGCGGATCTGGCGGCGCTGGAGGGCCTGCGAGGAGACCGGGAGAGCGCCTCGAGGCTGGCGACCTGGATCCACGGTAGCGAGCGGGTGCTCGAGCTTCAGGGAGGTCTGACGGACCTCAAGGCGTCCGCTCTCCTGACGGTCGAGGACTGGGAGCTGGATCCTGAGACTCAGCCCTTGCTCCAGACGAACCAGGTCCCTGGCGGAGAGGATCAGGACTACGGGGACATGGTCGCTGGCACCTATGACCCGGACCCCCGGGACCCGATCACCGGGCAACATGATCTGCATAGAGAAGGGTTCGTCGTCGACGGCGAGTACCGGAAGTACGCGCGGAATGACTTTGAGGCCGGTTCGGCAGGCACCGCGCTGCTCGTTCGTTTGCGGCGTACGCATCGCCGGTTTCCGCCGGAGGACGACGTCGATCGGCAGGAAGGGGTGAGCTCCAGCGGTCCGGCGCTGCCCTTCCTGTTCGGCATGGGGACCATGATCCTCGGCGCCGACCCGACCGACCCGGACGCCTACTCGCCGCGACGCGACGGCCTCACCGTCCGCGCGACGGCGATTGCGGAGCTGCGCGCAGTGGTAGCCATCGGCAACCCACTTCACGGGCCGAGGCCGTTGTTCCCGTTCGCCATCGAACACACGGACTGGCGCGCGCTGACCGGCGACCCTCAGGCGTTCGTCGTCGTAAACGGGACGCTCCTGGTCGGCTCGCAGGTGATCGGGGCCGGGATCTCGCCGCCGAGCTCTTGGCCGCTGACCCTCGGGGATGAGCTCGACCCTGCGAACCCCGCCGCCCCTGGTGAAGGCGAGTACGTCGTTCCCATCGTCGCCGGCGAGTTCGTCCTGGCCTTCGGCTGGATCTCGGTCACGGTTTCGGACCCCGTGGCCGGAACGTTCTCGGCACAAAAGAATGTCGGGCGGCCCATAGCGCCCGCGAACGCGACCGCCGTCCTCCGCGCTCCCCTGCCGCTCGGGTGGTCGCCCTCCCTGATGGAGACGCTCCGGAACTTCGCCTACGACGTGCCCGATCCGAACAGCCCTGACCCCGCGCTCCGAGCGAGGCAGGTCCGGCCCGACCTGCTGACCGCCCCCGTCCTGGTGCGCTGAGGAGACCCGCGTGGACCGCACCCTGCACGTCCTGGTCGTCGGCGCCGACCCGTCGCTGCTGCCCGAGTTCGAGGCGGCGGCCGACGGCGTCCGGCGCGTGCGCCTCGTGGCCCACGGCGCGCGCGACCTGCGCGCGGGCGTCGAGGCGGCGCGGGCGCGCACGCCCGACCTCGTGATCGCCCAGATGGACCGCGACGTGCGCCCCCTGCGCACGTTCGCCGAGGAGATCGCGGCCGACGCGCCCGAGGCCGTGGTCGCCGCCGCCTACCGGCCCGACGACCTGCGCGACGCGGGCGAGGGGCAGCTGTTCATCGAGGCCATGCGCGCCCGCGTGCAGGACTTCCTGCGCCGGCCGCTCTCCTCGGGCGAGCTGCAGCAGCTGATCGACCGTCTGGCCCGCCAGCCCGCCGCGCGCGGCAACGTCGGCAGCGTCGTCTCGGTCGTGAGCAACAAGGGCGGCGTGGGCAAGTCGACCGTCGCCGTGAACGTCGCCAGCGCGCTGGCGAAGCGGGCGCCCGACCGGGTGCTCCTGATCGACGCGTCCCTGCAGATGGGCACGTGCGCGTCCATGCTCAACCTGGCGCCCGAGACGACGCTCACCGACGCCGTGCGCGAGTTCGAGCGCCTCGACGAGACGCTCCTGCGCCAGATCGCCGAGCCGCACCCCTGCGGGCTGCGCCTGCTCGCCGCGCCGGCCGACGCGGGCGAGGCGTACGAGGTCGAGGCCGAGGCCATGGCCCGGATCATCAGCCTGGCCCGGCGGACGTTCGACCACGTCGTCGTCGACACCTTCCCGCTCCTCGACAACGTCGTCATGGCGATCCTCGACCTGAGCGACGAGGCGCTCGTGGTCACGAACGGCACCGTCCCGACCGTCGTCGGCACGGCCAAGCTGCTCGAGACGCTCACACGCCTGGGCGTCCCGCCGGGGCGGCAGCGCGTCGTCCTGAACCTCAACCACCCGACCGTCGCCGGTGGCCTGTCGGCGTCCGACGTGGCCGCGCGCCTCGACCGCGACGTGGCGCACGTGCTCCCCTACGACAAGCGCCAGGTCACGGCGGTCAACGACGGGACCCCCTACGTCCTCGAGCCGATCCGCCTCCTCGGGTGGCGCTGGTCGCGGGCGATGAACCGCCTGGTCGACGCGGTCGCCGCCGTGCGGCCGTCGGTCGGCGGGCGCGTCCCGACGACGAACGGGTCCCTGCGCGGCTGGGGCCCGCCGCCGCACCCGGAGAGCGGCGAGGGGCCGCTGCGGCGCACGGTCGAGTCGGGCCGCCTGACGCTCTCCGACAGCTACGTGATCCTCCCGCCGAGCGGGCGCCTGCCGACGCCGAGCGGCCGCCTCTTCGGCTCCGACCTCGGCGAGGTCACGGACCACGAGGGCGGGATCGCGCACGCCGACGACGACGATCCTGAGGGACGCGCGTGAGCGACCGCCCCGACTCCCGCACCGACCTGCGCGCCGACGACCTGCGCGAGCGCCTCGCCCGCGTGGCGACCGAGGACACCGTCGCGCGGCTGCGCCTGCGCGGCGACACGCGCTCCGCCGAGCGCCTGCGCAAGCCCGCGGCCGCGCCGCGGGCCGCCGGGCCGGGCAAGGCCGACTTCCTGGCGATCAAGGGCCGGCTGCACGAGCGGCTCCTCGACGAGATCGGCGAGCAGAACCTGATCGGGTCCACCGAGGAGACGATCGCCGCCGCGGTCGAGGACTTCGTGGCGCGCGTGCTCGCGGCCGAGGACCTGCCGCTCAACGCCCTCGAGCGCGGCCGCCTCGCCGACGAGCTCAAGGAGGAGGCGCTCGGCATCGGCCCGCTGGCGCCGCTCATGGCCGACCCGGCCGTGAGCGACATCCTCGTCAACGGGCCGCAGCAGGTGTACGTGGAGCGCTTCGGCAAGCTCCAGCACACCCCGGTGCGCTTCCGCGACGCCGAGCACCTCCTGCGCGTGATCGAGCGGATCGCCGCCCGCGTCGGGCGGCGGATCGACGTGGCCTCGCCGCTCCTCGACGCGCGCCTCCCCGACGGCAGCCGCGTCAACGCCACGATCCCGCCCGTGTCGCTCGACTACCCGACGCTGTCGATCCGCCGCTTCGGCCGCCAGCGCATCCGCCGCGACGACCTCGTGCGCCTGGGCTCGATCTCGCGCGACATGGTCACGTTCCTCGAGCTGGCCGTCCTCGCCCGCCAGAACATCCTGGTGTCCGGCGGCACGGGCGCCGGCAAGTCGACGCTGCTGGGCGCGCTGGCCGAGGCGATCCCCCACGACGAGCGCGTGGTCACGATCGAGGACCCGGCCGAGCTCATCCTCGACCAGGAGCACGTCGTGCGCTTCGAGACGCGGCCGCCGAACATCGAGGGCCGCGGGCGGATCGCCGCGCGCGAGCTGGTGATCAACGCCCTGCGCATGCGCCCCGACCGGATCATCGTCGGCGAGGTCCGCGGCGGCGAGGCGCTGGACATGCTCCAGGCGATGAACACCGGCCACGACGGCAGCCTCTCGACGATCCACGCCAACGCGCCGAGAGACGCCCTGGCGCGGCTCGAGACCATGGTCCTCATGGCGGGCCTCGACCTGCCGTCGCGCGCGATCCGCGAGCAGATCACCTCGGCGATCCAGCTCGTCGTCCACGTGCGCCGCTTCGAGGACGGCGCGCGCCGCGTCGAGTCGGTCGCCGAGCTCACGGGCATGGAGGGCCAGACGCCGCTCCTGCAGGAGCTCTTCCGCTTCCAGCGCCAGGGCCGCCGGGGCCGCCAGGTCGCGGGCGAGTACGTGGCCACCGGGATCGTGCCGCGCCTGGCCGACGAGCTGAAGGCCCGCGGGATCCCCTTCAGCTACGACCTGTTCCGCAAGGGGGCTGTCCGTGAGTGACGCCCTCCTCGGGCTCGGCCTGCTGGTCGCCCTGGGCCTGGCGCTCGCCTGGCTGCGCGCGCAGCACCTGCGCGCCCGGGCGCTGGCGCGCCTCGAGGCCTCGCGCCCGGCGGCCCCGGAGGACGCCCTGCCCGAGGCGCCCGAGCCGCGGCCGGTGTTCGTGCGCCGGCGCTGGATCGTCGCCGTCGTCGCGCTGGGCCTCGGCCTGGGCCTCTGGCTCGGCGGCATCGTGCGCCCTGGCTTCGCGCTGGCCGCGGCGGCCGTCGTCGGCACCGTCGGCTGGATGCTCGAGAGCACCCTGCACGTGCGGCGCGTGCGGCTGCTCGAGACCCAGCTCACCGACTCGCTCGACCTCGTCGTCGGCGCCCTGCGCGCGGGCGCCGGCCTCCTCGACGCGCTCGAGGTCGCCGCGCGCGAGGCGCGGGCGCCGCTGCGGCCGCTGCTCGAGGAGACCTGCGGGCGGATCCGCCTGGGCGACGGTCCGCAGGTCGTGTTCCTGGACCTCGCCGAGCGCGTGCCGCTCGAGTCCTACCAGGTGCTCGCCTTCACGCTGGCCGTCCACTGGGAGGTCGGCGGGAGCCTGGCGCCGACGCTCTCGACGACCGGGCGCGCGATCCGCGACCGCGTCGAGCTGACCCGGCGGGTCGAGGCCCAGTCGACGCAGGCGCGCGTCTCGGCGGCCGTGTTCCTGTGCCTCTCGGTGTTCGTCGGCGTGCTCGTGTGGCGCGGCAACCCGGCCCGCATGGAGGGCTTCCTGAACACGTCGATCGGCGGCGGCCTGGTCGCCTCGGCGGTCGTCCTCCAGTGCCTGGGCGTGCTGTGGATGGCCCGCCTCAGCCGGCTCGAGGTCTGACGTGCAGGCGGCGCTGGCGCTCCTCCTCTGGCTCGGGCTCATGGCCGTCACCACGCACCTGGCCCTGCGCTGGGTGCAGCGCCAGCGCGCGCGCGAGCGGCTGTTCGCCGGGGCGCCGGCCCCGGCGCCGACCCGGCAGGACGCGGAGCCCCAGGGGGCGCTCGGCCGCTGGCTGCTCCTCGCCGGGTACGACGCGCCCGGGGCGCCGGGGTTGTTCGTGGCGCTCACGGTCCTGTCGGCCGCCCTCGGCGCGACGGTGGCCTGGGTGGTCCTGCGCTCGGGCTTGATCGAGCTCGCCGTCCGCTTCGCGTCGATCGTCCCGGGCGGGGTGGGCGAGATGGTCCAGCCGATCCTCCAGGCCGCGCCCTGGCTGGTCGTGGTCATGTTCGCCGTGACGCCCTGGGCAGTCGTGAGCCGGGCGCGGACGGCGCGCGTCACCGAGATCGAGCGTGACCTGCCCATGGCCCTCGAGCTCCTGGCCACGCTCGGCGAGGCGGGCCTGGGCTTCGACGCCGCGCTCGACCGGATCCTCGACGGGCAGCCGCCCGGGCGGGCGCTGGCCGACGAGCTGCGCGCCTACCAGCGCGACGCCCTGGCCGGCGTGGCGCGCGTGGCGGCGCTCCGTGGCGTCGCGCGGCGCCTCGACGTGCCGGCGGTCTCGGTGCTCGTGTCGGCGCTCGTGCAGGCCGACCAGATCGGGGCCAGTCTGACCGAGGCGTTGCGGCGGCAGGCCGACGACCTGCGCAACCGGCGGCGCGAGCGGGCGCTCATGCTCTCGGAGGCGCTGCCCGTCAAGCTCGTGTTCCCGCTCGTGATCTGCTTCCTGCCCGGGATCTTCATCGTGACCCTCGGGCCCGCCTTCTACCAGTTCCTGCAGGTCGCCGACTCGGCGATCCGGGGTGGACGTTGATGACCGTGGTCGTGTCCCGTGCCCTCGCCGTCCTCTGCCTCGGCGCCGCCCTGAGCGGCTGCGTCGCCGCCGACGTGCCGCGCGACCCCGACCGCGAGCTCGCCCGCTGCGTCGAGGCGTGGGAGGAGGCCAAGGAGGAGCAGGCCCAGCCGAAGGACCGCGGCGAGGTCCCCGACCCGACGCATCTGCAGGGGCGCTTCGAGCGGCTCGCGCTCGAGTTCCCCGAGCACGAGGGCACGCTCTACGCCAACGCCGTCGTCGCATCCGACACGGGCCAGCCGGTCAAGGCGCAGCAGTACCTCGACCGCCTGTTCCAGCGCCAACCCGTCCACCCGGAGGGCGCCGTCCTGCGCGCCCGGCTGGCGGTGCACGACGGGAACCTCCCGTTCGCGCGGCGGCTGCTCGAGCGGCAGGTGACGCTCGTGCCCGACCACCCGGGGCTGCGCGAGGCGCTGGCCGGGGTCCTGTTCCTCGACGGGGACCTGCGCGCGGCGCGCGCGGAGCTCGTCATCGCCGCGCGGCTCGGCGCGCCGGCCTGGCGGGTGGCCTACCACCTGGGGCTCGTGGCCGAGGGGCTGGGCGAGCTCGACGAGGCGGCGCGCCACTACCAGGCCGCGGTCGAGAAGAACCCGTCGCACGAGCCCGCGCGCGCGCGCCTGATCGGGCTGTCCGCCCGGCGGTCGTGAGCGGGCCGGGCGGGCCCGGGTGATAGAGTGATCCTCATGGGCCTCCTGGAGCGCTGGCTGAAGCGAGACGACGGGTCGGGCCCGGTCGCGCCGCCGCCGCGCCCGGCGACGCCGCCGCTCCCGGAGGAGCGCGACACGACGCGCAAGGTGCGCAAGTCCCTCGACGCGAGGGCGCAGGAGCTCGACCTCGACAAGCTCGAGGCGCAGGGCCACAAGCGCGTGCGGGTGGTCGACGCGGCCACGATCGAGGCGATCGTGGCCGACCTGGTCGACCAGGCGGTCCGGCGCCGCGACCTGTCGCTGACGGCCGAGGAGCGCGCGCAGGTGCAGGACGCGTTCCGCCTGCGGCAGCGGCTCGAGCAGCTCGAGGACGACAACGGCTGGCTCGAGCGGCAGCGCAAGGACCTCGAGCGGCGCGTCGACGAGCTGGAGCGCGACAAGCTCGAGCTCGGCAGGCAGTGCGAGGACCTGACGACCGAGGTGTGGACGCTGCGGCGGGCGCTCGAGGAGCGCGAGGCGACGCCGGCGCCGCCGCTGTCGGGCGCGCACCGGCGGCCCGGCACCACCCAGCAGGTCGTCCGTCCTCGCCCCGAGGACCTGCCGCCGCCGCTGCCCGACTTCGGCTCGGACACGCGGCGGCTCGAAGACCTCGAGCGGCGGCTCGACGAGCTCAAGCGGACGCGCGCGCGGTCCGACGGCGCATAGGGCGCCGGCGCATAGGACGACGGCGGGCCGTCTGCAGGGTCGTCAGCCCACCACCCGAACGACGTTGCCGTCGCGGTCCTTGATCTCGGTCGGCGTGACCTCGACCACGAGCCCCGGCAGGGCGTCGAGCCGCCGCTCGCCGCGGGTCGGCGCCAGCGCGTCGCGCAGGGCGCGCGCGACGTCGGGCGTGAGCGTGACCCGCAGCGCCTCGTCCTCGACCGTCCAGCCGGCGGCGTCGCCGGGGAGGACCTCGACGCGGGCGTCCTCGCCGTGCAGCTCGAACGGCCGCCCGTGGGGCGTGCGCCCGCGGAGCATGTTCCTGAGGCTCTCGACGCCGTTGGCGCCCACGCGCAGGCGCGCCTGGTCGCCCGAGACCTCCCACGCGAGCCCGGACAGGAACGCGGCCGCCTGCGACGAGCCCTCGGCCTCCGTGCGCGCCTCGACCTCGGCCCGCAGCGCCGGGTCGTCGAGCGCCGAGGCGCGGGTTAGGTCCGTCACCAGCAGCGGCTGCGCGCGCGACAGGAGCTCGAGGAAGCGCTCGGTGTTCCACGCCTGCGCGGCGGCGAGCTCGTCGAGCGTCAGGCCGACCACCTGCAGGAACTCGACGCGCCCGTTGGGCGTGTCGCGGGCCGGCAGCGCCGGGTCGGGCGCGAAGGCGATCGCGCGCACGAGGGTGGCCTCGTCCTCCATGGCGATCGGACCGTTGAGGTCCATGTGGTGCCCGGCGCCGAAGACGTTGCCCGACTGGAAGACGTAGCGGGCCAGGTTCTGCAGCAGCCCGAGCGGCCAGCGCGGCGGCTCGTCGGTCGTGCGCGCCAGGCGGAAGGTCAGCTCGAAGCCGAAGCCGCTCGTGGTCGGGTCGTCGGTCTCCTTCTCGTAGAGCTCGCTGAACCCGTAGGTGACGAGGTGCCAGTGCGGCCGCGGCGCGTCGACCGCGTAGACGCTGATCCCGTCGACCGGGTCGGGCCCGCCCATCCAATACTTGAGCACGGTGCCGAAGTGCAGCGGCTCCGCCTCGCCGTAGACCTCGGCCAGGGCCGCGTCGATCGCGTCCCAGCCCGGGGCCTCCACGTCGTCGTCGTCCTGCTCGTGCTCGTCGCTCATGGTCACTCCCTCACTGCGGCCGGATGCCCGCGCGCCGGGCGGCGGCGAGGAGCCCCTCCGCCTGCGTCGACCACGCGGCGTCCGGCGCCTGGCGCAGGGCCTCCTCGAGGTCGGCGATCGCCCGCTCCCGGTCGCCCAGGCGCGACCGGGCGGCCCCGCGCAGGAAGCGCGCGTCGGTGTGGCGCGGCTCGAGCCCCAGCGCCCGGTCGAGGTCGACCACGGCGCCCTCGATGTCGTTCAGCTGGAACCGCGCCACGGCGCGGTTGTAGCTCGCCTGAGGGTCGTCCGGGAGGAGCTCGATCGCCCGCTCGAAGTCGGCGAGCGCCCCCGCCGTGTCGCCGAGCTGCCCGCGGGCGATGCCGCGCTGCAGGTGACCGGCGCCCACGTCCGGGGCGAGCTCGAGCGCGCGGTCGAGGTCCGCCCGCGCGCCCACGTGATCGCCCAGGCGGTTCCTGACGACGCCGCGGTTCAGGAGGGTGACCGGTGCGTCCGGCCGGAGGGCGAGCGCGGCGTCCAGGTCGATCGCGGCCCCGACCAGGTCGCCCAGCTCCAGCCGCGCCGCGCCGCGGTCCGCCAGGGCCAGGACCGCGTCCGGCGCCCGCGCGATCGCCCGGTCGAGGTCCTCGAGCGCGCCGCGGGCGTCGCGAAGCCGGAGCCGGAGCGCGCCGCGGTTCCGCAGCGTGAGCGCCGCGTCCGGGGCGAGGCCCAGCGCCCGGTCGAGGTCCGCGATGGCGCCGGCGACGTCGCCGAGGAGCTCGCTCCTGACGAAGGCCCGGCGCTCGTAGCTCTCCGGCGTGCGTGGTGAGAGCTCGATCGACGCGTCGAGGTCCGCCAGGGCGCCCTGGGCGTCGTGGAGGGCGGTCCGCACGACGCCGCGGATCCGGCGGGAGAACGCGCGCTGCGGGTCGAGCGCGACCGCCCGGTCGGCGTCTTCGAGGGCGCCCGCGTGGTCGCCGAGGTTCGTCCTCACCAGCGCGCGGTTGGCGAAGAGCGGCGCCTGGGTCGGCGCCAGCGCGACGGCCCGGTCGAGGTCCGCCAGCGCGCCGCGCAGGTCGCCCGCGTCTCGCCGGGCGAGGGCCCGGTTCAGGACGGTCGTCGGTTCGCCCGGGTCCAGCGCGACGGCGCGGTCGAGGTCGGCGAGCGCGCCGGGGACGTCGCCGAGCGTCAGCCTCACGCCGCCGCGGCTCGACAGCGCGTCCGGCGCGTCCGGCTCGAGCGCGAGCGCGCGGTCGAGGTCGGCGCGCGCCGCCTCGAACTCGCCGCGCAGGGCGCGCAGGGCGCCGCGCTTCCGCCAGGCCACCGCGTCGCCGGG
>JAHBXY010000086.1 GCA_019636275.1 Planctomycetota bacterium | reverse complement strand
CTGGCTCGCGCTGACGTGGGCGCCCGAGCCGCCGTCGCCGCCCCGGCCGCCGCCCCCGTCGACATCACCGACGACACCGCCGACGACGGAGGTCCTCGCGCCGCGCCCGGTCGAGACCCCGGCAGAGCGGACGGGCCCTCCGACGGTCGCCCGGCGCCTGACCGTGAGCACGCCCGTGTGGCGCCTCGCCGCCCGCCCCGGCGCCGCGCAGGTGGCCGCCGGCTGCGAGGACGGCCGCGTGCGCGTGTGGGACGTCGACACCGGCGACCTCGTGCACGCCTTCGACCACGCGCCCGAGCCGCGCGGCGACCGCCGCTGGGTCAAGGCGCTGGCCTTCTCGCCCGACGGCGCGGCCCTGGTCAGCGGCGGGGCCGACCTGGCCCTGCGCCGGTGGGACTTGACCGGCCCGGCGCCGGTCCTCGCGGCCGAGACCCGCACCCTCGAGGACCCCTGCGACGCGGCCTTCACCCCCGACGGCGCGCGCCTGGCCATCGCCGCCCTCGACGGCACGGTGCTCCTGCTCGAAGCGCGCGCGCTCTCCCCGCTCGGCCTGGTGGCCAGCCTGGGCCGCCCGCACGGCGAGACGGTCGCCTGGGACCCCGCGGGGGCGCGCTGCCTGATCACGGTCACGGCGCCGGGCTACCCGACCGGCGCTCGCTGGCTGATCGTCGACCCCGAGGCCGCGCGCACCCTGCGCGAGGCGCGCGTCGAGGAGGCCATCGCGGCGGGCGTCCTGCCGCCGCCGCCGGCCGACCGTGGCTGGCAGCTCGCGCGGGCGCGCTTCCTCGACGCCGAGCAGGTCCTCGTCGGCGTGCGCAACCGGACGACGCTCCTCCTGTGGGACCTGCGGGGGGCGGGGGTCCCGATCGCGCTCGATCCTCCCGAGGAGGTCAACGCCTTCGAGGCCACACGCCGCTACCGGGGCGTGGCCGGGGTCGACGTGCGCGAGGACCTCGTGGTGACCGGCACGCACGGCGGCCTGCTCCTGGGCTGGAGCCTGCGCGACCGTCGCCTGCGCTGGTGGACGCAGGCCCACGAGGGCCCGGCGCTGTGCGCGGTGATCACGCCCGACGGACGGCGCGTGGTCACGGCCGGCGCGGACGGGGAGCTCGTCGTGTGGGACCTCCCCGGCCCCTGAAGCGGCGGCGACGCCACCCGCTCGCCCGGCGCCCGGAGCGGTAGGATCTGCGCCATGATCAGCCACCCCGACGCGCGGGTCGCGCTGGCGGCCGCCCGGGCGGGCGCCGCCGCCCTGGCGCCCTTCCTGCGCCAGCGCGCCGCGGCCGAGCGCAAGGACGACGGGTCGCCGGTGACCGAGGCCGACCGGGCGGCGAGCCGGGCGGCGCTCGCCGTGCTCGAGGCCGAGGTCCCGCGCGACGCGCTGATCAGCGAGGAGGCGCCGCCGCCCGAGGGCTGGGCGGCGGCGCGCCGGCGCTGGTTCGTCGACCCGCTCGACGGGACGCGCGAGTACGTGGCCGGGATCCCCGAGTTCGTGGTGATGATCGGCCTCGTCGAGGAGGGCCGCCCGACCGTGGGCTGCGTCCTCGACCCGACCGCCGGGCGCGCCTGGCTGGGCGTCGTCGGCGAGGGCGCCTGGGCCGTCGAGCCCGACGGCGCCGTCCGCCCCCTGCGCGCCGCGCGCCGCGCGGCGCTCGCCGGCGCGCGCGAGGTCGTGAGCCGCTTCCACGAGCCGCCCGACCTGCCCGCCTGGGCGGCGGCGGCGGGCATCGCCGACCGGCGCCCGTGCGGGAGCATGGGGCTCAAGGCCGCCCGCATCGCCGAGGACCAGGCCGACCTCCACCTGCGGCCGCGCGGGCGCTGCGCCTACTGGGACAGCGCCGGCCCGGTGGCGCTGCTCGTCGCCGCCGGCGGCGAGGCGGGCGACGGGCGCGGGCGGCCGCTGCGCTACGACGACCCGTCGCTGGCGCACGAGGGGCTGCTGATCTGCGCCGGCGGCCTGCTCGCGCCGGTCGCGGCCTCGTTCGCCGGCTGGGCCGCCTCGACCGAGGGGGGCGCGTGAGGCCGACGACGATCGCCGTCCTCGGCGGCTGCGGCCACGTCGGGCTGCCGCTGGCCCTCAAGTTCGCCGAGAAGGGCCACGACGTGACGATCGTGGACATCGACGCGGCCGCCGTCGAGGCGATCGCGCGCGGCGAGATGCCCTTCCTCGAGCGCGACGCCGCGCCGCTCCTGCGGGCCCACGTGGGCAACAACCTGCGGGCGACGACCGACCCGTCGGCCGTCTCGGGCGCGGAGGTCGTCGTGTGCATCGTCGGCACGCCGATCGACGAGCACCTCAACCCGCAGGTCGAGAAGCTCGTCGGGCTGATCCACGACCTCGGGCCGCACCTGCGCGCCGGGCAGCTCTTCGTCCTGCGCTCGACCGTCTACCCGGGCGCCACCGCCCACCTGGCGCGCGTCCTCGACGAGCGCGCCCCCGGGATCGACGTGGCCTTCTGCCCCGAGCGGGTGGCCCAGGGGCACGCCCTGCGCGAGTTCGAGGAGCTGCCCCAGCTCGTCTCGGGCGTCACGCCGCGCGCGCGCGAGCGGGCGCGGGACCTGTTCGGCTGCATGACCGACAAGCTGGTCGAGGTCGAGCCGCTCGAGGCCGAGCTGGGCAAGCTCTTCTGCAACTCGTGGCGCTACATCGTCTTCGCGGCGGCCAACCAGTTCTACTCGCTGTGCGTGAGCCACGGGATCGACTTCTACCGCGTGTGGGGCGCGATCACGCAGGACTACCCGCGCCTGGCCGGCTTCCCGCGGGCGGGCTTCGCCGCGGGCCCATGCCTGTTCAAGGACACCATGCAGCTCGCGGCCTTCTACAACAACGAGTTCACGCTCGGCCAGAGCGCCATGCTCGTCAACGAGGGGCTCCCGCGCGTGCTCGTCCAGCACCTGCGCGAGGCCGCGGCGCCCCTGCGCGAACGGACGGTCGGCATCCTCGGCATGACCTTCAAGGGCGACAACGACGACACGCGCGAGTCGCTGGCCTTCAAGCTGCGGAAGCTCCTGGCGCTCGAGTGCCGCGCCGTCCTGTGCACCGACGAGCTGGCCCGCGGCGCCTGGTGGCGCTCGCTCGACGAGGTCCTCGCGCAGGCCGACGTCCTGGTGATCGGCGCCCCGCACGCGCGCTACCGTGCGCTGACGCCCCGCCAGCGCGTGCTCGACCCCTGGAACCTCCTCGGCCGCGGGGGGCTGCTCGCGTGAAGGTCCTCGTCACCGGCTCCGCCGGGTTCATCGCCGGCTACGTGGTGCAGGAGCTGCTCGACCACGGCCACGAGGTCGTCGGGATCGACGACCTGTCGAAGTACGGGCCGGTCGAGAAGAGCTACGACGCCCACCCGCGCTACACCTTCGTCCGCGGCGACGCCAAGGACGTGGCGCTCATGAAGGAGCTCGTCGCCGACTGCGACCAGGTGCTCGCCGGCGCGGCGATGATCGGCGGGATCTCCTACTTCCACACCCACGCCTACGACCTCCTGGCCGAGAACGAGCGGATCATCGCCGCCACCTTCGACGCGGCGATCTGGGCCCACCGCGAGCGGCGGCTGCAGAAGGTCAACGTGCTCTCGAGCTCCATGGTGTTCGAGGCCGCGACCGAGTTCCCCACGCCCGAGGGCGCCGAGCGGACGAGCCCGCCGCCCATGTCCACCTACGGCTTCCAGAAGCTGGCCTGCGAGTACTACGCGCAGGGCGCGCGCGAGCAGTACGGCCTGCCGTCGACCGTGATCCGGCCGTTCAACTGCGTGGGCGTCGGCGAGCGGCGGGCCCTGACCGACGTCGAGATCATGTCGGGCAACGTGGCCCTGGCCATGAGCCACGTCGTCCCCGACCTGGTGCAGAAGGTCGCCCGCGGGCAGGACCCGCTGCACATCCTCGGCGGCGGCGAGCAGGTGCGGCACTACACCTACGGCGGCGACCTGGCGCGCGGGATCCGGCTGTGCATGGAGCACCCGGCCGCCCTGAACGAGGACTTCAACCTCTCCACGCCGGTCGGCCACACGGTCCTCGAGCTGGCGGCGGCGATCTGGGCGCGCTTCCACCCGGGCGAGCCGCTGCGCTGGGTCAGCGACCGGCCGTTCAAGTACGACGTCCAGCGGCGCGTGCCGAGCACGGAGAAGGCGCGGCGCCTGCTCGGCTTCGAGGCCACGACGCCGCTGGAAGCGATCCTCGACGAGGTCGTCCCGTGGGTGACGGAGCAGCTCAGGCTGGGCACGATCTGAGCGCGCCGCTCACGGTCGTCGTCCCCGTCTACAACGAGGGCGAGAACTTCCGCGAGTGGTGGCGGCGCGCCGGCCCCCACCTCCCGCCGGGGACGGTCGTCCGCCCCGTCTACGACATGCCCGACGACGACACGCTCCCCGTGATCGAGGCCCTGCGCGCCGAGGGGGCGCCGATCGAGCCGCTGCGCAACGAGGCGCGCGGCGTCCTGCGCGCGCTCCTCACCGGCCTGCGCTCGGTCGAGCGCGGCCCCGTGCTCGTGAGCATGGCCGACCTCTCGGACGACCTGTCGGTCGTGCCGCGCATGCTCGAGGCCTGGCGCGGCGGCGCCGCCGTCGTCGTCGCCTCGCGCTACATGCCCGGGGGGCGCCACGTCGGCGGTCCCTGGCTGAAGAAGGCCCTCTCGCGCCTGGGCGGCCTGTCGCTGCACCTGGCCGGCTTCCCGGCCCGCGACGCGACGAACAACTTCCGCCTCTACGACGCGGCCTTCGTGCGCTCGGTCGACGTCCAGAGCCGCGCCGGGTTCGAGCTGGCGCTCGAGCTCACGCTCGCGGCCTGGGAGGCCGGGCGCGAGGTGGTCGAGGTGCCGACCACCTGGACCGACCGCGTCGCCGGCGAGAGCCGGTTCGCGCTCAGGAAGTGGCTGCCGCACTACGCGCGGCTGTGGGCGCGGGGCGTGCGCCACGGGCTTCGTCGCCGCCGCGGGTAGGGCCTCGCGTCACGAGCCGGATGGGTCGTCCTCGGTCGGGGCGGCGGCCGCCGCGTCCTCGCCCAGCGCGCGGCGGGCGGCCTCCCGCACGGCCGCGACGGGGTCCTCGCGCAAGCGGGCCAGGGCCTCGTCGCGGTCGGCGCCGCCGTGCGCGGCGAGGGCGCGCGCGGCGAGGGCGCGGGCGGCCCGTCGCCGCGGGCCGCGCATCGAGGAGCAGCGGCCGGGCGCTGGCGACCGAGGCCAGGGCCCGGCTCGCCGCGTCGCGCACGTCGGCCGCCCGCGTGAGGTCCATGAGCAGGGCGTGCTGCTCGGGGAGCCGGTGCGCCGCGCGGGCGTCGGCCAGGGCCTCGAGGTCCACCGGCTCCTGGTTGGCCAGGGCCAGGGGGGAGGCGCGGTGGCGCTGGGCGCGCAGCGCGGCCACGAGGCGCCGCCGCTCCGCCGGGTCGGCGCTCGCCTCCAGGGCCGCCTGGAGCTCCTGCGCCGAGGGCCCCGTCGGCGCCGGAGGCCGCGCCGGCCGGGCGCGCTGCCGGGCGCGCGCCTCGCGCGCGGCCGCCAGGCCCGCGGTTCGCGGCGGCCTGCGAGCCCTGCGAGCCGACCGCCGCCGGCGGCGCGAGGTCGACCCGCCGTCGCGCGGTCGAGCGCGGGCGCGCGCTCGCGCACCCGCGCGGTCGCCGGGGCCTGGTCGCCGGCCGGGGCGAGGAGGAGCGGCAGGGCCGTCACCAGGCCGGCCGTCGCCAGGAGCGCGGCCAGCGGCTCGCGCAGCCGACGCCTCGGGAAGCGGACCACTCGGACCTCCTCTCGCCGTCGCTCACGAAGGACCTGACGCAAGGACCCGAGCCCGGACACGTCGACGCAGAGGTCGCGAAGGGGGCGCAGATCAGGCCGACGTCGTGGACAGCGCGGGCGGGCGGGTCGCCCCGCCCGCCCGCCCGCCCCGGCCGCTACTCGGCCGTCGCCGCCACGCCGGCGCGCGTGCGCACGCGTCGGGGGGAGCTCGTGTCCTCGTAGGCCGCGAGGACCACGAGCGCGCCGTCGAGCGGGGCCGCGGCCACGGCGGCGCCGGCGCCCTTGTCGTTCTCGTCCAGGCGCACGAGGGCGCTCCAGGTCGCGCCGTCGTCGCTGCTGAAGCTCAGGTAGCTGCCGCCCGTGGCCCGGTGCAGGGGGACGATCGCCCGGCCGCTCACGCGGACCATCTGCCGGCCGAGGACGTGGGCGGTCGCGACCACCGCGGCGCCGTTCGTCCAGGTCGCGCCGCCGTCGGCGCTCCGGGCGGAGCTGACGCCGGTCGAGGTCTGCCAGACGATCACCGCCTTGGTCCCCTCCATGGCCACGTTGGCGTTCGTGCCGCTGGCCGAGACCGTCACGGCCGAGCCCCAGCTCGACCCGCCGTTGGTCGAGCGCCGGCTGCGGGTCCCGCTGCTCGACGTGTGGTAGGCGAGCACGGCGTTCGAGCCGTCCAGGGCCAGCGTGGGCCGGAGCGCGCTCGAGGCGACGGAGGACGAGTCGCCGCCGCTGAAGCTGCTGCCGGTGTTCGTGCTCCGGCTCACGTAGACGTCGCCGCTGCGGGTCCAGGCGACGAGCGCCGTCGTGCCGCTGGCGGCGATCGACGGGTTCGAGCAGCCGCTCGAGCTGGTGAGCCGCTTCTCCGCCTCGGTCCAGCTCGCGCCGCCGTCGGTGCTCCGCCGCAGGTAGGTCGAGCCAGTGCTGCCCTCCACCCAGGCGACCATGACGACCGAGCCCACCACGGCGATGCACGGGGTCTGGTCGGGGCCGGTCGAGGTGGCCGAGCCCTGGTTCACGCGCACCTCGCCCGTCCAGGAGAGGCCGCCGTCGGCGCTCCGCCGGTAGTAGATGTCGCCCTGGTCGCTGTTGGTCCCGCTGCGCCGGTCGTCACGCCAGGTGACGTGGAGCACGCCGTCCGCGCTCACGGCGACGGCCACCTCGCGCTCGTTGGGGCCCGCGGTCGAGGTGACGAGCTTCGAGCCGGCGAAGCCCTCGTAGAGCACGGCGTCGGCGAGCGTCGCCTCGGCCTCGTCGGGGGCCGTCACCACCAGGTCCGCGCGGCCGGGGGCGCCGGCGGGGGCGGTGCAGGTGATCGAGGTCTCGGAGACGACCACGACGTCCGTGCACTCCTCGCCGCCCAGGGTCACGACCATGCCCTCCTCGAAGCCCGCGCCGGTGATCGTCAGGGCGAAGCCGCCCGCCGCCGGGCCGGCCGCGGGGCTGACCTTCAGGGCCTTCAGCCCCGGCGTGACGGTGATCGTGATCGTGGCCGCGGCGGAGGTCAGCGCGCCGTCGCTCGCCGTGAAGGTGAAGGAGTCCTCGCCCTCGAAGCCGACCTCCGGCGTGTAGGTGAGCTCGGGCGGCGTCCCGGTGAGCGCGCCGTGCGCCGGCGGGCTGAGGATCGCGAAGGTCAGGGCGTCGCCGTCGACGTCGCTGGCCTCGAGCTCGATCGTCGCCGACTTGCCGGCGCGGACGCTCAGCGACCCGTCGGTCGCCTCGGGCGCGTCGTTGACCGGGGCGACCATGATCCTCACCTTGGCCGTGGCCGTGGTCAGGCCGTCGCTGACCTCGAAGGTGAACGAGTCCTCGCCGTGCCAGTCGGCGTCCGGCGTGTAGGTCAGGTCCGGGGCCTCGCCGCCGAGCTTGCCGTGGGCCGGGCCGGTGAGGACGGTGAAGGTCAGGGCGTCGCCGTCGGCATCGGTCGCCTCGAGCGTCAGCTCGAGCGAGCCGTCCTCCTCGGCGTCCAGCTCCGCGTCGAGCGCCTCGGGCGCGGCGTTCGTGTAGGCGAAGGCGGCCTCGAGCGACGCCTCCAGCTCCTCGGGGTGGATCACCGTCACGTCGACCGACCCGACGTCGCCCGCCGGCGTGACGCACGACAGCTCGGTCGCCGAGGCGACCTCGACGTCGGTGGCGTCGACGCCGCCGAAGCGCACGACCATGCCGGCGACGAAGCCGGTGCCCGTGATGACGACCTTGACGCCGCCGCCGCGCGACCCGTCCGTCACGCCGAGGAGCGAGAGCGTTGGGGCCACGGCCGGGTGGCTGAGCTTCACCGTGGCGCTCTCGTCGCCGGCCCGGAAGACGATCACGTGCTCGTGCGTCAGGTTGGGCTCGTGGCAGGCGGGCAGCGTGAAGACGACCTTGTCGGGCTGCACGAGCGTCAGCGCCAGCGGCTCGCCGTCCAGCTCCGCGGTGACCTCCTCCAGCGGCAAGGTCCCAGGGCCGGTCGTCATGAGCTGGGCCGTGATCTGGTCCCCCGGCGCGCCGGACGACGGGTCGATCGAGGCCGTGAACGAGGCGATCACCACCGGCCCGGACACGCCGTCGCCGCCGTCGCCGCCGCCGCCGACGGGATCGCCGCCGACGGGGTCACCGCCGACGGGGTCGCCGCCGACGGGGTCACCTCCGCCTGGGGATGGGGCGGGCGGCTCGATCCAGCCTCGCCGCCGCTTGCCGTCGCACCCCACCGCCAGGCTGCTCGACAGCAGCACCCCCACGATCGCGATCCAGCGCACGCTCGCACCCATGTTCGGTCCCCTCCCGGCGCTCTCGCCGTTTCTGCGGGGCCGCAGCGCACGCCTCTTGCCAGACATAAACCGAGCGCGGCGAGGGGGGGGCGCACCCCGGGGGGCGTCGCGCCCCTCGACAGGGGGGGCGCGATGCTCCGCCACATCGTCTAGCGATCGAAGGGGTTGCGGCAGACGTCTCGGAACGCGACGGCGCCGTCGAGGCCTCGTACGCCCCCGTCAGGCGACCCGCGGCAGCCGCCGGGGCGGCGGGGCGGCCGGGCTGAGGACGTCGGACATCACACGGGGACGAGCTGGCCGTTGCGCACGGTGGCGTCCGGGCAGTCCTCGAGAGACATCACGGCCCGAAGGGCACCTCGACCGGCGCGCCCCCGCCCCCGACGAAGCGCGCCAGCGCGCTCCACGCCGCGCGCCGGTCGCCGCTCGGCCGGGTGGCTTCGACCTCGAGCCACCCGGCCCCGGTCGGGCCGACGAGCGAGAGGCGCAAGCGCGCGCGGGCGACGGCCCCGTCGTCCTCGAGCGCGCAGCCGTCGAGCGTGACCTCGCTCGGCGCGCCGCCGAGCGCGGCGGCGACCAGGGGCGAGGTGCGCGCGAGGTCCTCCGCGCGCGCGCGCAGACGCGAGGTCGCGACCACCTGCCGCACGTCGGTGCGCGAGAGCGCGTCGCCCCGGCCGCGCGCCCGCTCGCGCAGGTCGTCGACGCCGACCGCCATGGCGCAGGCGATCAGCCCGGTCCCGGCGCCGATCGCCAGCGACCGGAGGCGCCGCTTGACGCGGCTCGGGCCGAGGCTGCCGGGGTCGACGGTCGCCATGCCCCGGATCGTAGCGGGTCCCGGCCTGTCGGTCCCGCCGGGTATCGTCCGCCCGGTCAGGGGAGGAGGACGTCAGCGTTCTCGCGGCGCTTCGCCGCGGCCGGGCATCGCCCTTCAGGCGTCACCGCGAGGGTCCCTACTCTTGCTCCGGGCGGGCGCCGGTGACCCCGATCGGGGGCACCTCCGCTCACTGGGGGGGATTGGGAAATCCACGCGGAGGTGCCCCCGATCGGGGTCACCGGCGCCCACCCGTTCGCTGGTTCGACCCTCGCGGTCGGAGCGGAGGAGTGAACCGCCTCACCTGACGGCCCGGTCCGTCGCGCCCGCGACGGACCGGGCGGTCTCTTCAGCCGGCGCCGGGAGGGGAATGACCGAGGGCCCGAGGAAGTCCGTGCGGGTGGAGGCGGAGGAGGCGGCCCGCCGCGCCGAGGCGCGCGAGGAGGCCCGCCGCGCCGCCCGCCTGGCCCGGGCCGCGGCGGTCCGGGCGCGCCGCGCGACCCACGCCGCCCGCCTGACCCGCGAGGTCCTCCACGCGGGCGAGGGGGTCTCCGCCCGCCTGCCCGCCGCCCGCTCGGACGCGGCCGCCCTCGAGCGCCGCGGCCTGCCGGTGATGCACGACGCGGCCGACCTCGCCACCCTGCTGGGCATGGACATGCGCGCGCTCCGCTGGCTGACGTACCATCGCGACGTGGCGACGGTCACCCACTACCGGCAGTTCCAGGTCCCCAAGGCGAAGGGGGGCGTGCGCACGATCTCCGCCCCGCGCCCGGCGCTGCGCGCCGCGCAGCAGGCGATCCGCCAGCACGTCCTGGCCCGGCTGGAGCCCACGGTCCACGCCCAGGCCTTCGTCCGCGGGCGCTCGACCCTCACCAACGCCCGGCCCCACCTGCGCGCGGCCGTGCTGGTGAAGGCGGACATCCGCGACTTCTTCGGCGCGATCGACTTCCCGCGCGTGCGCGGGCTGTTCGAGGCGCTGGGCTACTCCGGCATGGTCGCCACGCTCCTGGGGCTCCTCACGACCGAGGCGCGCCGCGTCGAGGCCGACCTCGACGGCCAGCCGGCGTGGGTGGCCGTCGGCCCGCGGGCCCTGCCGCAGGGGGCGCCGACCAGCCCCGAGCTCACCAACCAGATCGCGCGCCGCCTCGACGCGCGCCTGGCCGGCTACGCGCGCCGGCACGGCTGGGTCTACACGCGCTACGCCGACGACCTGGCCTTCTCGTCGCAGGACGGCGCGCGCGAGCGCGTCGGCCGCCTCCTCGGCGTCGTGCGCGCCGCGCTCGAGGGCGAGGGCTTCCAGCTCAACCCCGACAAGCTGGTCGTCGTGCGTCGGGGCCGCCAGCAGCGGGTCACCGGCGTGGTCACGAACGACGTCGCCGGGCTGCCGCGGGCCACGCTGCGCCGCTTTCGCGCCGCGGTGCACCGGGTCACGCGGGCCGGGTTCGCCGACCCGGCCGAGCGCGCGCGCATGCTCGGCTACGCCAGCTACGTGAAGATGGTCAAGCCGGCGCTGGGTGAGCGCTGGCTGCGCGCGCTCCGCGAGGTGCCGGCGTGAGGCTCGACGCCCTGCGGGAGGTGGTGCGCGGCGGCGGCGCCGAGCAGCGGACGCAGGCCGTGGCCTCGCTCTCGGGCGAGGATGCGGCGCGCCTCCAGCCGGCGCTCATGGCCATGCTCCTGGTCGAGCCGTCGCTGCGCGTGCGCGGCGCCGCCGAGGCGGCGCTCCGCCGGCGCCCGCCCGTCGACGCGGCCGAGCGGCCGGCGCCGCCGTCGAACCTCTCGGAGCGCGAGCGCGCGGCGCTCACGGCCGCCCTGTGCCACGAGCGGGCCTTCCTCGAGGTGATGCTCGCCACGCCGCGCGGGCGCGACCTGCTGCTCGAGGTGCCGCTGACCGAGGCGCCGCTCGACGACGACCTCGTCCGGCTGTGCCTCGAGGCCGACGCGCGCGTCGTCGCCGACGCGCTGGCCCTGCCGATCGACGCCTCGGGCCGCGCGCCGACCCTGCTGGCCGCGTTCGACCGCCTGGCCGCCGACGCGCGCGAGGCGGCGCTCGGGGCCCTCGTGTGGAACGCGCTGCACGCGACGCGCACGGTGGCCGCCGAGGAGGTGGCCCGGGCGCGCGCCGCCGTGGCGCTGTGGGTCCAGGGCCTGCTCGCGCCCGACGACGGCGAGCGGCCGTCGCTCGAGGCCTTCGTCGCCGGCGGCGCGGCGCTCAGCGCGGCGCGGCCGTGCTCGCGGCCGGGCCGCCGGCCCCGAGACGCGCTCGCGGCGCTGGCCGACCGCCCGCTGCCTGCGGCTGGCGGCGACCCGGCCGCCCGCGACGAGGCCGTACTGCGCGCGGCCGCCAAAGTACGCCAGCTGCGCGCGCTCGGCTGGCGGCTGCTCACCTGTCGAGCGGCCACGCGCCCCGGCGGAGCGCTCGCGACCCTCGGCCTGACGAACCCGCCGGGCGTGGTCGTCGAGGTGCTGCGCGCCCTGCCGCGCGGCGGGCTCTCGCCCGAGGTCGGCCCGCAGGTGCGCGCCCTGCTCGACCACCGCGCCGCGTCGGTGCGCCGCGCGGTCGTCGAGGTGCTCGCCGACGACCCGCTCCTGGCCGCCCTGGCCGCGGCCGGAGCTCGACCCGCGGGCCGCCGACGCGCCGCTCCGCTCGACGTGTTCGCGGCGCTGCCGGCGGCGCTGCGCGGCGGCGCATGACGGCGTGTCGAGGCTACGCGCGCCGGGGGCGCTCGCGCGCGCCCTCGACCTCGTGTCGACCGACGGCGACCGCATAAAGCCACCTGGGCCGGCTGGCGCATTCTCCTCGATACGAGGGCGCCCAGCGTGCGGGCGGCGGCGCGCCGGGCGCTCGTGCGCCTCCGGCCGCCGGGAGCGGGCGGCGCTCCGGCTGCTCAGGCCGACGCCGCCGACCCGCGGCCTGGGCGCGCGGCCTCGAGCGCTTCGGCGGCGCCGGCACGACCGCACACGCCGGCGCTGGCCCCGCCTGCTCCTCGACGAGCTCGTGCAGGACGCCGTGGTGAGGTCGCCGTCGCGGCCCTGGCGCGCCGCGCCGACGGGCGGGCGCGCTCAGTCCTGTGGGCGTTCGTCGTCGGCGGCGGCGGCGCTTCGGCTCGCGCGCCGCGCGCGCTCAGGCGCTGCTGGCGTTGCCGCGGCCGACCGGCCCCGGGCGGCGTCGACCCGCCGTCGAGGCGGCCGCGCCCGACCTCGCCCCGACGCTGGCCCTGGCCCCGCACCTTCAGGCGCCGCGGCTGGCCGCGCGCCTGCTCGACGACCGCGACCCGTGGCAGGTGCGCCTGGGGCTGCGCCTGGTCGAGGAGCGCGGGGCCAACGAGGAGGTGCGCGACCTCGTCGCCGCGCGCGCGCGCGAGGTCGTCGGGCGGCTCACCGAGGGCCGCCGCTGGCGCCGCCTGCGCGCGGGGCTGGCGCGGCTCCTGCGCGGGCTCCTGCCGCGCGGGTGGGCGTCGCCCGGCCCGCTGCGCGGGGCGCGCGAACCGCGCCGGCGCTCCTCGACGCCGGCGCCCGCCTCGGCCGGACCGGCCTGTGGGCCGGACGCGCGCCCGCTCCTCGGCCGCGACGCGGCCGTGCGCGCGGCGGCGGCCCGCCTCCGTGGCGCTTTCCCGGCGCCCTGCCGCTACGCGACGTCGTGCGCCGCGTGGCCCCCGAGACGGGGCGCGAGGCGCTGCGCGTCGCGCATCCGCTGCAGGTCGAGGCGGTCGTCCTCGAGGCATTGTCGCGGGCGCGCGCCGGCGACGCGCCGACGCCGGACCTGGCGGGCTGGGTGGCCGCGCGCCCGCTGGCGCGCCTGGTCGACCCGGTGGCGCGCTTCCTCGACGACCCGGGCGCGCGGGGCCGCGCTCGACGCCCTGCGCGCCCTGCACGCGCGCAGCCCGAGGCCCGCGCCGCCGTCAGGGTCGCCGCGGCCGAGGTCGCGCGGGCGTGGCCTCGCGCGACGACGACGCGCTGGCCGCGGCGGCCGGCCTCGTGCGTCACCTGGGCCGGTGGTCGCTCGTCGAGCCGCTGCTCGACGGCGTGACCTGGGCGCGCGAGCCCGCCCGGGCCGAGGTCGTGGCCGCCCTGCGCGCGGCGCAGGAGGCCGGGGTGGTGCCGGCGCCCCGGGCCCTGGCGCCGCTCCTGCGCCACCCTTTGTGGGAGGTGCGCACGCTGGCGCTCTCGCTCCTGCGCGCCGGCGGGCGCGACCTGTGGGCCACCGCGCGCGCGGCCGGGCCGGCGCCCGGCCGGAGCCTCCCGACCGACTTCGCCAAGCCCTTCATCGGCGTCTGCGAGGACGCCTGGGAGGAGGCCATGGGGCTCGCCGTCGAGGCGCTGCTCGCGCACCCGAGCGGCGAGGTGGCCCGGCGCGCGCTCAAGCTGCTCAACCGGCGCGAGCGCCACGTGGCCACGCTGGCGCTCCTCCTGCGCCTCGACGATCCGGAGCTGCGCCAGGCGGCGCTGACGACGCTGTCGACCTGGGCCGGTCCGGCGCTCGGAGCAGGAGGCGGGGGCGGCGCCGCGCAGGCCGAGGCGCTCGAGGCCGCGCGGCGCGAGCTGCGCGCGACGGTCGAGGCGCTGGCCACGGCGCCGCGGGCCGCGGCCGAGCCCCTGCTCGAGGCCGCGCTCGCCTCGCCGGTGGTCTTCGTGCGCGCGGCCGCGCTCGGCGGTCGGTCGGCTGGGCCTCGCCGCGCGCGGGCCGACGTGCTCGCCGCGCTCGACCCCGACCCCGCCCTCGCGCTGCGCCGCGTGGACCGCGGGTGCCCTCGTCGACGCCCCCGGCGACTCGCCGCGCCGGGCGGAGGTCGACCTCGCGCTCGGGCGGCTGACGCGGGCGCGCGACGCCGAGTGCGGGCCGCGGCGCGGCGCGCGCTCGCGCGCCGCCTGCCGGCGCCGGCCGCGCCCGCTCGAGGCCGCTCACCAGCCCGCGCCCAGTGCGGCTGGAGTCGACGCGCTGACCGACCGCCCGGCGGCGCTCAGCGCTGGCGCTCGGGCGCGCCTGGGCGACCCCGACCCGCGCGTGCGCGCTGGGTCCTCGCCGCGCTCGAGCGGCGCCTGCGCGCAGCGGGCGGCCCGCCGCCGCCCGCGCACGCCCTGCGCGGCGCCCTGGGCGACCCGCAGCCCGAGGTGCGCCAGGCCGCCCTGGCGCTGGTGCGGGCCGACGCCGACGGCACCCTGGCCGAGTCGCTCGGGCCGACGCTCGGCGAGGCCCTGGCCGACCCGTCGGTCCACGTGTCGGGCGCGGCGATCGAGGCCCTGGCGACCGTCACGGGCGCCGCCGAGACCGCCAACGAGGAGGAGGCCGAGGCCGGGACCGAGGCCACGACGGCCGAGGGCGAGGCGCCTCGGGCCGAGGACGACCTGCCGGCGTCGTACGGCCTGGCGGACGGCGAAGAGGACGAGGACCTCCCCGTGTCCTACGGCCTGGGGGACGGTGATGACGGGGACGGCGACGGCGACGGCGGGCGTGGCTGACGCGCCCCCGGCCTGGGCCCTCCCGGCCCTCCTGCGCGCGCTGACCGTCGGCCACCGCTCGCACCGGCCGAGGGTCCTGCGGCTCCTCGCCGCTCACGGCGACGCGCTGTCGCGGGAGCCCGCGCGTGGGCTCCTCGAGGGCCTGCTCCGCGGCGACGACGCCGACCTGTCGCGCGGCGTGGGCGCGCTCGTGTCGAGCGCCGGCCTCGAGGCGTTCGCCCCGCTCCTCGTCGACCTCCTGCGCCGCGACGACCGGCGGCGCGACGCCGAGCGCTGGCTGCGCCGGGCGCGCTTCGCGCGACCGGCGGCCCCGCTCCTGCGCCTGGCCGTCGACCCGGCGGCCGACCTCGCCGCGCGCGCGGCGGCCCTGCGCCTGCTCGAGGGCGCGGCGCTCGGCGCCACGGAGCGGGCGCTCCTCACGACGACCCTCGCGCACGCGCGCCTGCACGGGCCGGCCCTGCGCCTCCTCGCGCCGGGCGCCACCGAGGACCTGGTGACCGCGGCCGTGGCCGCCAACCTGGTCTACGGCCGGGCGCTGGCCCGCCGGCAGCGCCTCGAGCGCACCGGCTCGCCCGAGCCGACCTGGTTCCAGGCGCTCCTCTCGCGCCTGTGGCCCGACCACGACGCCCTGGGCGTGCACCGGCGCTTCCGCCGCGAGCAGCGCGACTTCGTGCGCGCGATCGCGCGCCTGGCGATCGCCGCCCGCTCGAGCGCGCACCTCGTCAACCTGCTCGACCACGTCGCCGACCCCGTCGTCGGTCCGGCCCTCGAGCGCGCCTACGTCGAGCAGGACCTCGAGCGCGTCGCCGGCCCCCTGCTCACGAAGCTCGGCGGCCTGCGCGGCGGGGTCGCGCCCGCGCCGGCCCTGCGCCTCCTGGGGCACCTCGCGCGCGCGGAGGCCCTGCCCGCGGTTGGTCGCCACCTCCCTCCGGTCGGCGCGCCCGCGGGCGAGGCCGAGCAGGCGGCGATCGTGGCCCTGGGGAGGCTGCTCGCCCGCACGCGCCAGCCGCTCCCGCCGGGCAGCCAGCTCGACCTCCTCCTGCAGGGCGCCGTGGCCTACGTGCGCCGGGGCCTCGGCCAGCCCCCCGGCGGCGCGCCGGGCCACGCGACGACGATCGCCGCCTGCTTCGAAGACCGGCGCGGCGCTCGGCGACGCGCGCGTGGCGCGCGCGGCGCTCGACCTGCTCGCCGCGCCCGTCGACGTGCCGGAGGTCGGCCCCGGCCTCGCGCCGGCCCTGGCCGCGCCTGGCGCCGCTCGAGCTCGAGCCGGCGCTCGGCGCGTCCTCGGGGCGCCGGACGCCCGCCCGGCCGCGCGGCGGGCGGCGGTCGGGTGGTCGGCCTCTGCGGGCTCGCGCCAGGCGCCGCGCGTGGTGCGCGCGGCGCCTCGGGCCGACGGCGGCCGACCCGGCGGCGAGGTCGCTGGGCGCGGTCGTCGCGCGTGCGACGCCGCAGGAGGCCGCCGGGCTCGCCCCACACCTCGGGCCGTCGCGGCGCTCCCGGGCGTCTCCGACGCCGCGCTCGATCCGCCTGCTCGAGGTCGCGACGACGGCTGTCAGCCGACGCCGCGCGCCGCCTGGCCCGCGCGGCGCTCGCGGCACCGGCAGCGGCGGGCGCAAGGCGCGGGCCCGCGCCCTGGCCCTCGCGCGCCAGGAGCCCGAGCCCGGCGCGCTCCTCGCGCTGACGCTCGCGCTGCTCGACCACACCCACGACGAGGCGCGCACCGTCGGGCTGGAGCTGGCCCTCGAGCTCGACCTCCTGCGCGCGACGCCGCCGGGCGCGGAGCGGGCGCACCTGCTGCTGCCGCGCCTCGTCGCGCGCGCGCTCGAGCGCCACGACGCCGCGCGCTGGGCGCGCCGGCAGGTGACGCTCGCCCTCGACGCGGTCCTCCCCCGGGGCGGCGTGCCGGGCCTCACGCGCGACGAGACCGACGACCTGCGCCGCCGCCTACGCCAGGCGGGCGCCTGGGTGAGCCCGGCCACGTTCCACGCCGCGCACCGCGAGCTCCTCGACCTGCAGGCGCGCGGCGTCGACGTGGGCCTCCTCCACGGCGCCGCGCTGGCCCTGCTCGCGCGCCGGGAGGTGCTGCACCCGAAGACCGGCGCGCGCGGGCCCTACGAGGGCCCCCTGCCGCGGCTCGAGCGGGCGCGCGCGCACCCGTCGCCCTTCGTGCAGGAGGCGCTGTGGGACGTGGTCGCCGGGCCGGCCTACCGGCGGACGCTCCGGCTCGTGCTCGGGTTCCTGGCCTCGCCGCGCCCGCGCGCGCGCGCCGGCGCCCTCGGGCTCGTGCCGCGCGACGGCGTCCTGGCGCACGAGGCCGAGGTGCTGGCGGCCCTCGACGACCCGGCCGCCGAGGTGCGCCAGACGCCGTCACGGCGCTCGCCCGCCACGGCTGAGCCCCGCTTCGCCGCGGCCCTGCGCCCACGCCTCGAGGGACGAGCGACCGCGTGCGCCTCGCCGCCGGGCGCGCCCTGGCCGCCTGGGGCGACCGGCGGGCTGGCGCTGGTCGCCGCCTTCCTCGGCGCGCCCGACGACGCCCTGCGCGGCGAGGCCGTCGCGCACCTCGCGCGCGTCGAGCCGACGGACCTCGTGGACGTCCTCGCCCCGCACGTCTCGCTCGAGCGCCCGCGCGCGGCGGCCGGCGCGCTCGCGGCCCTGCGCCCCGACCGCGGCCTGCCGCCCGACCCCGCCCTGAAGGCGGCCGTGTTCGATGTCGCGGCGCGCGGCCAGGGCCCCCTGCGGGCGGCCGCGCTGGCGCTCCTGCCGCACGTGGTCGACGACGTGCGCCTGGGCGAGGTGGTGCCGCTCCTCGCCGACGCCGACCCGCACGTCCGCGCCGCCGCGGCGCACGTCCTGCGCGCCCTGGACGGCCGGCCGCACGCCCCGGCGGTCGCTCGCCTGGCCGCGGCGCAGCCCGAGCCGCAGGTCCGCCGCGAGCTCCTGGCCCTGCTCGCCGACCTCGACGTCCCCGAGGCCACGCGGGGGCTCCTGCCGCTCGTCCTCGACCCCGACCCGGCCGCGCGGCAGGCCGCGCTGTCGCTCGCCGGCCGCCTGCGCGGGCCGTCGCTCCGGCCCGAGCTCGAGGCGCTCCTGCGCCAGGGCCTCGACCTCGCCGCGCCGCCCGAGGCCCTGCGCGACCTGGTCGGCCTCCTCGACCGCACGGCCGGCGAGGACGCGGCGCCGGCGCTCATAGCTGCGCTGCGAGGCGGGCGTCTGGCGGGCCGTCCTCGGGCGGCGAGGGGGCGCGCAGCACCAACGCGCACGCCGGCGCCTGGCCGACCTCCTCCGCGCGGCCCAGCCCTCGCGCTCGCCGAGGTCGCGCGCCTCGGCCGGCGGGACCTCGCCAGGCCGTCGCCCCCTCACGCCCGGGACGGAGGTCCGGGCCGGTCCGTCGCGCGGCGCTCGACGCGCTCGCCGCGCTCGACCCCGAGGCGGGCCGGGCGACCGCCCTGGAGGTGGCGAGGGCGGCGCAGGCCCGCCTCGCCGGAAAGCACGACCGGCAACCAACCGCGCGGGACCGACGCGCGCCGGCGCCCTGCGCGTCGCGCGGGCGCGCGTGGCCGGCACGCTCACCTCGGCCGGGCGGACCGCCCTGGGCGCGACGCGCGACCGGCGGACGCTCGAGGCCGCGCTCGGCGCCTCCGGCCGGCGCGCTGGGAGTTCCGGCCCCGGGGTGGCGCTCGCGCGCGCGGCGGCCTTCGCGCTTCAGGACGGCGCCGCGCCCGCGCTGCCGACCGTCGGGACGCTGACGGCCGCGCAGGCGAGCGAGCAGCTCGCCTGGCGCCTCAGGGACCGCGTCCCGCCGGCGACCTGGCTCGAGCGCCAGGCGGCGCTCACGTCGAGCCCGCCCGTGCGCGCGGCGCTCGAGCCGGCGCCTCCTGGCGCGCGCACGCGCGGCAGGCCGCTCGACGCGGCGACGCTCCTGCGCGCCACGCCGAGCGCGACGCGCGGGGCGAAGACCTGGCGATCGGCGTGGCGGCGACGTGGCGGCCGCCGCTGGCGCCCGCGGTCGTGGAGGCGCGGGCGGCGAAGGCCGTGGCCGCCGCGCGCGCCCTGCCGGATGACCGCTGGACCGGCAAGGCGCGACAGGCGGCCGGCCGCGTCGAGGCCTGGGGCGCGAGGAAGCTGCGGCTCGGGGTCCGCGCGGGGACGGGGGCGCTCGTCGAGCTCGCCCCGGAGCTGACGCAGGCCGGGCCGGGCCACGCGCTGGCGCGCCTGCTCGCCGCCGAGGGCGACCTGCCGCGGCTCGTGAGCGAGGTCGAGCGCTGGCCGGAGGCGGACCGGCCCGACCTCCTGGCGCTCGTGGGCGAGGTGGGCGGCGCCGCCGCGGTCGAGGCGCTCGGCCGCCTGGGCGCGCCGTCGGCGCCGGTGAACCTCCGCGCGGCGGCGGCCGGGGCCGTGGCGCTCGCCACGGGCGCGCGGCCGCCGCCGAGCCGCACGTGGCGCGCTGGCTGCTCGGCGGTCGGCCGCCGGCCGGTGCCGGGCGAGCGGCCGGCTTCGCCGAGGGCGCTGGCGCGGAGACGCCCGGGCGAGGCTCGGGTCTCGCGGGCCCTGGAGACGACCCGACCGTGCTCGTGGCCGCCCTGCGCGCCGTCGAGCGGCTGGCCCTCACCGGGCAGGGCGAGGCGGTCCTGCGCCTCCTGGGCCACGTCGACCCGGCCGTGCAGGCCGCCGCCGCCGACACCGCCGGTGCGCTCGGCCTCGCCCGCGCGCGCGACGCGCTGCTCGCGCGTTGGCGCGCGGGCGGGAGCGGGCGGCGCCCGGGACGGCGACGGCGGCAGTCGTACTCGGCACCGGGCGCCCGATGACGCGACGTCGCGCACGCACGCGTCTTTGCGCGATTCTCGGCCTCGACGAGGCGGCGGCGCGGGCGCTGGTCGCCACGCCCAGGATGTGGCCGCCAGCGGCCTCGCGCCACCGCGGCGGGCGGGCCGCCGGCGCCTGCAGGCGGATCGGCGCGCGCTGATCGTGCGCGGGGCGCCGGCGGCGGACGCGGCGGCGGTGGACGCCGTCCGGTTCGCGGCGGTCCGGGCGCTCGAGCGCCTGCCCCAGGCGGCGCTGGTCGAGGGCGACCCGACGCCGCTGGTCGAGGCCCTGAAGGGCCGCGCGCAGGCCGACGAGTTCGTCGAGCGCGTCGCACGGGTCCTCGCGCGGATGGTCGGCACGGAGCGGCTCGACCTCGTCGTCGGCGCCCTCCTCGGCGAGCCGAACGACGCGCCGGTCGTCGCCGCCCTGCGCGTCCTCGGGCGCCGCGAGCGGCGCGAGGCGGCCCCGGCGATCCTGGGCCTGCTGACGGCCGGCAGCGAGGCCGTGCGCGCGGCGGCCCGCGCGCGCTCGGCGACCTGGGCGACCCGGAGCGCCCTGCCGGCTGCGGCCAGGTCGTGGACGGCGGCGGCCCGGCGGCGTCGCGCGCGGCACCCTGCGCGCGGCATCAGCGCTCCTGCGCCGTTCGGGCTGACGCCGCTGGCGAGCGAGGCCTGGCGCTCGCGCGCGTCGACGACGCCGAGGCCGAGGTCGCCCGCGCGGCGGCGGACGACCTCGCCGCGCACCCGGCCGCAGGCCAGGCGTCGGGCGACGACGTCGCCGGCCGCCTGCTCGCGGCGCTCCGGACGCGGCTCGGCCTGCCGGGGGCAAGGGGCGCACGCGTCGACCTCCACGCCCTGCGCGAGGCCTGGCGTGGCCTCTCCCCCGCGCTCGTCGAGGCGCTGTCGCGGGCCATCCTGGCGCAGGGCGACGAGGCCCGCGGGCGCGAGGCCGCCGACCTGGTGTTCGCGGTCGTGCCCGCGCTCCCGGGCGCCCGGGCCCTCTACGTGCGTGCGGACCCGGCGGCCCACCGCGAGCGTCTGCGCGCGCTCGCGACCCGCCCCGAGGCGGCCTGGGCCCTGCCCCTCCTGGCCGAGGTCGACGAGGCGGCGGCGGTCGTGGCGGCGCTCGGGCTCGGGCCGCGGCCCCGCGACCTCCCGCCCGAGGCCGGCCTCGCGGCGGTGCGCGTCGTCGCTCGGCGCCGCCTCGCCACGACGGACGACGACGAGCGCCGCGCCCTCGACGCCTGGCTGCGGCCGGCGCTGCTCGACGCGCGCGCCGAGGTGCGCCGTGCGGCGCGCGCCGGCCTCGAGCCCGGCCGCTTCCCCGACGCGCTCGCGCCCGAGCTCCGGACCGACCTCCGGCCCGACCTCCGGATCGAGGAGGCCCCGTGACCGCGTCGCCCGCCGACGACCTCCTCGCGCGCGCCCGCAACGACGACCCGGCCTGCGCGACCCTGCTCGCCGCCTGCGACGATCCCGAGACCCTGGGCGAGCTGCTCGTCGCCGTGCACGCCACCGGCACCCCGTCCGCGGCCCGCGCCGTGGCCGAGGTCCTGCGCCGGCCGTTCCGCCGCGGGGCGTGGCAGGGGTTCAAGCGGCTGTTCAAGCTCCTCGAGGCCCGGCTCGTCGACGAGGACGCGACGCCGCCCGACCACGACCTCGACCTGTTCGCCGCGCTCGTGCTGACCCTGGACGCCGCCCCGCGCTGGGGAACCCAGCCCGTCGGTCCGAAGACGGTCGCCTACCTGCAGCGGCGTGCCTACCGCGCCCTGAAGGCGCTCGGCCGCTCCCGCCCGGCGCGGTTCCGCGGCGTCGTCGAGCGGCTCCTGTCGGCGCTCGGGCCGGAGACGCCGTCGTCCTTCGTCGTCCTCCGTGTCCTGCGTACGACGGAGACGCCGACGCTCGCCCCGGCCGCCCGGCTAGTGCCGCTGGCCGACAACGCGCTGACCCCGCCGGACGCGCTCGCCGGGCCCGACCTCCTGGCCCTGGACGACGAGGCGCTCGTCCGTCCGGCGCCGCCGCCCGCCGCCGAGGCGCCGCCGCTCCGTCCGCCGTCGCCGCCGTGGAAGGGCCCGATCTTCGTCGAGCGCTGGGTCGAGGACCCCGCCTGGCTCGTCGGCCTCCTCCTGCGCGTGACGCACCCGCGCGCGGCCGGCGCGCTCGCCTGGCTGTGCGAGGAGCGCGCCGGCCACGGCCTGCTCGCCGTCGACCTCGACCGCTTCTACGACCTCCTGCGCCACCCGGCGCCCGCCGCCTGGCGGCTGGGCCTGTCGCAGGTGGCCCAGCGCGCCCGGCGCGAGCGCCTGCGCGCGGGCGAGCTGGCGGGGCTCCTCGAGCGGGCGGCCGCGGGCGACGCGCCCGACTGGCCGGTCGTCGCCGACGTGCTGGCCGTCCTCGACCAGGCCGACGCCGAGGCGGAGCTCGCGTCGCTCCTGCCGGCGCTGCGCGACCTCGTGCTGCGCCACGCCGCTCACGCGGGCGTCGACCCGATCGTCGACCTGCTGCGCCGCCGGCTGCTCGCGCGCCTCGTCCCGCCGCTCGTCGGCTGGGACGCCGCGCTGGCCCTCGCGGCGGCGCCGCGCCCGGCGGCGAGGGCGCTCGGGCGCGACCTCGTGGCGACCTGCGCCGACCTCGTCCCGGCCACCGCCACGCAGCTCGAGGCCCTGCTCGCGGGCCCCCTGCCGCAGGACGCCCCCGACCTGGTGCAGCGCGCGCTCGTGCGCCCGGCGGCACGGCCGGGCGGCTACCGGCCGGCCGTCGCCGAGCGGCCGGGGGCGCCCGAGCCGTGGCTGGCGTCGCAGGCGGCGACCGCGCTCGATCGCCTCCCCGAGCCGGGGTTCCAGGCCCTGCGCCGGGCGCTGCTCACGTTCGAGGAGCAGGGCGGCCTCGACCCGCGCGTGGCGCTGACCCTCGTCGGGGCCACGACGCGGCGCGCGCGCGCCGTGGGCCTCGAGCTCCTGGGGAGCGCCGTCGCGCGCGGCGGGCACCCGGGGGTCGAGCTGCCGCGGCTGCTCTCGGCCGCGCACGAGGACGTCGTCGTGTGGGCGCGCGAGCGGCTCGAGGCCGACGCGGCGGCCGGGCGGCTACCCAACGAGGCGCTCTACCGGGTCCTCGACGCGCCGGCGCCCGACGCGCAGGCCTTCGGGCGCGCGCTCGTGCGGGCGCACCTCGAGCGCTTCGAGCTGGCTGAGCTCGTCGTCTTCTGCGCCGAGTCTCCGGACGCCGCCACGTCGGACCTGGGGATCGGGCTCTACGAGGAGCGCCTCCGCGGGCAGGGCTTCGACCTGCGCGCGCTCGTGCCCATGTTCAGGATCCTGCTCCTGCGGCCGGCCACGGCGCGGGCCGAGAAGGAGCGGCTCTACGGGCTCCTGCGCCGCTGGGCGCTCGAGGCCGAGGCGCACGCGCGGCTGGTCGTCGACGTCGTGGGCGAGCTCGTGCGCACGGAGTCGAAGGTCGACCGCTCGCGCGTCGTGCAGCTCCTGGCCCTCGTGGCCGACCGCCTCCCCGCGGTCGAGGTGCCGTTCCGGGTGACGACCGTGTTCGACGGGCGGAGGGCGGGCGCGTGGACGTCGCGCTGAGCTACGCGGCGCCGTCGGGCGTCGAGACCGGCGGCGGCCGCGCGCGCGTGCGCCTGGCCGGCGCGCGCGAGCGCGCGTGCGCTGGCGCGGCGCCGTGCGGGACCCGATCGGCCTCAGGAGGCGCTCCTGTGCCTGCACGAGGTGGCGGTCGCCGACCTGCGCTGGCGGCCGCCGGCCGCCCGCGCGGAGTTCGACGCCTGGCTGCAGGGCTGGCTCGACCTGCGCGGCGCGGCCGAGCGCGCGCGCCTCGACGCCGGCCGGCGCCGCGCGCTCGAGCACCGCTGGGCCGAGGAGCGGCAGGCCTGGGCGGTCCTCGACCCCGTGGTGAGCGTGCACCCCGACCAGGTGACCTTCGAGGCGTTCAGCCGCGACGGGGGCGCCTACGTCCGCGTGGGCGTCGACCGCGCCGGGCTCGACGAGCCGCCCGGCGAGGAGGTGGTCCTCGGCACGACGAACGTCGACTTCTCGGCCGGCCTCTACGAGGCGGTGCGCCGCCTGCGCTCGATCTGGCGCACCGAGCTCGCGCTGGGCGACGACGTCGTCGTCGAGACCGAGGGCGCCGCCGTTCACCGCGAGAAGAAGGTCGCCCTCCCCGACGCCTGGGTGCGGGGCTTCGTGCAGCTCGGCGCCGCGTCGCTCCTCGACGCGGTGAAGGTCGAGCTCCTGCCGGTCCACCTCCACGACGTATGCCGCGCGCTGCGCCTGCGGCGCGCGAAGGTCAGCCCGCGGGCGCTCAGGTGGGAGCTCACGCCGGGCCAGCCGGCGGCGCTGGTGTACGAGCCCTGGGAGCGGCGCGTCGTGCTCACGGGCTCGTCGCACGACGCGCCCGAGCCGCGGGTGATCCGCGTGTGGGGCCGCGACCGGCTGCGCCTGCTCGAGCGCGCGATCCCGCTCGCGCGCCGCTTCGTCGTGCACCTGCTCGGGCGCGGCCTGCCCTACTTCGTCACCGCGCGCGGCCCGGCGCTCGACGTGACGCTGGGCCTGTCGGGCTGGACGCGCAGCGACTGGTCGTCGACGGCCCGCCTCGACGCCCTCGTCGCGCGCCGGCGCGGTTCCGACGGTCCGGACGGTCCGGACGGCCCGCTCACCTGGCTCGAGCGGCACCGCCTGGGGACCCCGGACGAGGTCGCCCGCGGCAGCGGAGCGTCCGTCGCCGACGTGCACGCGAGCCTCGTCGGCGCCGCGTCGCGTGGGCTCGTCGTGTTCGACCTCCTGCGCGGCGTCTACCGCTACCGGCCGCTGCTCGACCGGCCCCTACCGCCCGGGGCCACCCTGGGCGACGACCCCGAGGAGGTGACCGCCCGCGCGCTCGTCGCCCGCGGGGCCGTCGTCGTCACCGGCGCCCGGCGCGACCTCGACGGCACGACGCGCGTCACCGGCCGGGCCGTCGAGGACGCGGCCCACGGCTACGCGCCCGAGGTCTCGCTCTCGGACGACGGCCGCGTTGCCGGCGCCGACTGCGGCTGCTTCCACGCCCGGCAGCACGGGCTGAAGCTCGGCCCGTGCGCGCACCAGCGCGCGCTGCTGCTGGTGTACGAGGGCTGACCGTGGTCACCGCTTGATGTGATGTCGGCCTCGACGTCGAAGCCCGTCGTGAAGGTGGGACCGGCCTGCGCCGCGGCCGGCGCCGCCGCCAGGACCAGGACCGCGACCCCAGGCGAGGACCCTCGTGCGCGTCATCTCCCCTCCCTCTCTTCCGGCGGGCAGTCCGAGCACGGTCCGGGCCGGCCCCAAGTCCTTACGAGACGGAGCTTGCGTCGCAGGCGGTCCGAGGGCGGTCCGCAGGAGGGCGGACAGGTCGATCAGCGTCGCTGGCCGAGGTTCACCTCGTCGTTCATGGCGCCGCTCAGGCCGCGGGAGCGCGGCGCCTGGGTCGACGTCGGCCGACCGGCGGTCGGCCCGGCCTCCGGCGGACGCGGCGGCGGCAGGGGGACGGGGACGGCGGGGGGCAGGTCGACCGACCCCGCGAAGCCGTCGGAGTTGGTCGCCGCGACCAGGCGCACCCGCGCGCCGGGCCGGCCGGCCTCGGCCGGCAGACGGCCGGAGAAGCGGCCGCGCGCGTCGACCGGGAAGAACCCGATCGGGCGGCCGTCGACTGCCACCCATACGCGCTTCGGTCGGCTGCCCGGCTCCGGTTCGCCGCCGTCCGGCGTGACCAGGCGACCGCGCAGCGTGACCTGGCCGTTCTTGACCTCGGTCCGGGCCTCGATCCGGGGGAAGTGGTCGACGCAGGCCGCGTCCTCGCGCTCGCAGGCGTCGCGCAGCCAGGCCAGGTCGTCGGTCGTCTGGAAGTTGCGGTAGGGCGTGCTGGAGAGGGACTGGACGTCAGCGTAGAAGGGGTCCTCCGCGCCCTTGGGGTGCGGCCCGAGGCCGCGCTCGCGGTCGTACGGCCAGCGGATCTCCTCGCCCGGGAAGTTCGGGTCGTAGACGAGGAGGTGCCCGTCGCGGTAGCCGTAGACGACGACGGCGTGCGCGCCGTCCTGCCCCTCGAACACGAGGACCTCCGGCACCCCGCCCTGCTCGATGCGGTCCAGCGCCGCCTCCATGGGCGCCGTGTCCTCGGGGAAGTGCCTGGGGTTCTCCGAGGCCCGCTGGTCGTAGTCGCGCTCCATGGCGCGCGACTGGAGCACGCTGACCGTGGCCTGCTCCGGGACGTGGCCGTCGACGGGGACCTGGTTGATCCGGCCCGGCAGGCGCGGCGCGCCGGCGCGCCGGCGCAGGAAGTTGTCGATCGCCAGGAGCGACATGCCGAAGCAGTTGCCGTCGGGCGAGGTGTAGCCGCCCCGGTTCTCGAAGGGGATCCCGTCGGCGCGCGGGTCGAAGCCCGTCGAGAACGACGGTCTCCCGCGGGCCTGGGCGCGGGCCTGGGCCAGGCTCGGTCCGGCGACGAGCAAGAGCGCCAGCGCCGGCGCGACGAACAGGGAGCGTGCCATGGCCCTTCCTGCCGCCGTGGCGAGCACGCCCGGGGCCGCGCGCAACCGCTGGCCCGTCGGTCGTTGCGTCTCGCGGCGTCCGCGCCTGGAACGGCGCGGTCCAGGGTCGTCAGGGGGCGTCGTCGTCCGGCCGCGTGAACGTCGGCGTCGCGGCCGGCCCGCGCGACGGCTGGCCGGCGATCAGCCGCGCGAACGGGAAGCTGTAGAGCTGGCGCACGCCGGCGACGTTCGACACGTGCCGCACGGCCTTGCGCACCTCGGCGTAGAGCTCCTCGACGACGTGGCTCTCGCGCTCGCGCTCGCCCTCCTCGCGGATCGCGGCCCGCAGGTGCAGGGCGTAGACGCCCAGGACGAACGAGGCGACGAAGATGAAGTCGAGCCCCCGCAGGTTGAAGGCCGGCAGCTCGAGCTGCACGGCGCCGCTCGTCGCCTCGGCCCAGCGCAGGGCGAGCACGAGCTCCTGGCCGGCCAGCCGGTCGGCCAGGACGCCGCCGAGGAGCGGGGCCAGGGTGGCGGCGAGGCCGCCGACGACGGCGTTCGTCGCCAGGTAGGCCGTGGCCTTGCCCTGCGGCGCCGCCTTGAGGGCCAGGTTGCCGGCGCACAGGACGACGCCGGCGGTCGACATGCCGGCGAGCACGTGGATCACGACGATCAGCGGCAGCGTAAGCCACCAGCGCTCGGGCATGGTCGTGAACGGCCAGAGGATCGTGCTCACGACCAGGAGCGGCCCGGCGACGCCCAGGACCGGCTTGTCGCCGAAGCGGTCGCCCAGCCGCCCCCACACGCGCAGGCTGACGACGTTGACCACCTGGCTGAGCACCGAGAGCCCGAGCACCCAGCTCAGCTCCATCTCGAGCCGCCGGAGCATGTAGACGGCGAAGAACGGCGCCGCGAGCTGGGTGGCGAAGCCCCAGGCGCCGAGGAACCAGAGCACCTGCCGGTAGGACCGGTCGCGCAGGGGCTCGGAGAGGAGCGCCAGGAGGCTCGGGTGGTCGGCCGGCGCCATGCGCGGCTCGGGGATCCGGGCCAGGAAGGTGATCCCGAGGAACCCCGCCGCGGCCCCGACGCCGACGAGCAGCGCGTGCAGCTCGAGCCGCGAGCGCCCCAGCGCCTCCTCGCCGTGCTCGATCACGAAGGCGCCGAGGAGCGTCACGGCCGCGCCGACGGCGGTGGCGATCGCCATGCGGCGCCCGAAGTAGCTGCCCATGACCCGCTCGGGCACGAGGTCGCGCACCCACGAGGTCCAGGCGCAGCCGGAGATCGTGCCCAGCCCGAAGTAGAGCACGAGGCAGGTGACGAGGACCGTGACCCGGTCCTCCTCGGGGACGAGCCACGGCAGCGCGATCACCGGCAGCCAGAAGAGGCGGCTCGCCGCGGCCGCCAGGACGACGAGCGCCTTGCGCGCCCTCGTGCGCTCGACGAGCACCGTCGCCGGGAGCTGCAGGAGCTGCGTCAGCGGCCCGACGGCGGCCAGGATGCCGATCACCACGTTGGGGGCGCCGAGGAGCAGCGCGAACGAGACGAGGAACGCGCCGCCCGTGAGCGCGCCCATGACCTGCGAGCAGGCGCCGTCGATCGTCAGGGCCCGGAGGCCCCGCTCGAGCTCCCGCTCTTCCACCCGCTCCTGCGGGCGCAGCCAGCCGATCAAGGCACCTCCCCGCGCCGGAGGTCGACGCGGAGATCACCTTAGGTCACACGCGACGGCGAGCAACCGCGCCCGGGCCGCGGGTTTCGCGAGGGAAACCTGGAGGCGAGGGGCGTGTGGCTCACAGCGGCCGTCGCTTGTTCTGATGTCCACGTCCGGGCGCGCGGCGCGATGCTCCGATCCGCAGCGAGGCACCTGTCGCCCTCGCTCCGGCCGCTACGCGGCCTCCGCTCGGGGATGCGCGCCACCGCTCGATCTGCTCGCTTCGCTCGCAGATCAAGCGGTTAGCGCGGTCACTCATTGGACGCAGAGGCGCAGAGATCGCAGAGGCAGGGGAATCGAGATCCTTTCACGCGACCTCTGCGTCTCCTCGGCGTCCTCTGCGTCGAAGGGGCGGCCAGGGGGGTAGTGCTCGTGGGCAGCCTGCCGCTCTCGGCTCCGATCGTGGAGCTGGTGATCAGCCTTCGATCGGAGCAGCCAGCGAGGCGAGGCCGCGGAGGCTGAGGCGAGGCGGCGCGCGCGCGGGCGACGTCGTATCGGCATACTTCTAGCCCGCGCGCGCGCCGCCCCGCCCAGCATCCGCGGCCGCAGCCGTCGAGCACACCTCAGTGGTCCGCGAGGAAGGTGACCGCCTGCACGAGGGCGGCGAAGGCGGCGATCCCGCCGGTCATCACGCCGAACAGCCGCAGGGCGCCCTGGACGAGGTGCTGGTCCTCGTCCTCCTTCACGGCCGTGCACACGAAGGCCGTGATCGCGCACACGGCCAGGTAGGTGAGGGCCAGGCCCGCGAGGTTCCCGCTCACGTCGGCGTCCCTCCCTGCTCGGGGCGCGCCGCCTCGAGCTCTTTGCGCAGCAGCTCCAGCCGGGCGCGGTGGCGCGCCTCCTCGACGCGGCGCTGCAGAGCGCCGGGCATGCCGTTGAGGGCGTCGTGGATGAGCAGCAGGTTGAGGAGGCCCGCCACCATGGTCAGGAGGAGGCCCGTGTCGATCGCCGGCAGCCGGCTGATGTACTCCGGCTCCTGCCAGTAGACCTCGCTCCGGTCCGGCTTCCAGGGCAGGTGCCCGTGGCTGTAGGCCAGGCCCACGGCCGTGGGCAGGCCGCCGCCGACCTGCGCGATGAACGCGAAGCGATGGCCCATCTCGGCCTCGAGCGACAGCGCCTCGCCGCGCGAGACCCAGATCCCGGCGACGAAGGCGCCCAGGAGCAGGACCATGCTCACGAGGCCCTTGAGCCGCTGGCCGCCATAGATGTGCCCGGCGCCGGGGAGGAGCCAGGCCAGGAGCGCGGCCACCTCGGGGTGCTTGCCCCGGGCGCGCATGGCGTCGATCGGGTCGAGGTCGTCGTCGCTCGCGGCGGCCGCGGGCGCGGGCGCGGGCGCGGCCGGCTCGGGCGCGGCCGGCTCGGGCGCAGGCGCGGCCGGCTCGGGCGCAGGCGCGGCCGGCTCGGGCGCGGCGGGCGGGGTCTCGGGGTCGGTCACGCCGCGTCCTCCACCCCGCCGGGCCGGGCCGGGCGGTCGGGCAGGTCGAGCTGGAAGTCCTGGCCAAGGTACACGCGGCGCGCCTCCTCGGAGTCGACGATCGCCTGCGGCGCGCCGTGGACGATGATCTTGCCCTCGTTCATCAGGTAGACGCGGTCGACCGTGAGCAGGACGCGCTCGACGTCGTGGTCGGTGATGAACACCGAGATCCCGCGGTCGCGCAGGCCGAAGACGATCGCCTGGATCTCGCTGCGGGCGATCGGGTCGACGCCGTGCCACGGCTCGTCGAAGAGCACGAGGCGCGGCTCGGTGATCAGGAGCCGCGCCACCTCGAGGCGGCGCTTCTGCCCGCCCGAGAGCGTGCGCGCGAGCTGGTCGCGCGTGGGCGTGAGGCCGTACTCGTCGAGCAGAGCGTCGCAGCGGCGGCGCCGGTCGGCGCGCGACAGGGGCAGCCGCTCGAGCACGACCAGCAGGTTCTGCTCGGTCGTCAGGTCCTTGAACTCCGAGTGCTCCTGGGCCAGATAGCCCATGCCGGCGCGGGCGCGGCGGTACATGGGCCAGTCGGTGACCTCGTCGTCGAGGAAGCGCACGCTCCCCTCGTCGGGGCGGAACATGCCCATGGTCATGCGGAACGTGGTCGTCTTCCCGGCGCCGTTGGCGCCCAGGAGGCCCACGATCTCGCCCTGCTCGACGTCGAGGTCCACGCCCTGGACGATCGAGCGGAAGGTCGCGCCGCCGAACGGCAGCCCGCCCACGCGGAAGCTCTTCTTCAGCCCGCGGACGCGCAGCATGCTCACCTCACCAGCCGCAGGTCGCCCACGCGCGGCGGCCACCACACGAGGAACGCGCGCCCCTGGATGTGCCCCTCGTGCAGGAAGCCCCACGAGCGCCCGTCGGCGGAGCTGGGGCTGTTGTCGCCCATGGCGTAGTAGCGGCCCTCGGGCACGACCACCTCGCGCACGGCGAGGTTCGTCTGGCTGTAGCCGGCGCCGCCGGCGACGTAGTGGATGTCGCGGTCGACGCGCACGGCCTCCAGGGCCACCGCGCCGCCGCTGGCGCCCAGCCGGGCCGTGGCCTCGGTCGGCGCGGTGTCGTCGGCCGGGGGGTAGGACGGGTCGGCCACGTCGAGCAGCGTCTTGCCGTCGACGATGAGCCGCACCCGCTCGTCGGCGTAGGCGATCGCCACCTCGACGGCCCGGTCCGGGGCCAGCGGCGGGCGCGCCTCGCTCGAGGCGAGCACCCGGCCGTTCACCTCGAGCGTGAACGCCCGCGCGGCCCCGCCGGCGGCCGGGAACGTGGCCGTGACCTCGTGCGTCCAGAGCCCCTCGGCGGCCGAGACGACGCCCAGCCGCACGACGGCGCCCGCCGCCGGCGTGGCCCGCGCCCGGACGCGCAGGTCGGGGACGGCGCTGCGGCCGAGGTGCTCGGGGCGGCCGCTGTTGTAGCTGGTCATGTCGACGACGCCGCCGCTGGCGCGGTCGTAGTCCAGCGCCGCCACCGCGCCGGGGGGCGGGCGCAGGCGCAGGGTCGCGCCGTCGCGGGCCACCTCCCAGGCGTCGGCCGGCAGGTCCAGCCCCGGCGCCGGCGCCCACGCGGCGCCCAGGCCGTCGAAGGCGTGGCGGCCGTCGAACACCGGGATCCACACCGCGTCCTGGACGTGCGGCGGCTTGGGCTCGAGCTTCCCGTTCACGTAGAGGTCGCCCCGCTTCACCCGCAGCCGCTCGCCGGGGAGGCCGATCAGGCGCTTGATGTAGCTCTCCCAGGGCATGCTCGGGTTGCGGAACACGACCACCTCGTAGCGCTCGGGCGGGCGCACGCGGTAGGTCAGCTTGTTGACGAGGATCTTGTTGCCGTCGCTGACGGCGTCGCCGCGGTCGAAGTGGAAGTCGGCCCGGCACACGGGGCAGCGCGCGCGCCCGTTGCCCACCGGCTGCTCGGTCTCCGCCTTGCCGACGGAGAAGGGGTACTCGCACCGCTGGCAGGCCACCCGGTAGTTGTTGCCGAGGAGGGTGGGCGCCATGGAGCCGGTGGGGATGACGAACGCCTCGACGACGAAGTGGCGCAGGATCAGGTAGAGGATCGCGGCGAAGGCCAGCTCGCGCAGGTTCTCGCCCAGCCACGTGGGCGGCGGCCCCTTGCGCGGCCCCTCCTCCACCTCGCGGCGGCTGGCGGCGATCCGCTGGGCCAGGGCCCGGACGTTCGCCGCCTGCTGCACGGTCGAGCCCAGCCAGAAGCCGGCGCACAGGAGGCCGCCGCCGAAGGCGAAGCGCAGGAGCCGGGCGGTGCCGTCGGTGAGCTGCTGCGCGTCGAGGACGATCCTCAGCCCGACCAGGCCGACGACCACCGCGACGACGAGCGCGAGCGCGCGCCCGAGCGCGCTCGGGCGCGGCGTGGCCACGAACGAGCACTTCGTGCAGCGCGCCCCGGGCCGCGCGACGAGCGGCGCGAGCGCCGGGTGGCGCGGGCCGGCCTTCAGCCGCCCGCCGCAGGCGGGGCAGGGCCCGTCGGGGTCGAGCGCGGCGGCCCGCTCGAGGGCCTCGCGCTCGCGCGCCCGGTCGCGCTCGTGGAGCGCCTTCTGCAGCTCGGCCTCGGTCACGCTCACCGGATGCGCTTCACCTGCTCGGGGACCAGCGGCCAGAAGACGAGGAACGCCCGCCCGATCAGGTGCTCCTCGCGCACGAACCCCCAGCGCCGGCCGTCCTCCGAGTTCGGGCTGTTGTCGCCCATGACGAAGTAGGCCCCCGGCGGCACGCGCACCGGGCGGCTGCTGGGGTCGTTGTCGCCGCCCAGGCTGCCGACGTAGTAGATGTCGCGGTCGAGCCGCACCTGCTCGAACGTCGCCGGCGCGCCGGCGGCGCCCAGGCGCACGCTCGCGCGGGCGGTCACGCCCGGCGGGGCGAACGGGTCGTCCCAGGCGACGACGGTCTGCCCGTCGAGCAGGAGCCGCGCCCGGTCGTCGGCGTAGGCCAGCCCCACCTCGACCGGGACGCCGGGGGTCAGGGCCGGCCGCGTCACCGCCCGCTGCGGCTCGCCGTCGACCTCGATCGCGAACGTGCCCTCGCCCGCGCCCACCGGCAGGCGGACCGAGACGACGCGCGGGGCGCCGCCGCCCTCGACCTCCTCGACGACGGCCAGGCGCACGGTCGCGCCGTCGGCGGCCGTCACGCGCGCGCGGATGCGCAGGTCGGCCACGTCGTGGCGCTCGTGGTGGTCGTTGCGGCTGTAGCCGTAGTGGTCGAAGATCCGCCGCCGGTACTCGACCCACTCGGCCCGCCCGGGCCGCGGGGCGCAGGTGACGCGCCCGCCCTCGAGGCCGCCCCAGGCCGCGTCGGGGCCGGCGGCCGGCAGGTCGTCGTCGCCGCCGGGGTGGTCGCCGGGGAAGTCGAGGTCCCTGGGGTCGTCGAGCGGGCGCCACAGCGGCCCGAGCGGGTCCTTCGGCAGGTGCGCGTCGTCGTGGACGGGGATCCAGATCGCGTCCTGCACCTCGTCGGGCTTTCTGGCCAGCCGCCCGTCGACGAACAGGTCGCCGTTCTCGAGGCGCAGGAGCTCGCCCGGCAGGCCGACGAGGCGCTTGATGTAGTTCTTCCAGGGCGCGTCCGGGAACTTGAACACCACGACCTCGTAGCGCCGCGGCGGGCGCGCCCGGTAGACGAGCTTGTTCACGAGGATCTTGTTGCCCCCGTGCACGTCGTCGACGGTGCGGTCGAGGTCGAACACGCGGTCGCACAGCGGGCAGTGGGCCGTGACGGGCTGCACGTCGCCGCGCACCGTCAGCTCGTTCTCGTCCTTGGCCAGCGGGAAGCGGTGGTCGCAGGCGGGGCAGTCGACCTCGAAGTGGTCGCCGAGGAGCGTGGGCGCCATGGAGCCGGTCGGGATGACGAACGCCTCCATGACGAAGTGGCGGATGATCAGCGCCAGGACCACGGCGACGACGACCGCCTCGAGGTTCTCCGACACCCAGCCCGTCACGGGCGGGGCCTCGGCAGGCTCGCCGCGGCGGCGGCGCCAGCCGCGCAGGATGCGCCGGGCGACGGCCTGCGTGTCGCCGAGCCCCTGCGCCTGCCAGCCGGCCCACAGGCCGCCGCCGAGGAGGAGGACGCCGCCGACGCGGGCGAGGCTGCGCGCGCCCGGGTCGAGGAGGCGCTGGGCGTGGATCACGGCGGCCGCGCCGGCGAGCGCCGCCGCCAGCGCCAGGAGCAGCGCCAGCGCCCAGCCGAGCCGGCCGGGCGCCGCCTCGGCGGAGAAGGAGCAGGCGCGGCAGGCCAGCGCCGGCCGGCGCACGAGCGGGCGCAGGAGGACGAACGGCCGCGCGACCGCCAGCGGCTCGGCGCACACGGGGCAGGGGCCGGGGCCGAGGGTCCGCGCGAGCGCGCGCGCGCGGGCCTCCTCGGCCCGGTCGCGCGCGGCGAGGAGCGCCTCGAGCTCGGCGTCGCTCGGGCCCGCCTCGCGCGGCCCGGCGACCGCCTGCGGCTCGCTCGTCCCCGCGCCCGGCGTCACTTCTTCTTCTTGCCCTTGTCCTCGTCGCCGCCGCCGCCGAGCACGGCCAGGAAGGCCTTCTGCGGGATCTCGACGTTCCCCACGTGCTTCATGCGCTTCTTGCCCTCCTTCTGCTTCTCGAGCAGCTTGCGCTTGCGCGAGATGTCGCCGCCGTAGCACTTGGCGGTCACGTCCTTGCGGAGGGCCTTCACGGTCTCGCGGGCGATGATCCGCCCGCCGATCGCCGCCTGCACGGGCACGTCGAACATGTGCCGCGGGATCTCCTCGCGCAGCCGCTTGCACATCTCGCGGCCGCGGTGCTCGGCGACGCTCCGGTGGCACATGATCGACAGGGCGTCGACCGGTGTGGCGTTGACGAGGACGTTGAGCTTCACCAGGTCGGCCGCGACGTAGCCGAGCATCTCGTAGGAGAGCGTCGCGTAGCCCTTGCTGGCCGACTTCAGCGGGTCGTAGTAGTCGAAGATGATCTCGGCCAGCGGCACGTCGTAGACGATGATCACGCGGTTCTGGCCGATGTGCTCCTGCTTGACGTACTTGCCCCGCTTCTCCTCGTTGAGGTGCATCATCGAGCCGATGAACTCGGTCGGCGTGATGATCTGCGCGCGCACCATGGGCTCGCGGATCTCGTCGATGAAGTTCGGCTCGGGGAGCTGCGCCGGCGAGCTGATCTCCATGATCTCGCCGCCGACCTTGACCACCTGGTAGCGCACGCTCGGCGCCGTCTGCACGATCTGGACGTTGCTCTCGCGCTCGAGGCGCTCCTGCACGACGTCCATGTGCAGCATGCCGAGGAAGCCGCAGCGGAAGCCGAAGCCGAGCGCCTCGGACTTCTCCGGCTCGAAGGTGAACGACGCGTCGTTGAGGTGCAGCTTCTCGAGGGCCTTGCGCAGGGCGGGCAGCTCCGCGTTGTAGCTGGGGTAGATGCCCGCGAAGACCATCGGCTGGGGCTCCTTGTAGCCCGGCAGCGGCGCGGTGGCCGGCGTCCCCGACTGCTTGGCGTGCGTGACCGTGTCGCCGATCTTCACGTCCTCGAGCGACTTGATCGCGCCCCAGAAGTAGCCCACCTCGCCCGCCTGCAGCGAGTCGCGCGCCTTCTCGCGCGGCTGGAAGATCCCCACCTCGTTGACCTCGTAGGCGCGGCCCGTCGACATGAGGGTGATCACGTCGCCCTTCTTCAGCCGGCCGTTCTTGAGGCGCACGTAGACGACGATCCCGCGGTAGTCGTCGTAGACCGAGTCGATCACGAGCGCCTGCAGCGGCGCGTCGACGACGCCCTTGGGGGCGGGGATGCGGCGCACGACCAGGTCGAGCAGGTCGCGCACGCCCTCGCCCGTCTTGCCCGACACGCGCGGCGCCTCGGTCGCGTCGAGGCCGAGCGAGTTCATGATCTCCTCGGCGACCTCCTCGGGCCGCGAGGTCGGCAGGTCGACCTTGTTCAGGACCGGGATCACCTCGAGGCCGGCCTCGATCGCCAGGTAGCAGTTGGCGACCGTCTGCGCCTGCACGCCCTGCGTGCAGTCGACGAGGAGGATCGCCCCCTCGCAGGCGGCCAGGCTGCGCGACACCTCGTAGGAGAAGTCGACGTGGCCGGGGGTGTCGATCAGGTCGAGCTGGTACTCCTTGCCGTCGACGGTCCACGGCAGGCGCACGGCCACGGCCTTGATCGTGATGCCGCGCTCCTTCTCGAGCGCCATGCTGTCGAGCATCTGCGCGCCGAGCTCGCGCGGGCTGACGACGCCGGTGTACTCCAGCATGCGGTCGGCGAGCGTCGACTTGCCGTGGTCGATGTGGGCGATGATGCAGTAATTGCGGATGAGGTCGAGGTCCACGCGTTTAGATCGACTCCAGGAGCTTCGGGCGGAGCGCGGCCACCGCGCGGAAGCGGTGGCTGATGGCGTTCTTCTCGTCGTCGGAGAGCTCCGCGAGCGTGCGCTCGTCGTAGGGCCCGGTGGGGAGGAAGAGCGGGTCGTAGCCGAAGCCGCCCTGGCCGCGCTCGGCCGGCGCGATGCGCCCCTCGAGCACGCCCTCGGCGGTGGCGATCAGCTCGCCCGAGGGGCGGGCCAGGGCGGCCACGCAGCGGAAGCGCGCCGCGCGGCGCGCGAGGGGCACGCCGTCGAGGGCGGCCAGCAGCTTCCGGCGGTTGGCGGCCGCGTCGGCGTCCGGACCGGCGTAGCGGGCCGTGTGGACCCCGGGCGCGCCATTCAGCGCGTCGACCTCGAGGCCCGTGTCCTCGGCCAGGCACAGCTGGCCCGTGGCCTTCGCGTAGCCGCAGGCCTTGAGCACGGCGTTGCCCTCGAGCGTGGGCGCGTCCTCGACGACCTCCGGGACCGCGCCCGGGAGCGGCTGGAGCAGGAGCGGGATCCGGAGCAGGATGTCCCGGAGCTCGCGGAGCTTGTGCTCGTTCTTGGTGCCGATCAGCAGCGTCTTCACGCGGGGGGAGGATCGTAACATGCGCCGGGCGTTGCACTGACAAGGGGGACGGGGGCGGGGTGACTGACGAACGGGCGAGGGCGGCGGAGCGGCGCTGGCGGGAGAGCGGCGCGATCGAGGACGAGGCCGCGCTCCTGCGCGAGCGCCTGCGCGCGGGGGCGCTCGCAGCCTCGCGCCTGCGCTGGGCCGCCGCCTGCGGGCACGCCGCGGCCCGGGGGGTCATCGGCGGCCAGGTGTCCGAGGACCTGACCACGCTCCAGGCCGACCTGGACGATCCGGACGCCGAGGCGCGCTTCTGGCTGGCCGTCATCCGCGCGGGGTGGGTGGCGCTCCGCGACGACCGCTTCCTGTTCCACCTGTGGGTCTTCGAGCGCGCGTTCTTCGGCCTGCCCTGGCCGTCCCACACCGAGAACGAGTACGACACGCTCGCCAGCGACCTCCTCCTCCCGATCGAGGAGCTGTTCAGGGCCGCGTGCGCGCGCATGCGGGGCGTCGAGCCGACCTTCGAGCTCCCCGAGGAGCGCCTGCGGACTCCGCCCGAGGCCCTGGAGGCGCTCGCGGCGCACGTGCCCGCCGACGCGGTGCGGGCCGTCCTCCTGCGGGACTGGGTCCCCTGGCTCCTCGGCCACGAGGACCCGGTCGCCCGGCGGGCCGTCGCGGCCCTCGAGCCGCCGGGGGTCGCGGGGATCGACTGGTCGTCTATCCGGGATCCAGGGCCAGCTGGACGACGCCGGCCTCGTCGGCCAAGGTGACGGCGACCTCGGTCGCGCCCGAGGTCGGGACGAGCCCGGGCAGCCCGCGGACGAGCGCCTCGAGCAGGCGCACCTCGTCGTCGTCGGGCGGCCGCTGCTCGCCGGCGGGCGTCAGGCCGGTCAGGAGCGGGTAGGCGTCCTCGGCGGCCAGCGCGCCCGCGGCCTCGATCGCCTCGAGGTCGGCGAGCGTCAGCCGGTCGGGCGCCTCGAACAGGAGCGCGGCGGCGCCGGAGCCGGCCGAGGCGCCGCCCTCCTGGAAGGCGTGGAGGCCCTCGCGGTCGCGGGCGGCGACGACGCCGTAGGTCAGCCCGGCGGCGCCGAGGACGACGCCGAAGCCCTCGAGGTCGCCCGCGGCGACGCGCACGACGCGGTCGTCGCCGAGCGCCTCCCAGGGCGCGGCGCGGTAGAGCGCGGCCGCGGCCTCGACCAGGCGGCGCGCGCGCTCGGGCGGGAGCGACGCCAGGGCGCCCGGCTCCTCCTGCGCCTCGGCCAGCATGCGGCGGGCGCGCGCCTCGACGACGGCCGTGAAGGCCGCGGCCTCGCCCGCGGCGCAGACGATCCCCAGCGCCTCGCAGGGGCCGCCGAGCGCGTCGACCTCGGCCTCGGCGCGGACCTCGACGCGGCCCGGGCGGCGGGGCTCGCCCTCGCGCGGGCGGCGCAGGCCGGCCATCAGGGCCTCGAACAGCACCTGGTGGCTGGGCGCGTCGAGCGCCATCTCGGCGGCGACGATCGTCGCCTCTCCCTCGCGCGGGACGGCGACGGCCAGGGCCAGCCAGGGCCGCGTGCGCGCGCCGTCGGGCCCCTCGACCCAGCGCGGGACGCGCCGCCAGCCGAGCTGCCAGGTCTCGTCGGCGACCTGCGGCAGGGCGCGCAGGCGGTCGCGGAGCTTGTGCGGGAGCTTGGGCACCGGCTCGGCCGGGAGCGGCTGCGCGGCCAGCCAGGGCACGGCCCCGGCGGTGGCGCGCCAGGCGCCGCCCTGGGCGAGGACGTAGAGCGCCGCCTCGAGCGGCTCGCCCGGGAGGACGCGCCCGGCGAGGTCGTCGGGGAGGCGGCGGCCGCCGGTGAGGAACGTGCGCACGTGGGCGTTGCGCTCGAGCGCGCGGCGCGCGGCCTCGCGCGCCTCGGGGCCGTCGCCAGCGGCGCGGAA